>NZ_VZCB01000045.1 GCF_009494395.1 Segatella copri | reverse complement strand
AAATGCTCAATTCAGTTGTTTGCTTCCCTAATTAAGTTTTCGGACGGTCTCCCCCTTATCCTGGAAGACATCCCGAAGATTACAGCGGAGGATTAACTCCGTGATTCCATGATGATGCAACACCGTATAATCATGTCCTTCCGGGATGATTGCTCCAGAAGTAGGTGTAAGAAATGGACGTAATGGGGCATCAGGAATCAGGTCTTTCAACCACTTTTCCAGGGTGATTTCACCTGCCTTCAAGTAATTGGAAAGAACACGGAAGTTATTTCGCATTCTTTTGTCTATCTGATCCAAAACCTTTTGCTGCTGGGCAACCGTGTTCTTTTCTTTCTTGTTTTCGTATGCCAAATCCGACATACCCTGATTGCGATAGACAGGCAATCTCTTTTGATAATCCAAAAAAAGAGTGCGCAATGTTTGACATGCATTCTCGGAAGGCTGTTTTGCCTGAAGATAACCAACCATCTGGTCGATGGCACGCCACACGCCCACAGCCTCTGCTTTCGGTCCCTTTGTTGCCTCATGCTCTACCTGCATATCGTATTGACGAACGTTGGAAAAACTGAGACAGAGATTATTACCAAATCGCACAAAAAGATGGCGGTCTTTCTTGCCCTTGTTCTTGATTTGCTTGACCACGCCAACCCAACCAGCCAAAGGTCCACTGAATATGCGGACGGTATCATTCTCCTGAATGAGGTCATCATATCGCTTATCTACTATACTCAGTCCCTCTATGCCATCTGCCACTTTATCACTGAAATAAATAAAATGCTCCATGTCTTCATCTGGAATAGTGGCAGTTTTGACAATGTCATCCGTGGATAAGTTCTTGACATCCTTACAAAGAAGATGTGCTCTTGAGACTAGCTTTTCTTTCTGTTGTTCGCCTGTTTCCAGACTACGGATGATATCTTCGTAGACGAAATACCCCCAAGGTGTCAGTATTTTCTTCAAAACCTTGATGCTGTCTGCCTTGATAAACAGCAAACCATATATCAACGGGCGAAAACGGAAGCGTTCTTCTCCCTGGGCATTGACATACTTCGTTCGGCATTTGGGCAGATAGACAAACTTCACTATGCCTGGATATGTTTTTTCAAGAAACTCTTTCGTTTTTTGTTCTTGAAATTTGTCTGTATTGACTATAAACCACATAATTTGAGTGAAGAGTGATGAATGAAGAGCGAAGAATGAAGAGCGAAGAAGGAAGAATGAAGAGTAGGTGAATGTTATCTTTAGTTGGCTGCTGAATATACCTCGGTTTCTCCTGAAAAGATTTCTCTCCCCGGATTATTAGGGTTGTGATATGTATCACAGCATTGAAAAATCAATAGACTAACTTCCACTAATCTTCAATACTTTTATGTCTTTCAGCCTTCTGCATACATGATGCAGGTAAGCCCGTGTTTAGCAAATTGTGTATCATACGCTTCGCTTATATGAAAGCCACACTTATATTATTATTATCTTCGTTCTTAAGAATCTCTACATAAGAGATATAGAATCTCCTTGCAAAAATACGAAAAATGTTGGAAACTAGCAAATTATGCGTGTTAAAAAATTAATATCGTTCTACGAAAATCAACATTTTTTTACTATTCTTTTCATATACAATCTTCTAAGTCGTTGATAGATAAAAGGTTTTCTGAATTTCTGTATCTTTTATGTAGAGATTCAGAAAAATTGGTTCATTTTGGTTCATTTTACGAAATCCCTCTTTTTATCCTTTTTTTGTGGCTCATAAAAATAATAGGGACACCTCTGTCTCTTTCAAAGAAACAAAGATGCCCCTATTTATCAAGGTATCAGAGTCAGCAGCTCATATACCTTTTTATTTTTTCTCTATCGCATCAAAGATGATATCTGCCATCTTCGCTGCTCCCTTGGCATTCGGATGAATACCATCATTCAGCATCATATCACCATAGGTATATGAAGTATGGAGATCGATGAACTGACACTTATTCTTTTTGGCGAGTTTCTTGATGATTGGCATTTCGCCATTCACAATCACGCTATCGTTGATAGTCCAAGTGTCCTTAAAGGCAGGTATCGGTGAACAGAGATAGATTTTCGGCTTACTAGGCAATGCCTTCAAGGTATCTATCATCGCCTGCATGCTCTGGCGATATTCATCTGCTCCGTGCACCCAATTATGAGTCTTGCTATCGTTGGTTCCCAACTTGATAATCACAATGTTAGGATTGAAAGCCTGCGCATCTCTCCACGCCAGTTCGTTCATGTAAGGCAAGTCACCCTTATTCATCATGGTACGGGCAGAAACACCAAAGTTCTTCACCTGATAACCATCCCCCAACTTCTTCTGCAAAACGGCAGGATATCCCTTGACAGGTGCCATTCCTATTCCAAAGCCATCGGTGATGGAATTACCGATACAAGCCACACGGACCGCATCCTCCTTTGGACCCTGGAAATGATTCAGCCAGGAAGTAAGGTCGTTTAACATCTGCTCGTGATAAGGGAAACCGTGAGCTGCATCACGGAAGCCCCAGCCATGACCGCAGGTAGGATAAACATGCATCGTACATTCATTACCCTCATTCCGCATGGCAGAATAATAAGCCACACCATTGGTAACCGGCGGAACCACCTCATCATCACTCGACATCAGGATAATGGCACGGGGAGTAAGATGGCGGCGAACTGCCTTATCATTAGACCATTCCTTCACCAGCTGAGGATTGGTCTTACGCTCCTCGCCCAGGAAATTGACACAGGAACCCTTATGGGTGATGCGCTCATCCATGGAAATGACCGGATAGAAGAGAATGGAGAAATTAGGACGGGCATCATATTCAGCATGCGTACTGACAGAAGAAGCCAGATGACCACCAGCCGAGAAGCCCATGATTCCCACATCCTCCTTATTGATATGCCAGACAGCAGCACTGTCACGAACCGTGCGCATAGCCTGATAGGCATCACTCAAAGGAATGTTACGGTCGCCCTTAGGCATACGATACTTCAACACAAAGAAAGCAATACCCTGCCTGTTGAAATATTCAGCCCACTGATGACCCTCATGATCCATTGCCAGATGAGAATAGCCACCACCAGGACAATCAACCACAGCACGACCTGAAGGGTTCTGAGGTAAATAACAAGTCAGCTCGCTCTGACCGTCAGCACTGTTTTTCAGTACGAATTTGCGGGCTGTAGATTGTGCCAATGCAGACAAAGCACATAACATCAGCACAGAAGAAATAACCATCTTTTTCATTGTCTTATCTTATTAGTTTCTTAAATCTCCGGCAAAGATACGCATTTTTTTGTTAATACTATGTTATATTTTCAACAATTTTCGGTTATTTTGTCCAAATCTCTTTGTCGTTTGTCGCTTTTTTATTATATTTGCAGCTATAATTTAAATATTGGCATTATTATGAAACAATTTTTCAAGAATGTAGCAGCCACCATCGTTGGTATCTTCGGATTCAGTATCATCATGGCGATACTCGGATTCATCTGCCTCATTGGTATGGTAGCAGCAAGCAGCAGCAAACCTTCACTGAAAGACAATTCGGTGATGGTGCTCAAGTTGCAGGGGCAGATCAGCGACAGAGTTGAGGACAACTGGCTGGGTGAACTGACAGGAGACAAGTTCAACAACCTTGGCATGAACAACATTCTCTCTGCCATCAAGAAGGCCAAGAATGAAGACAAGGTGAAGGGAATCTATCTGGAAACCGGTGTCCTGACTTCTGACTATGCGACACTTCAGGAAATTCGTGATGCACTGGCTGACTTCAAGAAGAGCGGCAAGTGGATCATCGCATACGGTGACCAATATACTCAAGGAGGCTATTACCTGGCATCTGTTGCCAACAAGGTCTACATCAACCCGGAAGGTATGGTAGACTGGCATGGTATTGCCTCGCAGACACAATATATAAAAGATGTGGCAGCTAAGTTTGGCGTTCATTTCAATATCGTAAAGGTGGGCAAGTACAAGAGCTTCACAGAAATGTATACCGAGGACAAGATGAGCGATGCCAACCGCGAGCAGGTTACCCGATACGTAACCGGACTCTGGCAGAAGGTGCTTACCGACGTCAGCAAGAGCCGCGGCATCAACAAGGATTCGCTGAACCATTATGCCGACGGTCTGATGGTATTTGAAGACAGCAAGCTCCTGAAGTCCCGCAAGATGGTAGACGGATTCTGCTATTACGATGAAATCAGGGACGTGGTCAAGAAGCAGCTCGGACTGAATACTGACGACAAGATCAAGCAAGTATCAATGGCTGACGTGAATGCTGCTATTGACGACAGCAATATCCTTGCCGACCAGATTGCCGTATATTACTGTTCCGGAAGCATTGTCAGCACAGCTACTCCTAGCCTCTACGGGAATGAAGAGCAGATTGTCAGCACCACGGTCATCAAAGACTTGCAGGCCCTGGGTGATGACGAGAGCATCAAGGCTGTTGTACTCCGCATCAATTCGGGCGGTGGCGACGCCTACGCTTCAGAGCAGATCTGGCGTGCCGTCAGTGAGTTGAACAAGAAGAAGCCTGTGGTGGTTTCCATGGGAGGAATGGCAGCATCAGGTGCATACTATATGAGTATGGGAGCCAGATATGTCATGGCACAGCCTACTACCCTGACCGGCAGTATCGGCATCTTCGGTGCCCTGCCAGACTTCAGCGAGCTGATGACCAAGAAGTTGGGATTCAAGTATGACGAGGTGAAGACCAACAAGAACAGCAGCTATGGAGCCGGAGGAAGCAGCCGTCCATGGACAGCCGACGAGATTGCCTGCATGCAAGGATACGTGAACCGCGGTTATGCCCTCTTCCGTAAGCGTGTAGCTGACGGCAGAAAGATGAGCGTGAACCAGGTAGAGAATATCGCACAGGGAAGAGTATGGTTGGGAACAGACGCCAAGAACATCAAGCTGATAGACGGTTTCGGCAGTCTGGACGATGCTGTTGCCAAGGCAGCCCAACTGGCAAAGATTTCAGACTATGGTACTACCGAGTATCCTATGGCAGCCGACTGGCTCACCCAGCTGATGGGCGAACTGTCGGGCAATGGCGGCAGCTATCTCGACGAACAGCTGCAGTTGACATTAGGCGACCTATACAAACCATTCATGCTGATTCGCAGCATCAAGGAGAAGGAGCCAGTGCAGGCAGCCATGCCATTCGTGCTCAATATACATTAATATATAATAAGGTGTAAAAAACAAAGGAGAGAGACATGAGAACAGAAGGTGATCTTATCAAGGTCAATGATTGGTTATTACCACTGAGTTGGATATACGGTTCCATCGTGAGATTCCGCAACTGGCTCTTCGACATCGGACTGAAGAAGAGCAGAGCATTCTCGATACCGGTTATCTCTGTGGGCAATATTACCGTGGGTGGTTCGGGAAAGACTCCCCATGTGGAATATCTTATCCGATTACTTCACGACAAAGTGAAAATTGCCGTACTATCTCGTGGCTACAAACGAAAGAGTCACGGCTATGTGCTAGCCGATGAAAATACCGAGATGACAGAGATTGGCGATGAACCCTTCCAGATGCACCAGAAATTCAAGGACATCTATGTTGCAGTAGATGCCAAAAGAGTAAGAGGTATTGACCATCTGCAGAACGACGGGGAAACCAAGAACGTGGATGTGGTATTGCTGGACGATGCCTTCCAACATCGCTATGTCAAGCCAGGCATCAACATCCTGCTGGTAGATTATCACCGTCTCATCATCTATGACAAGATGATGCCGGCAGGAAGGCTCCGCGAACCCCTGAGCGGAAAGAACCGTGCCGACATCGTGATCATCACCAAATGTCCGAAGGACCTGAAACCGATGGAGTTCAGAGTGCTGACCAAGGCGATGAACCTCTACCCTTTCCAGAAGCTCTACTTCACCTGCATTGACTATGATACCCCAAAGGGCGTATTCAACAGCAAGGAACTGAAGCCAAAGGAAATCAAGAGCGATGAAGAGGAAGAAGTGAAAGACCCTGCCCTGACGGGAATGACCGACTATCATGTGCTGCTCCTGACGGGTATTGCATCACCCAAACAGATGGAACACGACATCAAGCCAATGGCAAAGGGAGTACAGACCCTCTCCTTCGGTGACCACCATCAGTTTAAGCGCAAGGATATCGACCGCATCAACAGCACCTTCGAAGCCATGCCGGAACCTCGTATCATCATTACGACAGAAAAAGACGCCGTGAGACTGAGAGATACAGAGGGACTCTACGAAACTGTAAAAGAAAGCATGTATGAACTGCCTATCAAGGTAAGCTTCATGCTGGAGCAACAAGATAATTTTAACGAAAAAATCATTAGCTATGTACGAAAAAATTCAAGAAACAGCATCCTGGCTAAAAGAAAGGATGACAACAAGTCCGAAAACGGCAATCATTCTGGGAACCGGTCTAGGACAATTAGCTTCAGAAATAACTGATAGTTATGAATTTCCATACAGCGAGATACCCAACTTCCCGGTTTCTACCGTAGAAGGCCATGCCGGCAAGCTCATCTTCGGTAAGCTGGGCGGCAAGGACATCATGGCAATGGAAGGCAGATTCCATTACTATGAAGGATATAACATGAAGGAGGTTACCTTCCCTGAGCGCGTGATGCATGAACTGGGCATCGAGACCCTCTTCGTAAGCAATGCGTCTGGAGGTATGAATCCTGACTTCGAAATCGGTGACCTGATGATTATCGACGACCATATCAACTTCTTCCCAGAGCATCCGCTGCGGGGCAAGAACTTCCCTACCGGTCCCCGATTCCCTGACATGCACGAGGCTTACGACAAGCAGTTGCGTGATTTGGCTGACGAGATTGCCAAGGAGAAAGACATCCACATCAAGCATGGTGTATATGTAGGTGTTCAGGGTCCTACCTTTGAGACTCCTGCAGAGTATCGCATGTATCGCATCTTAGGCGGTGACGCAGTAGGTATGAGTACCGTACCAGAGGTTATCGTGGCTCGCCATAGCGGCATTAAGGTGTTCGGCATCAGTATCATCACCGACCTCGGTGGCTTCGACGTTCCTGTAGAGGTGAGCCATGAGGAGGTACAGATTGCAGCCAATGCCGCCCAGCCAAAGATGACTGAGATTATGCGAGAAATGATTCGCAGAAGCTAAAAGCTGGACTCCAGCTTTTTCCTGCTTCCGATGCTAATCATAAAGTTCAAAGTTAAACATTCAAAGTTCAAAGTAAAAAATTGGATATAGCAAAGTTGGGTGAATTTGGTCTCATCGACCATCTCACCAAAGGATATGAAAACAAAAACGCTTCTACCGTCTACGGTGTAGGCGATGACTGTGCCGTGATGCACTATCCGGACAAGGAAGTGCTCATTACTACAGACATGCTGATGGAGGGAGTACATTTCGACCTCACCTATATCGACATGCAGCACCTGGGTTACAAGAGTGCGATGGTGAACATCAGTGACATCTTCGCCATGAACGGAACCCCCAGACAGATGGTAGTAAGCATCGCATTGAGCAAGCGCTTCAAAGTTGAAGACCTGGATGATTTCTACAAAGGTCTGCGCATGGCTTGCGACAAATGGGGCATTGACATCGTGGGTGGAGATACCACCTCTTCGCTTACAGGTCTTGCCATCAGCATTACCTGCATCGGTGAGGCCAACAAAGAAGACATCGTTTACCGCAGTGGTGCGAAGGAGACCGACCTCATCTGCGTTTCGGGCGACTTAGGTGCAGCCTATATGGGACTTCAGTTGCTGGAGCGGGAAAAAGCAGTATACTACGGACAGGTGGAAGACATCCGCAAGAAGATGGCAGAAGCCAAGGCAAAGGGAGACGACCAAAAGCTGGCTGCCCTCAACCGAGACCTGGCAGAGATGCGCAACTTCCAGCCCGACTTTGCCGGCAAGGAATACTTACTGCAAAGACAGCTTCAACCGGAAGGACGTGGCGACATCATTGCCCAACTGAGAGAAGCAGGAATCCGTCCTACAGCCATGATGGACATCAGCGACGGACTGAGCAGTGAACTGATGCATATCTGCGAACAGAGTCATTGCGGATGCAGAGTGTACGAGAAGAACATCCCTATCGACTACCAGACAGCCGTACAGGCAGAGGAATTCAACATGAACCTCACCACCTGTGCCATGAACGGTGGCGAAGACTATGAACTTCTCTTCACAGTACCTATTGGTGACCATGCCAAAATCGAGGAGATGGAAGGCGTGAAGCAGATAGGCTACATCACCAAGGAGAGCCTGGGCAAATTCCTCATCACACGAGATGGTCAGGAATTCGAGCTCAAAGCTCAGGGTTGGAATCCTTTGAAAGACTAGATTTAGTTAATAAACATTAAGCAAGAGAAAATATTTCGTTTTCTCTTGCTCAATTTAAATTTTTATTGTACCTTTGCAACCGCAAAAGAAATGGTGCCATAGCTCAGTTGGTAGAGCAAAGGACTGAAAATCCTTGTGTCCCCGGTTCGATTCCTGGTGGTACCACTCCTCCTTTCATTTAGGCGGTTTCTAACTTCGGTTAGAGCCGCCTTTTTCGCATAAAGGAACTAACGAAACAGATATTACAAACAATATAAGCAATACTTAAAGACTTATGAAGAAGATTTTGATTTCTTTATTGGCAATCTTCGGAATGGCAACTACGGTATCTGCCATCGAAGCCAAAGACTACAGCAAGTATTATCAAAACTTGCCAGTACAAATGCAACAGCCTACTCTTCCTTCTATTCCTGACAACCACGTAAGTATTCTGGAATGTGGCGGCAATGGAGACGGACAGGCGATGAACACCCAAGCCTTTGCCAAGGCTATCAGCAAACTGAGCAAAATGGGCGGTGGTCATCTGAACGTGCCTGCAGGTATCTATCTCACAGGACTCATCTCTCTGAAAGACAACATCGACCTGCATCTGGAGAAGAATGCCATCATCGTATTCTCTGAAGACAAGAACGACCTCATCAAGATAGACGAAGAAACCGGAAAGAAGGAGAACCGCGCCACACCTGCCATCAATGCCAGCAAGCGCAAGAACATTTCCATCACCGGTGAAGGAACCATCGACGGAAACGGTGAATGGTGGAGACCGGTGAAGAGAAGCAAGGTGAGCGATGTGGAATGGAACCAGTTCAAGCAGATGGGTGGTACCCTCAACGAGAAAGGCGACATCTGGTATCCGCTCCATCTGAAACATACTCCAAATGTTGTTGACAACATTGATGACCAGGAAAAGGTACGCAACCACATGATCCGATTCACCAGTTGCGAAAACGTGCTGGTCCAGGGCGTCACGCTCCTGAACAGTCCCCGCTTCCACCTCATCCCTACCCGATGCAAGAACGTGATTATCGACGGTATTACCGTAAAATGTCCTTGGAATGCACAGAATGGTGATGCCATCGACATCTCAAGCTGCAAGGACGTACTCATCGTCAACAACATGGTAGATGCAGGTGATGACGGTATCTGCATGAAGGGTGGCGCAGGTGCTGCCGGTGTTGCTGCCGGTCCTTGTGAAAACATCAACATCCAGGACAACACCGTTTATCATGCCCATGGCGGTTTTGTCATCGGCAGTGAGTTCAGTGGCGGCATGAAGAACATCGTAGTACGCAACAACACCTTCCAGGGAACCGACGCCGGCCTGCGTTTCAAGAGTTCCGTGAAGAGGGGCGGTACATCAGAGAACATCTTCATCGACCATATCTATATGACCGATATTACAGGAGATGCCATCACCTTCGAGACCACCTACTGGGACAACCACGTGGGAGCAAAGAAGCAGGCAGCCCCAGTAAAACAGGAGTACCTGCCAAACTTCCAGGACATCCACATGAGCGACATCTATGTGCGTGGCTGCAAGAACGGTATCGTTGCCCACGGAGCAGAAGGTATGGTTCACGACATCACTGTCAAGAACGCATACATCTTCTACAACAACCAGGCACAGGATATTGACGATGCCTGCAAGATCAAGCTCGACAACGTACACTTTGCTACTTTCGCAAAGTAAAGCAAACGACTACTTCACTACGGTAAGTATCTGATTGCAGACCGTGAAGTGAATATCCATACCCTCATAAGGCATTCCATATACCTTATGAGGGTCTTTTTGATAATGCGGACGAGGATCTTGCGCCAGTACCTCTTTCAGAATCCCGATCTTTTCTTCCGTCATGCCCTGAGACAGCAGAAAGTTTTTTACCGTATCAGATATTTCTACCTGCAACTTATCCCACCTGCGTTCATCAACAAACCCGCTTCGGGCATCCGGATGACAATCGGCATATACCACATAAGGCTTGATATCATATATCGGAGTCATGTCCATGAGGTCGGCCCCTTTTACATGAATAACAGGTCCTTTACTGGTCTCCCACTCAATTCCCGAAATTCTGACAGACGACAATCCTATATTATTGGGACGAAAGGGACTGCGGGTAGCAAAGACTCCCACCTTCTCATTGCCCCCCAATACCGGAGGACGAACCACCGGACTATTGGCTTTGTGCTTATTGGCAGAAAATTCCCAAATCAGCCAAAGGTAGTCGAAACCCTCCATGCCACGAAGGGCATCAGGATTGCGATACTCCGGTTCAAAAACTATCTGACCTTCGAGTTCAGCCACCAGTCCAGCCTGCTTAGGAATACCAAACTTACTGCTGAACGGTGAGCGAAAATGTGCTATCGGTTTTATCTCCATATCTTCTCATTATTATACATTATAATATTAAGTACGAAAAAAGGAGATATTTATTTTGCAGTATGCATAAAAAAATGTACCTTTGCAATCAGAACAAATAACAGAAACAATGAAAATACAAAGACCATCGTATGAAATCTGGTTGCAGAAACCAGGAGAGCTCGGCGTCTATCAACAGATAGAACGCGCAGGAAGAGTTTGCTACAAAAGTGAGAACAACACAACCGATGATTCGGCAAAGCCTTTTGTCGGTCGCATGATAGAGAGTGAACATTATGCCATGCTGGAACATGGCACCATCTATCTTGTGTGCAACCACGGGGAGCTTCCACTTTATCTCAACAACAAGTTCTCCCGCTGCAACACCATCGATGGCAAGGACTACATCACCACCAACCTGAGAGTGTTGGCAGAAAACAAGGCGATGGACGACTTGAAATACCTCACCGACTATGAGGAAGGCAAACACGAGTTGCGCATCACGGTTCATTTCACTACCCAGATCAGTATTACCCGTGAATACAACCGTCACCGTGCCAACTCCATGGCAGAGCAGAGCACGAGATACTGCAACTATTCGAAGAACAAATTCGACAACGAAATAACCATCAACCTCCCTACATGGGTAGCGGCAGAAGGTTTCGACGGCTCAGAAGATCCCAGTGACTACCAGTTGTCCGACCTCTGTCTGGACATTGCAGAAAACCGTTCAGCAGAATGGAACAAGCTGACCACATGGATTTTTGCCAATGAAGCAGCCGAGTTTGCCTACATGCAACTGATAAAGGCCGGTTGCAAGCCACAAGAGGCACGTGCCATCTTACCATTGGATTGCAACACCGAGTTGGTTCACACCGCTTTCATCAGCGACTGGAAGCATTTCTTCGACCTTCGTGCCCTAGGCACAACAGGTGCTCCTCACCCAGATGCCAAGGTTCTCGCCTTGCCACTGATGGAGGAATTCAAGAAGAAGGGATATCTGAAATAAAGAACTTCCCCTTATACGAAAGTT
The DNA here is from genome assembly GCF_009494395.1 of Segatella copri. Classification (GTDB taxonomy): domain Bacteria; phylum Bacteroidota; class Bacteroidia; order Bacteroidales; family Bacteroidaceae; genus Prevotella. Next base: position 91,476 of record NZ_VZCB01000045.1, on the reverse strand, counting down.
TGGTTAAAAAACACAAAAAAGCACGGCAAAGAAGTAGATTTTCTATTTTTCGTACATAACGAATAGAATAATTTACTATATTTGCAACGTGTTTTTCATAGTATTAGATTTAAGGTTATCAAGGTTGGGGCTACAGCGGTAGCCCTTTTTCGTATCTGAAAGGTAGATACAGTATAGGTTTAGAGGTATCATTTTAAGTTTTTTGATGTTTTTTCTCAAAAAGTTTCCAAAAAATTTGGTGGAATCAAAAAAACATTGTACCTTTGCACCCGCTTAAGAAAACCAAGCTATAGTCATCCGACCGAATTTGGAGAGATGGTAGAGTGGTCGATTACAACGGTCTTGAAAACCGTCGTACCGAGAGGTACCGGGGGTTCGAATCCCTCTCTCTCCGCAAGAGCCTTCTGAAAGAAATTTCAGAAGGCTTTTTCATTTCTATACCCCCTTATCATTCTCCCCCTACTTTTCACTTTTAGCAGTAAGAATCAAAAAAAGTTGCCGAAATATTTGGTGGATTCAAAAAAATATCGTACCTTTGCACCCGCTTAAGAAAACCAAGCTATAGTCATCCGACCGAATTTGGAGAGATGGTAGAGTGGTCGATTACAACGGTCTTGAAAACCGTCGTACCGAGAGGTACCGGGGGTTCGAATCCCTCTCTCTCCGCAAGAGCCTTCTGAAAGAAATTTCAGAAGGCTTTTTTAGTATTTAGCTATACAATATATAATACCATATAAAAAGAAATGATGATAGATCGCTGTTACATAGAAATAACCAATACATGCAATCTCAACTGCCACTTCTGCCCTAAACATACCAGGGAAAAGAGACAGTTGACCGCAGAGGAATTCAACCAGCTCACAGACAAGCTCAAAGGCAAGGTATGCTTCCTTTATTTTCACCTGATGGGAGAACCACTGCTCCACCCTCTCCTGCCACAGTTTATCACGACGGCAAGAGAAAAGGGATTCAAGACTGTACTGACATCGAACGGAACCCTGCTGCATCGTGCCATGGAACTTCTCGATACACTTCCCCACAAAATACAACTCTCGCTACATTCGCACGAAAGCAATGCCAAGGGGGAACTGCCCAGCTATATGGACGAGGTGATGACCTTCTCTACACAAGCTGCTGCAAAGGGAACCTGCATCGTACTAAGACTTTGGAACCAGGGCGGAAGAGACAAGGAAAACGAAGAAGTAATGAGACTCATCGAAAAATATGCTCCTAAACCCTGGAAGGAACGCCCAGACGGTTACCGCCTCTGCGACAACCTTTATCTGGAATTCGACAGAAAATTCGAATGGCCCAACTTCGAAAACGATATCAGGAACAGCAAGAACGAAGAAGAAAAGAAACGGGAAGTTTTCTGCAAGGCTTTAATCAAACAGATTGGCGTACTTGCAGACGGCACCCTGGTGCCTTGCTGTCTGGACCATAACGGAGATATTGCACTGGGAAATCTCCTGCATCAATCCCTGGAAGAGATTCTTTCTTCAGAAAGAGCCCAAGCTATGATAGAGGGGTTCAAGCACCATACGGCAACCGAAGCCCTCTGCGAAAACTGCGAGTCGGCATTGGTAAAAAACAGTTTTCGAGGCAAGGCAAGAAGCTGACATGAAACTTTATCGCAAAAATATTTGGTTATTTCAAATATAAATCGTACATTTGCAACGATTTTATGTCGCAAGAAACGACAGTATATTTTTAACAATAATAGAACATAATGAAAAAACTAATGACCATTATTGTTGCCATCTTCTGTATGGCACAATTGTATGCAGTCAGTCCAGTAAAACAATGGGGACAACTGCAGGTAAAGGGAGCGCAACTATGCGACCAGAGTGGAAACCCTGTAGTATTGAGAGGCGTGAGCCTGGGATGGCACAACATCTGGCCCCGATTCTACAACAAGCAAGCCGTAAAATGGCTCGCCACTGACTGGCATGCCAACATCATCCGTGCAGCGATGGGCATTCAGATAGAAGACAACTATCTGGAGAACCCTGACTTTGCCATGAAATGCATCACGCAGGTAGTAGATGCCGCCATCAAGAACGGCACATACGTAATCATCGACTGGCACGCACACAAAATGCACACAGAGGAAGCCAAAGCCTTCTTCGGCAAGATGGCACAGAAATACGGTAAGTATCCAAACGTACTCTATGAACTCTACAACGAACCCGTAGAGGACAAATGGGAAGACCTGAAGGTCTACGCCAAGACCATCATTACCGAAATCAGGAAATATGATCCAGACAACATCATACTGATGGGTTGCCCACATTGGGATCAGGACATCGATCTTGTTGCTAAAAGTCCTATCGACGGTGTAAGCAATGTGATGTATACCCTGCATTTCTATGCAGCAACACACAAGGACTATCTGCGCGACAAGCTAGAAGCAGCCGTAAAGAGCGGACTTCCTGTATTCGTATCAGAATGCGCCGGCATGGAAGCATCCGGCAACGGTCCTCTGGCTCCAGAGGAATACCAGAAATGGCTCGATGTCATGGAGAAGAACAAGGTGAGCTGGGTAAACTGGTCGGTAAGCGACAAAGACGAAACCTGCTCCATGCTCCTACCTCGTGCCAAGGCTACAGGCAACTGGACTCCAGACCTTATCAAGCCATGGGGCAAAATGGTAAAGGAAGCATTGACAAAATACAATAATTAGCCACTTGGTACACTCCTGTCAAGCAAGAGTGTACCAAGTTTTTTTATATTTAACCAACAGGAGTAAGAAATGAAATACTACACAGCATTAACAATAGCCGGTTCTGACAGTTGTGGAGGAGCTGGTATCCAGGCAGACATCAAGACCATGTCAGCCTTAGGCGTATACGCAGCTTCTGCCATTACAGCCATCACCGTACAGAACACCAAGGGGGTATATGGCATACAGAACGTAGAGCCGGAAATCGTGAAAGGACAGATAGAAGCCGTGATGGACGACATCCAACCGGATGCCATCAAGATAGGAATGGTCAATGACCGTGACACCATCAAAGCCATTGCCAATACCCTCAAGAAGTATCAGGGAAAATACCAGCATCTCGTTATTGACCCGGTAATGGTATCTACCAGCGGATGCCGACTCATGCAGGAGGATGCCCTGGATATCTTCATCTCAGAGCTTCTGCCTCTTGCCACATTACTGACACCCAACATTCCCGAAGCAGAGATTCTGGCAGAAATGAAAATCCAGAATGCAGAAGACATCAAGACCGCAGCCTCAGCCATCAGCAAACTGGGATGCAAATTCGTACTTATCAAAGGTGGTCACTTCGACGGAAAAGAAAAGATAGACTATCTCTTCGAAGAAGGAAAACTCATCACCAGCTATCGGGGTCTCAGCATCAACACCCGCAATACCCACGGTACCGGCTGCACCCTGTCATCTGCCATCACATCTTATCTGGCAAAGGAAATGGACATGAATACCGCCATTGCCATGGCTAAGACTTACCTGTCTGGAGCCATTCTCGCCGGAAAAGACGTAAAAATAGGAGATGGACACGGTCCGGTAAACCATTTCTACGAACCCAAGACACTTTCTACCAAATAGATAAAAAGCAAATGACATGAAATGGATAGTTATCACCTTGCCTGAATTCATCAGAAACGAAGCAGGCTACATAGAACAGTTATTTGAAAGCGGTATCGATCTTCTACATCTCCGTAAACCCGAAGCCAGCCTGGAGGATTATGAGAATCTAATACAGAAGATCGATGCCAAATGGTATCCGCAGATAGTCATACATGAACATTTTGAACTCTGCGAGAAATATCATCTTCATGGAATTCATCTCAACAAGCGCAATTCCGGGATTCCCAAAGATTATAAAGGACACATTTCCCGTTCATGCCATAACTTCCAGGAAGTAACGGCTGCACTAAACATACCCAACAAGGAAAATCCCGAAGAAAACGCTCCTGCATCCAAGTCTATCTACGACTATGTGTTCCTAAGTCCAATCTTTGACAGCATCTCGAAGAAAGGCTACCACCACACCTTTACCAACAAGGATCTGGAAGACGCAGCCTACAATGGCATCATCAACGAAAAAGTTGTAGCTTTAGGAGGAGTCATCCCCCAGTTTATCCCGCAATTGAGAGCCTGGAACTTTGGTGGTGCGGCATTCCTGGGGGCAGTATGGAACGAGCGGCACAAATACGATTGGCCCGATTATCTGAACGACATCAAGAAAAGGCTTACACCTTCAAAGGCAAAGAACACACTTAATGGTTCAAATATTTGGTAGTTAGCCAAAATAATTGTACTTTTGCACCCATGATTTATCCAGATAATTTTGAAAACAAGATAGGATTCAACGAAATCCGCAAGATGTTACGCGAAAGATGCCTCTCTCCACTTGGTAAAGAACAAGTGGACAAGATGGCATTCAGCGATGAAGCTGAAGAAGTAAACGAATGGCTCATGCAGGTGCGTGAGTTCCGCAGACTGATGGAGGAAGTAGAAGACTTTCCCCTGCAGTATTTCTATGACGTCAGAGAAAGTATCCTCCGCATCCGAGTAGAAAACACCCACTTGGAAGAAGACGAGCTTTTCGATTTGAGACGTTCGCTTGCAACCATCGCAGGCATGGTAAAGATTCTGAATCATAGTGATGAAGACGACGGGCACGCAGAACCGGAAGACGGCTGGCGCAGAGAAAAGAAATACCCTTACCCTGCCCTACACCGACTGTCACAAAACGTGATGACCTTTCCGCAGCTGATTCAGAGAATAGACCAAATCCTTGACAAATTTGGAAAGATACGAGATAATGCGACCCCGGAACTCCTCCAGATCAGAAGAGAACTGGCAAAGACTGAAGGCAGTATCTCCCGTACATTATATAGTATATTACGAACTGCCCAAAGTGAAGGTGTTGTTGAGAAAGACGTGACTCCTACCCTCCGTGACGGCAGACTGGTAATACCGGTTATCCCTACCTTGAAAAGAAAGATCAAAGGTATCGTACACGACGAGAGTGCTACGGGTAAAACCGTCTTCATCGAACCGACCGAAGTGGTAGAAGCCAACAACCGTGTGCGTGAACTGGAAGGTGAAGAAAGAAAGGAGATTATCCGCATCCTTACCGATTTCACCAACAAGGTTCGTCCTTTCTCAAAGGAGATTCTTGACAGTTACCGCTTCCTTGCCATCATCGACCTGATTCAGGCGAAACAAAAGCTGGCAGATACCTTCAAAGCTATCGAGCCTGAGGTAGAAGACCATCCGCACGTAGACTGGATCCGAGCTATCCACCCTCTGCTCCAGCAGTCATTACAGAAGAAAAATGAAAAGGTAGTACCTTTAGACATCACACTGACCAAGGAAAAGCGTATCCTGATCATTTCCGGTCCGAATGCCGGAGGTAAATCCGTATGCTTAAAGACAGTGGGACTGCTCCAATATATGCTGCAATGCGGACTGAGTATCCCCGTAAGTGAGAGATCAAAGACAGGTGTATTCAAAAACATCATGATTGATATTGGTGACGAACAGAGCCTGGAGAACGACCTCAGTACGTATTCATCCCACCTCCTGAACATGAAAAATATGATGAAAGCCGCCAATAGCGACACCATCATATTGATAGATGAGTTTGGTACCGGTACAGAACCGGGTATCGGAGGAGCCATCGCAGAGGCAGTACTCGATAAATTCTGCAAGCAACAGGCTTATGGAGTCATCACGACCCACTATCAGAACCTGAAACATTTTGCAGACAGTCATGAAGGTGTGGTTAATGGTGCCATGCTCTACGACCGTCATGAGATGAAAGCACTCTTCCAGTTAGCCATTGGCCGTCCGGGCTCTTCTTTTGCCATCGAAATAGCAAGAAAGATCGGATTGCCAGAAGAGGTTATCAAAGAAGCTTCAGACATCGTAGGTTCAGAATATATCCAGAGCGACAAGTACCTCCAGGACATTGTCCGTGACAAGCGATACTGGGAGAACAAACGCCAGAATATCCACCAACGAGAGAAGGATATGGAAAAAACCATCTCCAAGTATGAAAGTGATATTGAGGATATCGAACGAAGCAGAAAAGCCATTCTCAAGAAAGCCAAGGAAGAAGCTGCAGAACTCCTGAAGGAAAGTAACAAGAAGATTGAGAATGCCATCAGAGAGATTCGAGAGAGTCAGGCAGAGAAGGAGGAAACCCGCCGCATCCGTCAGGAACTCGATGCCTTCAAACAGGAGGTTCAGGAGATTGACACCAAGGAATCGGATGACAAGATAGCCCGCAAGATAGCCCAGATTCAGCAGCGCAAGGAGCGGCATGCCAAGCGACAGGCTGAAAAGAAGGAGACCCAGGAGAAGGCTGCGGCAGCCCTGCGTAATGCACAGAACAAGGTGCAGGCTGAAAGCAAACGGGAGATAGAAGCCGGTGATACGGTTCGTATCAAAGGATTGACAACTATCGGAAAAGTGGAAAGCATCAACGGTGATACCGCTACTGCCGTATTCGGAGGTATGAGAACCAAAATGCGTCTGAACAGACTGGAGCATGCTACGGCTACAGTAGAGAATGTGGACAAGACCGAGGAACGCAAAGAAAACCTTGCCTCTTACGGTATCAGCAAGGAAACCAGAAAAACCATTGATGCCCACAAGACCAACTTCCATCAGGATTTGGATGTAAGAGGCATGCGTGGTGATGAAGCATTGAATGCTGTACAGTATTTTATAGATGATGCCATCCTGGTAGGTATGCCACGTGTCCGCATCCTTCATGGAAAGGGCAACGGTATCCTCAGACAACTCATCCGCCAATATTTGAGTAGCGTCCCTAATGTGACCCATTATGCAGATGAGCATGTACAGTTTGGCGGTGCAGGAATCACGGTGGTAGACTTTTAAGTGAAGAGTGAAGAGTGAAGAATTCAATTGCTTCTTCCTCTTAAATATAATAAGGTGAAGTATGGAAAAGGAGGCAAATCCTGCCTCCTTTTTCTAAATAAACGTTAACAAACAAAACTTTTTCTGCAAAACATTTGGCAGGATAAGAAAAAAGCAGTACCTTTGCACTCGCTTAAAAGCAATAGCCGCTTTCAAGTTTATGAGACGGACAAGTCTCATACGACCAGCTCCCTCGGAATCCCCCAGGATGGGAACATAGCAAGGGTACTTGGTTGTAGCGGTGCGATATGAATCGCTTGTCCACCCGCCTCTTTAGCTCAGTTGGCCAGAGCACGTGATTTGTAATCTCGGGGTCGTTGGTTCGAATCCGACAAGAGGCTCAAAAAGGAATCTTCTTTCAGAAGGTTCCTTTTTTTATTTTATCTAAGTTTGGCACAACCGAAACAAAAGTTTCCCGACGCATTGAAGTGTACAAAACAAACAGAAACATATATTTTTCTATCTTTCAAGGCGTTCTATCTTTAATTATATATAAATATTTTCACCCTTTACACCTTATATAATAAAAAAGTTGTATTTTTGCAAATTGATATATTACATTCGCAGAAATACATTATAACAATGAATACAGAAAATAACGAAAATCAAGAAGAGAAGAAGACAGACGAACAGACGCAAAAGGTTAAGATCTACGTCATCGATACGGGTAAGATCAAACAAACCAAAGCGTTTGCCCGTCAAGATGGAGCAATTCTTGGCATCGTATGGATAGCCAGCTTCGTCTGCACCATGATGGCAGTAGAACCAAAGTACCAGATGCTGGGGTTACTATCCAACATTCTGATTATCTCTACCCCATTCGTGGTAGCAAAGAGATTGAAGTATTTCCGTGACTTCGTAAGAGAGGGACATATTTCTTTCAGACACGGATTATACTATTGCATCCAGACATTCTTCTATGCTACCCTACTGCTCACCATCGTGCAGTATCTCTGGTTCCGATTCATGGATACAGGCATGTTTATGACTCAGCTTCAAACCAACTACCAGATGATAGCACAGGCTTATCAGTTGACAGCACAGGAAACAAAAGCTCTCTTCGATGCCATCTCTATGATGAAACCAATAGCATGGGCATCCATGTTTATGATTACCGACCTGGTTGCTGGAGCAATACTCAGTCCGATACTTGCTGCCATATTCGCCAAAAAGAAAATAGCCAATTAGGTTTCAGATAAAAAAATAAATTCTCAAAACATCAGATAAAATGGATATTTCAGTTATCGTTCCTCTGTTCAATGAGGAAGAGTCGTTGCCAGAACTCTTCGCCTGGATCAAACGGGTGATGGATGCCAACGATTTCACTTACGAAGTTATCTTTGTGAACGACGGTTCTACCGACCGTTCATGGAACGTCATAGAAGAACTTGCCGAGAAAAACGAGCAGGTAAAAGGAATCAAATTCCGCCGCAACTACGGAAAGAGTCCTGCCCTCTACTGTGGATTCAAAGAGGCACAAGGTGATGTAGTCATCACTATGGATGCCGACTTGCAGGATTCACCAGACGAGATACCAGGTCTCTACGAAATGATAAAGAAAGATGGTTTCGATCTTGTATCGGGTTATAAGCAGAACCGCAAGCAGGGAGATCCTCTGAGCAAAACGATTCCAACCAAACTTTTCAATGCCACAGCCCGCAAGGTGAGCGGCATCCACAATCTGCATGACTTTAACTGCGGACTCAAGGCTTACCGCCGCGACGTAGTGAAGAACATCGAAGTATACGGTGAGATGCATCGCTACATTCCATACCTTGCCAAGAATGCAGGCTTCGCAAAGATTGGCGAAAAACCTGTTCACCATCAGGCAAGAAAGTTTGGTACTTCCAAGTTCATGGGCTGGAACCGTTTCGTGAACGGCTATCTGGACCTGATGACACTCTGGTTCCTGAGCAACTTCGGCAAGAAGCCAATGCATGTTTTTGGATTCTTAGGAAGTGTGGTGTTCTTCATTGCCTTTCTCTCGCTTATCGGACTTGGCATCGATAAAGCCATAGACTTACATCGTGGCATCTACGGACACCTCATCACCGATTCCCCATACTTCTTCATCGCTCTCATTGCGATGGTATTGGGCAGTCAGTTCTTCCTAGCCGGATTTCTGGGTGACCTTATCAGTCGTCAGAACCCTAATCGTAACGATTATCAAATAGAAAAGGAAATAAGATGCAAAAAATAATACCATTGGTTTTCATGATGCTGGTACTCATGGTGGCTAGTTGCACTAGTCTCAACTGCCCGCTCAACAACACCACTTACACCAAGTATAAGTTGATGGGCGACGTAAAGACACTCAACGCCACCTTAACCATCTCGACCACCAAACAGGAAGGAGAAGACAGCGTACTTATCAATAAGGATGAGAACGTGGATAGCTTCATCCTTCCGATGAGTTACCACCAGCCTGAGGATGTGTTCTTTTTTGAAATTCAGAATGCAGACAATCAGGTATGGAAAGATACAGTAACCGTCAAGAAAGAGGACTATCCACATTTCGAGTCTGTAGATTGCGGTGCAGCCTACTTCCACAAAATAACAGAAGTGAAGACAACCCACAACTATATCGACTCAATAGTTATCAACAATAAAGAGGTTAATTATGATGCATCTAAAGCGCATTTCTACATATATTTCGGTAACCGTTACTAAAAAAGCGGTAACCGTCCTGAGTCTTCTCCTACTCTTAGGTGGAGGATGGGCGAACGCACAAAACCGTCTTAAAAAGGTAGCAACGGTAGAAAAAGATACGATTCCATGGTTTAACGGAATGGCGGTGAGTGTGGATTTAATAGGACCAGCCCAATTGATGGTAAGTGATTACGGACAATATGAAGCTTCTCTGCGAGTGAACTTAAAAGACAAGTATTACCCTATCTTTGAATTGGGTTACGGCAAAGCAGATGCCTTCGATGAGAGTACCCAGATCACTTATAAGACAAGTGCACCATACGCCCGTCTGGGTGTAGACTGGAACCTGCTCAAAAACAAGCACGATGACTACCGCCTGTTTGGTGGATTCCGTTACGGTTTCACCTACTATAAATACGACATCTCTTCACCACCCATCAAAGATCCAGTCTGGGGAGGTGATGCACCTTACGGAGCAGAAGGCGTATCCGCTAACTATCACTGGCTGGAAGGTGTAATAGGAATAGATGCAAAGATATGGGGACCAATCCGCATGGGATGGAGTTTCAGATACAAGCGTCGTGTTGCCCATAATGATGGCGACATGGGCAACACCTATTATGTACCAGGCTTCGGCAAGCAAGGTGGTTCCCGACTTGGCGGTACGTTCAATGTAACATTTGAAATATAAACAATGAAGAATAAAAGACTCATTTGGCAGATACCGTTTCTGCTTCTCTTGATTTTTGGCAGTATTTATGTCATTCGCCAACAGCAAAATACACCTTACCAGAGGGATGAAGGTTTCATCTTTGGTACTATCTATCACATCACTTACCAAAGTGACGTCAATTACCAAAAAGAAATCGAGGCTGAACTGCAGAAAGTAGACAATTCTCTTTCTCCATTCAACAAGACATCCATCATTTCGCGTATCAACCGTAATGAAGACGTGAAGGTAGACAACATGTTTGCTGAGGTTTTCCAACTCGCAGAAAAAATATCCAAAGAAACAGACGGAGCATTTGACATCACTGTAGCCCCTATGGTAAATGCCTGGGGATTCGGATTCAAGACCGGGAACCCTCCTACCCAACAAACAGTAGACAGTATTCGCGCTATCGTCGGATTCCAGAAAGTAACATTAAAGGAAGAGCACGTCAAGAAACAGAATCCTCATATCATGCTTGACTGCTCAGCCATAGCCAAAGGATACGGAAGCGATATCGTGGCAAGGTTTCTAAAGAAAAAAGGCATCCAAAACTTTATGGTAGAGATTGGTGGCGAAATTGTGGTGAATGGAAACAGCGACAAGCAAGTGCCTTGGCGGGTAGGCATCAACAAGCCAACAGACGATTCTCTCAATACGAGTCAAGAATTACAAGACGTAATCAATGTGACAGACATAGCAATGGCAACAAGTGGAAACTATCGGAATTTCTACTATAAGAACGGCAAGAAATATGCTCACACAATAGACCCGAAGACAGGCTATCCCGTGCAGCACAATATTCTGTCAGCCACCGTTCTAGCCAAGAATTGTGCCACAGCCGATGCCTATGCCACATCCTTCATGGTAATGGGACTGGATGGAGCAAGGAAAGTATTGGAAAAACATCCTGAACTTGACGCCTATCTCATCTATTCCGATGAAAAGGGAAATAACAGGATATGGTATTCGCCAGAGCTCAAGAAGAAAATATTAAAATAGAATGCAAGAAGACAGAGTATATGACAATCTTTTAAATCTGCCTCTATTCCTGGGAATGAGCCGTAACGATTTGCTGGAAGTAGCCGGTCATACAAAGTTCGATTTCCAAAAGGCAGATAAGGGACTCACCATCGTCAAGGAAGGAGAGCCCTGCAAACGTCTGTACTTTCTTCTTACCGGCGAACTCAACGTTGTCACAGAGGCTGACGATCATGGCTACCGCATCGAAGAAGGCATCAAAGCCCCAGAAGCGTTTCAAATGGAATGCATCTACGGATATAACCAATACTTCACTCACACCTATATCGCAAAGAAAGAATGTAGCGTGATGAGTATCAGCAAGCAGGAGATGCAGAAACTATCTGATAGATACGAGATTTTCAGAATCAACATGTTCAATCTCATTTCTACTCAAACCCAAAAGAACAACCGGCGCTTGTATCGGGTTCCTCCCAAAACACTCTCAGAACGTATCATCCAGTTCTTTGAAAGCCGATGTCTCAAACCTGCCGGCGAAAAATTATTTCACATCAAGATGGAAAGACTTGCCGCAGAAATGAATGTCAAGAGAATCTATGTCTCCAACGTGCTGAATGAACTGCAGAAGCAAAAGCTCATGCATCTGGAAAGAGGAAGAATCTATATTCCACAATTAGAAAAGCTGATTGTGAATAAATAAAAAGAGAACTGTCATAGAGTAAAGCAAACAAATAAAAAATCACTATCATGCAAGATATAAAAGATCAGAATCATATCAGAAATACAGAGAATCGAGAGAATCCATTCTTTGTTCCCTATCATACACCGCACGATACTGTGCCTTTCAACCGTATCCTGCTGGAAGACTACGAGCCTGCCTTCATGGAGGGTATTCGCCGTGACAAAGAAGCGACAGACAAGGTCATCAACGACCCGGCTGAGCCTACATTCGAGAATACTATCGCCCGTGTGGATACAGAAAAAGGCGAACATTATTACGACCTTTTAAGTCGTGTTTCCAATGTATTCTCATGCATGATGAGTGCAGAGACATGCGACGAGATGGAGGAACTGGCACAAAAGATGAGTCCTATCCTCACCAAACATGCCAACGACATTACACTCAACAAGAAACTCTTTGAGCGTATTAAATATGTTCATGACCACCCTAACAGAGAGTTAACCCCAGAAGAACAGATGCTTTTGGAAACCAGTTATGATGGTTTTGTACGTAGTGGTGCTCTTCTTGATGAGGAAGGAAAAGACAAGCTTCGCAAACTTACAGAGGAAGCAAGTATTCTCACCCTCCAGTTCTCACAGAATCTCCTGAAGGAAAACAAGGCATTTACCCTCCATATCACAGACGAGGCTCAACTTGACGGACTTCCAGAAACAGCAAAGGCTGCAGCAGCTCATACTGCCAAAGAGAAGAATGAAGAAGGCTGGATTTTCACACTCGACTATCCAAGTTACTCTCCATTCATGACCTACTCTACTCAGCGTGAACTCCGCAAACAGATGTATATGGCACGCAATACGGTCTGTACCCATGAGAACGAGCAGAACAACATTGAAATCTGCAAGCGATTGGTCAATTTACGTAGAGAACTCGCTCAACTTCTTGGCTTCGAGACCTATGCAAACTATGTATTACGTCATCGAATGGCAAGTAATGTAGAGAATGTCTATAAACTTCTCCATGATCTGATTGAGGCTTATAAGCCAACAGCAGAAAAAGAAGTGAAAGAAGTAGAAGCCCTAGCCAAGAAACTGGAAGGCGAAGACTTCAAAATGGAACCATGGGACTTCGGATTCTATTCCCACAAGCTCCAGATGGAAAAATACAATCTGGATGCAGAGATGCTCCGTCCATACTTCCAACTTGACAAGGTGATAAAGGGCGTCTTCGGATTAGCCAACAAACTGTATGGTATTACCTTCAAGGAAAACAAAGAGATTCCAGTATACCATCCTGACGTGAAGGCATACGAAGTATTCGATAAAGACGGCAGTTATCTGGCTGTGTTCTATGCAGACTTCTTCCCACGCAAGGGCAAACAGGGAGGTGCCTGGATGACAGAATTCCAAGGACAATGGATAGACCATAAAGGCAACAACATTCGTCCACACGTGAGCGTAGTGATGAACTTCACCAAGCCTACAGAAGAAAAACCTGCCCTCCTGACCTTGGGAGAGGTAGAGACCTTCCTGCATGAGTTTGGTCACAGCCTTCACGGAATGTTCGCCAACACCCGGTTCGAAAGTCTTTCGGGTACCAATGTATGGTGGGATTTCGTAGAGTTGCCATCTCAATTTATGGAGAACTATGCCATAGAAAAGGAATTCCTGCGCACCTTTGCTTTCCATTATGAAACAGGTGAACCATTGCCGGACGAGCTCATCGAACGTATCGTAAAAAGCCGCAACTTCATGGCAGCATACGCCTGCCTGCGCCAAGTAAGTTTCGGACTTCTGGATATGGCATATTACACCAAGAAGGATGCCTTTAATGCTGACATCATCCCATTTGAGAAAGAAGCATGGAAAGAAGCCATGATTCTGCCACAGTTGCCTGACACTTGCATGACCGTACAGTTCTCGCACATTATGGCAGGAGGTTACGCAGCCGGCTACTACAGTTACAAATGGGCTGAAGTTCTGGACGCTGATGCATTCAGCGTGTTCAAGAAAAACGGTATTTTCGACCGAACTACCGCCCAAAGCTTCCGTGACAACATACTCTCAAAGGGAGGCACAGAACATCCGATGACACTCTATAAACGATTCCGTGGACAAGAGCCAACCATAGACGCCCTACTGGAACGCAACGAAATCAAGAAGAGTTAACAGTTTAGGCAAGTAATTATAAATGACACAATATAAATAACAGATCAATGGGGGACAACCTTTTAAAACAGAAAAAGCTTGATTTGCGATACCTTCGCATGGCTCGCATCTGGGCAGAAAACAGCTATTGCAAACGCCGACAGGTAGGTGCTTTAGTAGTAAAAGACAAGATGATTATCAGCGATGGTTACAATGGTACACCAAGCGGATTTGAAAATATCTGCGAGGATAACAATGTAACCAAGCCCTATGTCCTCCATGCAGAAGCCAACGCCATAACCAAGTTGGCCCGCAGCAGCAACAACAGCGAGGGAAGCACACTTTATGTCACTGCTTCTCCTTGCATCGAATGCTCCAAGCTCATCATTCAAGCAGGCATCAAACGAGTTGTATATGCCGAGAAATACAGACTTACTGATGGTGTGGAACTATTGGAAAGAGCCGGAGTAAAAGTAGAATATATGAATCCTGATGAAAATATCAGTTTAGAATAACGTTAGTATAATGTAAATTAGTAAGTTATGAATAAGAACAAGAATAAGACCAACAGGTTTATGCCGTTCATCATGGCACTCTGCGTAGTGCTAGGCATTGTCATCGGCACATTCTTTTCGAATCATTTTGCCGGCAACCGACTCAACGTCATCAATAGTGGAAGCAACCGTTTAAACAACTTGCTCCATCTCATTGATGACCAATATGTGGATTCTGTCAACATAGATTCGCTAGTAGATAAAGCCATTCCACAAATTCTTGCGGAACTGGATCCCCACTCGGTCTACATCAGTGCCAAAGATGCAGCGCAGGCTAATGACGACCTCAAAGGTTCATTCTCGGGTGTAGGTATTGAGTTCGTGATCCGCCAGGACACCATTCATGTGCAAAATGTAATCCAAAACGGTCCTGCCGAAAAAGCAGGTCTTCTAGCAGGAGATAAGATTGTTGCTGTGGATGGCAAACCTTTCGTGGGCAAAATCGTGACTAATCAGGAAGCCATGCACCGCTTAAAGGGTCCTAAAGACACGAAAGTAAAAATCGGCGTAATCCGCTATGGCAGCAACAAGGTACAGAGCTTCACGGTAACACGAGGAGAAATCCCTACCAAGAGTGTAACTGCAGCCTACATGCTCAATGACAATACAGGCTACATCCGCATCAAGAACTTCGGTGAGAACACTTATCCAGAGATGCTTATCGCCTTAGCCAAACTGTCTCAACAGGGATTCTCTAATCTCTGCATTGACTTACGCGACAACTCTGGAGGCTATCTCACAGCTGCAGTAAATATGGCAAACGAGTTCTTACCAGAAAAGAAACTGATTCTCTATACACAAGGACGAAAGTCTCCTCGCCAAGATTATTTGAGCGACGGCAAGGGTTCTTATCAAAAGATACCTATGGTTGTACTCATCAATGAGGGTTCGGCTTCTTCTGCTGAAATCTTTGCAGGTGCCATGCAGGATAATGACCGTGCAACCATCATCGGTCGCCGTTCATTCGGAAAGGGATTGGTACAACAGCAAATAGAATTCCCAGACCATAGCCTTATCCGTCTCACCATTGCCAGATACTATACTCCTTCTGGAAGATGTATCCAAAAACCTTATACGATGGGTGATGACAAGGATTATGAACAGGATCTTCTGGATCGCTACCAGCATGGAGAATTTTTCTCACAAGACAGTATCAAGCATACGGGTCCTGCATACCACACAGGCATTGGACGTGTAGTTTATGGTGGAGGTGGTATCACGCCAGACATCTTTGTTCCAGAAGATACGCTCGGTATGACTTCCTACTTCAAAGAGGCTAGTTTGAGCGGCTTGATTCTACAGTTTGCATTTACCTATACTGATGATAATCGTCCTAAGTTGAATAACTTCAAGGAGATGATGGAACTTGCCGATTATCTTGACAGTCAGAACATGGTGGAACAGTTTGCCAACTATGCAGACAAGCATGGATTGAAGCGCCGTAACCTTCTTATCAAGAAGTCACATAAGTTGCTGGATAGAGTCATCGACAGCCGTATCATCTATAACATGCTTGATGAACAAGCCTGGACTCAGTATATCAACCAGGACGACCCAGTGATTAAGCAGACCCTCGAAGTCTTCGAAAAGCACGAGGCGTTCCCAAAGAAACCTGAGCCAACAGCCAAATTCAAAAGCAAGAAGCAGAAAGTAGCAATGGCTGACATACCATACAATTACAGTTCACTACATTGCAGAAATATGATGATGGCAAACGCATAAGATGAATAAGAAAGAACTTAGAAAAATCATAAAAGACAGAAAGCGACAGTATTCCTCAAGCCAACTTGAGGAACTGTCGCTTTCTGTCTTATCCCGACTTGCAGATCAAGAATCTTTCCGCAAGGCTAAAATCATTTTAATGTATTATTCTCTCCCTGATGAAGTCAACACTCATACCTTTATTGATGAGATGACAGCTTTAGGGAAAACTGTTCTTTTACCAGTAGTAAAGGATTCAGAAAATATGGAAATCAGAGAATACTCTGGCAGAAAAGATCTCACAGAAGGTTCCTTTCATATTATGGAGCCAACCGGCAATCTCTTTCCACCAGAAAGATATAGGGAAATAGAAGTCGGTGTCATTCCTGGTATGAGTTTTGATGAAAAAGGCAACCGTCTGGGACGAGGAAAAGGATATTATGACAGATTTCTGAAAAAAGTACCAACCCTGTTCAAGATAGGCATCTGTTTCGACTTTCAAAAGACAGATACCATCCCAACAGAAGAAACGGATATCAGAATGGATTGCATCATATAAAGAGTTCTGGAAATAGAGGCAAATTCTATCAATAGAAACGGATATCTGAAATCACCAATGCCCCTACCTGCTCGTTCAATCTTCTTACCAAGATTGAACGATGCATGGTAAGATCTGCCCTGAGAGCAGGATTTAGAATCTTAACATAAAGGGTTTGATTCTTGATAAATTTATCAGCACAATAAACAGAAATAGAGGCACCTACAACGGTGTCCCAACTATCCAAGAGACGCTTTTGCTGCAAAGGCGTCTCCAATCCCTCGTTTCTCAAAAACTCCGGCAAAAGTTCTGCTATAGAACGAACCTTTTTTCTAAACATAATTATACCCAATAAATAATGTACTACAAATCGTCAGACTTGATTTTCCACCCCTGACATTCAGTATCTAATCTCTTACATGCAGTTCTCCATTTTCGACAGAGAAAATCTTATAGTCGCCACGTAAACGATGAAGGATTTGGTCAAGATGATCACGATTGGTATCCGTTATAAAAATCTGTCCAAAATTATCATTTGAGACTAACTGAACTATCGCTTCAACACGCTGAGCATCAAGCTTATCAAAAATATCATCCAACAAGAGCAAAGGAGTGGTATTAGAGCAGGTTCGCTTCAAAAAACTAAACTGCGCCAACTTCAAGGCAATGACATAACTCTTGTTCTGTCCCTGACTTCCCTCACGCTTCATCTGATAGTCACCAATCGTAAACTCCAAGTCGTCACGATGAACTCCATGAAGCGAATAACCAACGGCACGATCCTTGAATCTATCACGCTGGATAACCTCCAATAACGGTCCTCTTTGACAGTGCGAAATATAATGCAAGCCTACCCGTTCCTTATCACCGGAAATATGCTGATAAATCTGCTGAAACAAAGGTATTAATTCGTTTACAAAAGCCTGGCGCTTAGCAAAGAGCAGTTCTCCATTCATAGCCATCTGCTGTTCCCAAAGCTCCATAAGAGTTACATCCGGTTCCGCCTCCATCTTCAAGAGAGCATTTCGCTGTTGCAAGGCTTTGTTGTAGTTAGAAAGAGCCTCGATATATGTATTATCATACTGAGAGATAACAACATCCATCAGTTTTCTACGCTCATCACTTCCACCCTCAATGAGGGAAACATCAGAAGGAGAAACAAAGACAAGCGGAATGAGTCCAATATGTTGAGACAAGCGCTTATATTCTTTCTTATTTCGCTTAAAATGTTTTTTGGTTCCACGCTTCATCCCGCAATAAATGTTCTCCAAATCCCCATTATCATTCTCATAATTACCTTCCAACATAAAAAAGGCCTCATCGTGCAAAATGATTTGGGAATCAATCGGATTATTGGCACTTCTGCAAAACGAGAGGTAATAAATTGCATCCAAAAAGTTGGTCTTACCCATGCCGTTATGACCGATAAGACAGTTAATTTTGGGCGACAATTCAATATTGGCGCTCTTGATATTTTTATAGTTAATAATGGAAATATTCTTTAAAATCATAGACTCTTTACTGATTATTGAGTGCAAAGTTAACAGAAAAAGCCCAAAAAACGAAAAAAGTAGGCTAGAAATTTCAATATCTGAATAAAATTCCGTATTTTTGCAGAAGTTTAGCAATATTAGAATAATAAAAAACAAAAATACAAAATGGCAAACAACAAAGTACAGGCTCAGGAAATAGAGAGCCTCAACATTCGTGAGGCCTTCTTCATGAAGAACAAGAAGGCTATTATTATCGCTGTGGTAGCTATTGTAGTTATCATTGCTGGTGTATTCGGTTATGTATCTCAGATCTCTGGTCCACGTGAGGACAAGGCTAGCACAATGCTTGGCAAGGGTCAGACTTACTTCAACAACGAGATGTTCGAACAAGCACTTAACGGAGACGGTGCTGGTTACGTTGGCTTCAAGAAAATTGCAGACGAATATAGCAGCACTGACGCTGGTAACTTGGCAAACCTCTATGCAGGTCTTTGCTATGCTAACCTTGGCAAATGGGCAGAAGCAGAAAAGAGTTTGGATGCATTCTCTTCAAAGGATGACCAGATGATCAGCCCAGCAGCAGAAGCTGCGCTCGGTGATGTTTACGCTCACTTGAACCAGTTGGACAAGGCTGTCGAGGCATTCAAGAAGGCTGCTTCTATGGCTGACAGCAAAGCAGAAGATGACGCTAACAACAGTCTCTCTCCTGCATTCCTGATTAAGGCTGGTGAAGTTCTCGAGAGCCAGAACAAGAAGCAGGATGCATTGAATATCTATCAGGATATCAAGAAGAAGTATGTTACCTCTATGCTTGTTCAGAGCGGTGAGATTGACAAGTACATTGAGCGCGCATCCAATTAATAACATCTTACGAGTAACATCTTAGAACAAGTTTAATAGATAATTATGGCAACAGCTCTTCATAATTTATCAGAATATGACCTTAGCAAAGTACCTGATGCCAGCAACATGTGCTTTGGTATCGTTGTAGCTGAATGGAACCCAGAAATAACAGGTGCCCTGCTGGACGGTGCTGTCAAGACGCTCGAAAAACATGGAGCCTTAACAGAGAACATACATGTTAAGACTGTTCCTGGCAGTTTCGAACTCATCTATGGCGCACATCAGATGGTACTTAATGGCGGCTATGACGCTGTTATTATCTTGGGAAGCGTAATTCGTGGTGAAACTCCTCACTTCGATTATATCTGCGAGGGAGTAACCTATGGTATTGCCCGTCTCAATGCCACACAAGAGATTCCTGTCATTTACGGACTCTTGACTACAAACGACCTGCAACAGGCAAAGGACCGTAGCGGTGGCAAATTGGGCAACAAGGGCGATGAATGTGCTATTGATGCCATCAAAATGGCTAAATTCTAAAAGCACAGACATTGAGTCTTTCAAAACAATTACTATATAATAAGGTAAATAAAATGAAGCTCTACCAATTATTACAGTCATACGAATTTGAGGAGATTTTCCCAACAGTCAACGTGATGTTTCCCAACGCACAGTTGCATAGAGACGTCTTTGAAAAAGCATTCAACATGCTTTGCGACATTCAACCTATCAGTTCCAAGAAAGTAATTCGTTTCGAACTGATGGAGGATCCAAACTCTAGCGATATGTTTGTTGGAGCCAACGACAGCTGTTTTCAAACAACTTGGGATGTATGTCTCGGAAAAGAAATAAAGAAAGGAAAAGGCGCAGACCTCAACGATGTGGAAATGGTAGCCAATTGTCTGCTTAATATCCTCTTCATAGGTCGTCATCCTCAAAGTTTCGAAAAAGATTATAAGAAACTCTTCAAATAATCATAGGATTTACAAAAAAGAACCTCTTGAAATCTGAGTATTTCAAGAGGTTCTTCCTTTATTTATACACCCTCATCATCGTCTTCATCAACAGAAGAATTGCCCGATGGAGAACTGTCATTTCCTTCAGTATCCAGTAATTGATCTTTACTGATACTCACCTCCCCCATCTTAGAGATTTTTACCACCAAAGGCAAATATTCATCACTCATCACATCAGGTGAACCAACACTGGCTGCAAAACAAAGATTGTTACCTTCAGTTTTTACATAGACAATACCCAGTAATCCACCAGAGGCCTTGGTATGAGAATCCAAGTATTTTTCAAAGGCAGCTTTGGTAAAACTACGTTTGAAGAATTCAGAACCGTCGCTTCTAATAATCCGAACAGTAATCTTATTATCGTGATACTTAGTATTTTCATCTACCTTAACGAGCGGCAAACTGTCATCGGCTTCTCGTTTTACCACCACTTTATATGTAGCGCCCAACCATTCAATGCTTCTAGACTGCTCATACTCACTCATCTTGAGTGTTTGCTTTTTAACTTTGACAACAGGTTTAGGAGCTATAATGATGTTGCTTTTCTTTTTCTCAGCACACGATACCATTATGCCTATAGCCAGAGCCATGAAAAATACGTAATTGATTCGTTTCATTGCTTTTTTATTTTAATGCTACAAAAGTAGTAAAAAAAAATGAAATAAACACGGGTTACCCGTTAAAAAACAAAAAAAGCATCGACTTTCACAAGCCGATGCTCCGAATCTACCTAAATACTAACTAATAAATTTCCTATTGAATCTTACACGATATAATAAAAGTTCAGTTTATGAATTCTAATCAGTAGTTTGACGTCATCACGAAGAAAAGGTTTAATGCAAGTCTAAAAAAAAATGCATTTTTTCTTCATTAAATGTTTTTTCTCTCTTAAAAATGCTTCTTTTCTTCTTTTTAAAGCAAATTTACCCTTTTTATTTTGAGAATTAAACATTTTGTCGTATCTTTGCAGACAAAAAGAAACATTTTGCATGAAAAAGATTCTATTATTCATAATAACTGCCAGCATTTTCACCTTTTCTTCTTGCTTTCAGAAAGAGCAAACGCAAGAAAAGGAGCAAGTCATCGACACTATTCCAATGATGGTAATGCAAATACAAAAATGCAACCGACTATATACGGCAGAAGCCCATGTTCACAAAATTATCACCCACGATGATCAACTGAATCTGAAAGGTTCTTTTTTCAGAAAGAACTTCAACATTCATGTACCTGGTTCAAACAGGAAAGTTGCAATCCCTATGAATGCAACCATCAAGGCTTCCGTAGACTTCCAAGGGTTTTCCAATCAAAATGTGTTACGCAAAGGTGACAAGATAGAAATCATTCTGCCAGACCCAAAGCTGACACTCACGAGCAGTAAGATAGACCACAATGCGGTAAAACAATATGTATCCATTGCCCGCAGCAATTTCAGTGATGCAGAACTCACCCAACTAGAGCAGCAAGGCAGACAAAGCATCATCAATGATATTCCGAATCTTGACCTCATGGAACAAGCTCGGCTCAGTGCCGCAAATACTCTGATTCCGATGCTCAAGAACATGGGATTCAAGGAAGAAAACATCAAGATTAGCTTCCGTAAGAAATTCACAATCCAAGACTTGAAGGAATTCATTTCAAATGGATTGAATGACAATAAAACAATAGAAAAGAGAACAGCCTCTAGCCAGGCATCAAATAAAGAGGACTAAGATATGAAGAAATATGGAATCATAATCATTTTATTCCTTATTATAATAATAGGTGGAGCACTCTATTGGCTTAATAAAGACAATACAATGAACGTGGCAACGGAAGAAAAGACCACCCTTTCACCAACCCAAGTAGAAAGTATTGAGGCTATCGGGCAATGGGAATTTCTTGCCATCAACGATGAGGAACTCGTTGATACAACCCGACATGGTTTCTTTGGTGACGATCAATTGGTACGTATCTATTATGGCACTCTCCGTCTCGGTATTGACATGAAAGACGTAAAGGAAGGATGGATACAGACGGATGAAAAGAAAGATTCCATAGTCTGCACCCTTCCCCCAATCCGACTCCTCGACAACAATTTCATAGACGAGGCAAAGACTAAAAGTTTCTTTGAAGAAGGAAAATGGACTGGCGCTGACCGACAGGCTATGTACGACAGAGCTTACGTTATGATGAAAAAGCGTTGCTTGACACCTGTGAATTATCAGACGGCAAGAAGAAATGCCAAGCAGCAATTCAAAGACATGTTCAAGACAATGGGATTCACTAACGTTAGAATAGAATTCGATGACTGAGGGTAGAATTACCTTCAGTCTCCCAAAACGGAAGTAACTAAACATATTCCGTTCATAAAAAGACAAGAGAGTTATCAGGGCGCAAGCCTAATTATTAATTATCATTTTTAAATTAAAACATAAGAGAGATGGATGCTATCAATGATTTTTTCACAGCCTTTAGTTCATTCCTTTGGGGATGGCCTATGATTATTTTATTGTTGGGAACTCATATTTTTCTAACCATCCGCCTGCGCTTTCCACAGCGCAAGATATTCCAGGCTATCAAATTGTCTGTCAAGAAAGACAAGAAGGCAACGGGGGATGTTTCTCAATTCGGAGCACTAGCCACTGCCTTGGCAGCCACCATCGGTACGGGTAACATCATCGGTGTGGCTACAGCAATAGCTTTAGGCGGACCAGGTGCAGTCCTTTGGTGCTGGCTCACCGGTGTTTTCGGTATTTCTACCAAGTATGCAGAGGGACTTCTTGCCGTAAAATATCGAGTTAAGACAACACGAGGAAAGATGCTGGGAGGTCCGATGTATGCTCTAGAAAAGGGATTGGGCTGGAAATGGCTTGCCATCCTCTTCGCAACCTTTGCCGCCCTTGCTTCTTTTGGTATTGGCAGCACAGTCCAAGCTAATGCCATATCAACCCTTGTGGAAAATCAATATGGCATTTCTCCTTTCATTACAGGTTCGATAGTTACCATTTTAGGAGCAGCCGTAATCATTGGTGGTGTAAAGACAATCTCTAAGGTTTGTGGAATGCTTGTACCTTTCATGGCCCTATTCTATGTATTGGGCTGTATTTATATTCTCATTGTAAATCATGCCTACATTCTCCCTGCCCTACAGATTATCTGCGAATCAGCTTTTACAACAAAAGCTGCTGGTGGTGGTTTTGCAGGTAGTACACTGATGCTTGCAGCCCGTTATGGTATTGCCCGTGGTCTTTTCTCTAATGAGAGTGGACTTGGTTCTGCGCCAATTGTTGCCGCAGCTGCTCAAACCCGCAATCCCGTTCGACAGGCATTAGTTTCATCAACAGGAACATTCTGGGATACAGTCATCATCTGCGCTCTAACAGGACTGGTAATCACCAGCAGTATCATAGCCTATCCAGATATAGACTATCATGATGGGGCAGCACTTACCAAAGCAGCTTTTAGTAAAATACCATATATTGGAGCTCCATTACTAACATTTGGTCTGACCACCTTTGCTTTTAGTACTACACTAGGTTGGAGTTATTATGGCGAACGTTGCGTAGAATACCTGAAGGGAAAGAAATGGATGCTTTGCTATCGCATTCTCTACATTGTCAGTATATTTGCAGGAAGTGTCATCAGTCTCGGTCTGGTATGGAACATAGCTGATTGCATGAATGCTCTTATGGCTATTCCAAATCTCGTCTCTTTACTATGTCTTAGTGGAATTATTGTGCATGAAACAAGAAAGTATCTTTGGCGCGACCGTCTAGATCAGGATATGGAGGAAAGCGAATTACAGGAAGTAGAAGACAAATAATCGTGCAAACGATTGTCCTGAAGAAATAGCAGAAAACTATATATTTTTGATTCATCCTACCATTTTCTTTTGTACCTTTGCAGCAGAAAAGGTAACTTTATAGAAAATATAGGTTAAAAGAGATTTTATTAGTTTTTGTTGATTAAAAAAATGCCCAGGCAGCAGTGATGCTATCCTGGGCTTTTTGTTTTATATGCTCTATTCACTTATATTCTGTAATCATCAACAAGAATTTTCACTTCTTATTCAGCATTTATCTGCAAATGCTTCATTCCGTGTCCACCCCACGTTGTATAATTGACGAATTGGAATCCCATACGAGTATAAAGGCTTTCAGCTCTTGGATTGCCTTTATCAACCAATAATCCAACCTTCGGAATACCAAGTTCCTTACCACGTTGTATGGCAGCATTCAACAAAAGCTTTGCAATCCCCTTACCTCTATAGCTACTGGAAACAGCCAAACTGTCGAGATAGTATTCACCTTCTTGAGTCTCAGCATCCATACCCGAATAATCAATTCCAAAGGTAGCAAGAGTCTCATCTAAAAATCTTTTGCGCAAAGTCTTAAGTTGAGCTCCATCATAAGCTACCAAGATGCCAGCAACCACACCATCAGTAGTCATTGCCATCAACACATTTCGGTAACTATACTGGCTATCCTCCATCTTTACCAGACGTTCCATCAACTGATGAAAATCAGCCAATGTATGACGAGGTCCGGCAAAATTCTGACAACATTCCGTATTCATCGCTTCCATAATGAGCGATGCTATATGCGAAGCTTTATCTGGGGTTGCTTGTTCTATATGTATCTTCATTTTCGTTTAGTTTTTACAATTACGAATGCAAAGATAATAATAATTAACGAGATAAACAAAACTTTTTCTTTTTCTTTACTTTTGTTTCACAAAGATTTTATATCTTTGCCCCATAATTCAATAACAAATGTTAAGATAGAGGCTACCAGATTGTCACAACATCAATTTCCCAGAGTAAAAAGCTATCAAAAATCAATTGATAATATAAGTTCTCTATCCTTCATGTTTGGGTAGAGACCTTCATTATTATTATAATCTTTTGTAAAAACTGACAATTAAAGACTTTTTCTTTGCTGATTCCAAATAATAATGCTAACTTTGCGCACGAAATTGTTTTATCTTGAGAAGACAAAGAGACAGAAAGATTGTAATGATATGGAAAAAATACTAATAGTTGAAGACGACATCGCATTTGGAACCATGATTCAGACATGGCTCAGGAAGAAAGGATTCGAAGTTGAAAAAACGACTTCGGTGAAAGCAGCTATACAGGCTTGGGAGAAGTTGGAAAGTGGATTTGATCTGGTGCTATCCGACCTTCGTCTTCCAGACCATGATGGTATTTTCTTATTGCAATGGATGAGAAAGCACGGCGTGCAAGTACCTTTCATCGTCATGACCAGCTATGCGGAGATTCAGAACGTAGTACTCGCCATGAAATCGGGTGCAACAGATTACGTAGCCAAACCTTTTCATCCGGATATTCTCCTGGAAAAGATTAAGGAAGCCATAAAAAATCACAATACAAGCTCTCTATCAGAGAAAAATATAGAGCAGAGGGAGGCAACAGGAAATCAGGAGCCAATAGATAATAAAAAAGTATCAGGAAATACGGAATCTAAAGGAAATGTAGATGTTCCTAAATATCTTGAAGGTGAAAGTGAGGCTTCAAGAAAACTCTATAGTTTCGTATCTCTGGTTGCTCCTACTCCTATGTCGGTTCTCATTCTAGGTGCAAGCGGAACAGGTAAGGAATATGTGGCTCGTCGCATTCATGAATTAAGCCAGCGGGCAGGGAAACCTTTCTTTGCACTCGACTGTGGAGCCATTCCTAAGGATGTGGCAGCATCAGAATTCTTCGGTCACAGCAAGGGAGCCTTTACGGGAGCAGACCAAGACAAGAAGGGAGCCTTTGAAATAGCAAATGGCGGTACACTCTTCCTGGACGAAATGGGGAACCTGAACTATGAAGTGCAAGTGCAACTGCTTCGTGCCCTTCAGGAGCGAAAAATTCGTCCATTGGGCAGCAACAAGGAAATCGACATCGACATCCGACTGGTTTGCGCCACCAACGAAAATCTGGCACAGCGTGTAGCAGAGGGAAACTTCCGCGAAGACCTATACCACCGCATCAACGAGTTTACCATCTACATGCCGGAGTTGAAAGACCGTGGTGCCGATCTCTTCCTCTTTGCTGATCTCTTTATCAAACATGCCAACAAAGAACTCAATAGAAACGTGGAAGGACTCGATGGTAAGGCGAAGGAGAAAATCGCCTCTTATAACTGGCCAGGAAACCTACGCGAATTGAACAATGTGATGAAACGTGCCACTCTTCTTGCCACAGGCAGATATATTGGAGTAACAGAACTGGAACAGAGTATGGCTCATATTCAGCCACAAGCTCCTACCACCCTGCATGATCAGGAAACAGAACTGCAGCGTATAGAAGCAGCACTAAAAGCGGCAGGAGGTAACAAGAGTAAAGCTGCACAATTGCTTGCTGTGGATAGAAAGACGCTGTATAACAAGATGAAGAAGTACGGCATCTGAGGAACTTTCCCCAATATTTTGGGGAAAAATTCCACACTTGTTCCACAACTTCCACAAAGTTAAAATTTGGCACAAAAATGCATATTAACTGATTATCAACCATTTACTAAAAGAAGGAATCTTTTGGCACGCAGATTGTGATATTAGATTGTGAACTCGCAAACAAGCAACAATGTAAGTAAGACGGTTCATTAAAGTAAAAATAATATTCACAATAAAAAATAAAAAGATTATGAAAAAGTTAGTATTCGCAGCTATCGCTGCCATGGTAATGGTATCAGTTAGTAATGTATTCGCCAACAACAAGATGGCAAGTGTTTCATCAGTAGCTCCAGTAGACACAGTTGCTCCTGCAGAACCAGCAGACACAACAGTAGAGAAGACAACTCCAGCAGAAACTCCAGCTGATTCTACAACAGCAACAACAGATACAACTGTAGCTAAGTAATATCACCTTCAAAAAACAGTAATAAACAGAAGAAATAGAAAGACATTAAATATCAGTAATTACGCTTCGCTTTCAATTAGGCAGGAGACTAATGATAAAATTCATTGGTCTCCTGACTTGTTTTTAGCCCTTTCTTTTCTTTAAATCAGTTTTTTGCATTATCTTTGCAGAAGATAAGCTGCACTCGGCAATCTGAAAGCAAGCTTTCATTGCGCTCGTTTGCACTATCTTTGCAAAAGATAATTAAGTAAGTAGATTTCACATGCACAAAAACAATATTCCACTCAAGGTAGCCCTCGGCTATTGCATTATTGCCATTATCATGATTCTGGCAATCAGTCTCGTATATAGCAACACCAAGAGCATCATCGCCATCAACGAAGCATCCCGTGAGTACATCAAGAAAAAGGATGCAGCCGACAGTACCATGACTTCTCTGCTCAAAGAAGAGCAGAAGAACCTGAAGCAACTCTCTGATGCAATGGCAGGGAAATCTACGTCCAATTATCTGCAAGATAAGGTTAAAAGTCTGAATACCGGCAAGGATTCTATCGTTGTTCATTCCAAAGCCCCACAAACCCATGAGGCAAAGAAAACTACGGTGGAAGTGATGAAGACCCGCCGAGGATTCTTCCGCCGACTGGCCGATGCTTTCAAGAAAGAGCACGCAGAAACGCTAAGCATCAAGCAAGACAGCAACAGAGCCATCATTGATTCTATCACAACTCCTGTGAATGTGGCAGAAAATGTAGCCAACATTCTGGACCAGATAGACAAGAAGGAGAAGGTTGCTACGCAAGATCATAAGGAAAGTATCAACAAAGAGATGGAAGACTTGAAAATAGTCAGTACAAAACTTGCCTTACGTTCTGCCAAGCAACTGAGTGATGTGCACCAAAGGGAACGTGACTCTATGCAAAAAGCCATCAACAAAGCGATGGCTGCCCGTAAACAGCTATTGTGGCAAATAGGTTTGCTTACACTAGTAACCTTCCTTGCGATTATCGTCATGATTTGGTTCATCTGGCGCGATGCAAGAAAAGAACGCATCTACCGTGAGAACCTGGAGGCAGCCAACGAAGAAATCCAACGTATCATGAACCAACGTGAGCGACTTCTCCTCACCATTACACACGATATCAAGGCTCCAGCAGCCTCCATTTCCGGCTTCATCGACCTGATGAAAGAATACGTCACCGAAGCACAAGGTATGGAGTGTCTTCAAAATATCAAGAACTCTGCTGCTCATCTTTCCCGACTAGTAGCCTCTCTTCTCGATTATCATCAGTTGGAAAATGGACTGATGAAGGTTCAGCCTGTCTCTTTCTCTCCTACTCAACTGGTAAAGGAATCAGTAGAGGGAATGCGATTGCGAGCCGAAGAGAAAGGCTTAGCCATTTCGTATGAGATGACGATGGGAATGAAAAAGGAAGCAAATCAGGAGAATGAAACTGACAAGGAATTATTCCTAGCCGATGCTTTCCGTATTCGTCAGATTCTGGATAATCTGGTGAGCAATGCCATCAAATATACCGATCACGGAAGTGTCAACATTGAGGCACGAGTTTCAAAAATCATGGGTAAGCTGACACTCACCATGAGCGTGAAAGATACGGGTAAGGGAATGAACGATGAGGAAAAGCGGAAAGTATTCCAGGCATTCACCAGATTAAAGAGTGCACAAGGCATCGAGGGAACAGGCCTGGGCTTGTCCATCACTCAAGAACTGGTATCGCTTCTCGGTGGAGAAATTCTACTTCGTTCTACCTTGGGAAAAGGTTCCAATTTCATCGTTACGCTACCTATAGAACCTGCCCCAAAAGATGATTCGCAGGAGGATATCAAACAAACATCTGATCATCAGGAAGCCAAGGACTCAGACAACAAAAAGAAGGCTCAACAAGAGTTTGCCAACCATAAGGTTCTGATTCTCGATGACGACAAGCTTCAGCTTCAACTTCTCCAGGAAATGCTGCGACGCATAGCAGGCGATTCCTGGCAAGTATTCGCCTGCAATCATGTGATTGATGCACTCACCATCCTGCACAATGAGCAGCCAGCCCTCATGCTGATGGACATAGAAATGCCAGAAATGAATGGTACAGAGATGATTACCCACATCAACCATACCAATATGACTGTCATTGCAATGACAGCGCATGATACGAGTATCCGGGAACAACTTATAAAAGCTGGCTTCGACGACTGTCTTTTCAAGCCATTCAGTATAGAAAAGTTATCAGCTATCCTGGGAATAGATTCTGAACCTCAATCCCACTTTGACGCTCTTCTGGCTTTTGCAGAGGGCGATGAAGAGGCAGCAAAAGAGATACTCAACACCGTGAAGCAGGAACTGGCAGAACATCTTAAGAATTTGAAAGAAGCCATGGAGGAGGAGTCCTTATCTATAGATAAAATAGGAAAAGCTGCTCACAAACTTCTGCCGATTGCCAGTATGATGCAGATGAGTTGTCTGGAAGAACTGAAGGCACTATCGCCTGAACATATTCAAGAGAATGGAGAAGAAGAGATTAGGAAGAAATTGAAGGTTGTTACAGATTGCTTGCAGCACGTGCTGGAACAGAGTTTCTAGCACGCGCCTTCCCTTTTATTCCCTGATTTGCTGCGGCGTCAGCCCTGTATGCTTCTTGAAATAACGACAGAAAAAACTGACATCGGCAAAATGAAACTCCCAAGCCATCTCCTTGATACTTTGCGTGGTTCGCTTAAGATGCATCTTGAGCTGCAGAATCACGTATTGGTCAATGATGGTTTTGGGAGTGTGCCCCGTCACCTGGTTCACGATGTTGGTCAGATATTTCGAGGAGATATTCATCTGGACTGCATAATAGTTCACATCCCTTGAAATCTTGTAATCCCTCTCCAGCAGCATCATAAAATGATTGAACAGTTCTCTTACACGATACGACTTTACTTCATCTGGTCGGTATTGCGGATTGCGCTGAAGATACTCATGAAAACCGATGAAGAACGCCTTCAACTGACACAATACCAATTGGGAGATACAAGTACACTCCGATTGGTCGAAATAAACTTTTAATAGGGCAAACATACCATTGATGATGTTTGTCACCACAGGGGTATCCTGCCTGCAGCGGTCTTCCCGCAAGGAAGAATACACCGTCTGCTCCAGCTGCAGACTTGCTTCACGAAGCAAGGAAGGATTATATTTCAGCATTTCCACTTGGAAGCTGTTCGCAGTTTGAGGGGATTTGCAATCCCCGTTTTCAGTTTCTGGGGATTTGCAATCCCCTTCAACCTTCAGTTCCACCACATCATTCGGGAACAGCGTAATCACCGCCCCCTCATAAAGTTGCCAATCCTTATAATTCACCTGTAGCCTCGCCTTTCCTTTCCGGCAAATCAATATTGCTCCGTAAGTCAATACTTGCGGACCCTCCTGCCATTCCTCCAAACCAGAGCAGGAAAGGCTTGCTTCCTGATAACTACTTAATTCTGATAATTCCATCTCCAGCTTATTATATATAGAGTTATTATGTCTCTTTATTCCTATTTCGGTTGCAAAATTACACAAAATATGTGACATAAAAGAACTATTATTCCCAAATCGTCCATCCGCCGCGAAAAATTTAAAGTGATTGTTCGCCCAAAACTCCGTACCTTTGCACCCGAATTTCAAAAAGCAAGAATCAATGATTAAGAACATCTTATTGGTAAGCCTTCTGCTTGCAGGAGGAACTCTTTGGGCTCCGGCTCAATCACAAACCACAGAAGGGGCGGCAACATCCTTGCCTGTCTGCAAGAAAGAAAACATGACCATCAGCCAACTCTTCCAGAAGGTTGAGGATAACAGCAAAAGCCTTCGCACTTCATTATCAGGAGTAGAAACTGCACATCTCGGCATCGAATCGGCTAAAAGCAAGAAACTGCCCGACCTTGATGCTTCCCTCTCTTTCAGCTACATCGGCAATGCGCTGATTACCGACCGCGACTTCAGCAACGTTCATGGTTTGAAATCCCCACATTTCGGCAACAACTTCGCCTTCCAGGCACAGCAGGTGGTTTACGCCGGTGGAGCCATCAACGCAGGCATCAAGCTCGCCGAACTCGGTAAGCAGCAGGCAGAAGTAGGCGTGAAACTTACCCGACAGCAGATTCGCTTCATCGCCTTCGGTCAATATCTCGACCTTTACAAGATAGACAACCGTATCAAGGTTTATGAGAAGAACATCGAACTGACTCGCCAGCTCATCGACGACATCAAGGAGAAACAGACGCACGGCATGGCGCTGAAGAACGACATCACCCGATACGAACTCCAGATGGAAAGCCTCAAGCTCGGTCTTACGGCGCTCCGAAACAACCGAAGCATCCTGAACCATCAGCTTTGCAATACCCTCGGAATGAACCAGGATAGCCAAATGAACCAGGGAAATCAGGAGATTCAGATTATCCCCGATGCCACCATTGCCGACAAGACCTACGGCAAGGAAGGCGAGGCTTACTGGCAGACGGCAGGTACTCTAAACTCACCACTCCTGGAGCAGAGCAGCAATGCCATCCGCATCGCCGAACAGAAAGAAAAGATTGCCAAGAGCGACCTTCTGCCAAAAGTAGCTTTCGTTGCCGCAGATAACTTCGATGGACCTATCCTCTTCGAATTGCCACCTGTTGATAAGAACCTCAACGTCTGGTATGTGGGCGTAGGCGTGAAATACAGCCTCAGCTCTCTCTTCAAGAGCAACAAGCGAATCAAGCAGGCAGCCGTGGAAACCCGACAGGCTAAAGAGGCACATGCCGTTCAGGCAGAGCAGCTCAACAATAATGTGCAGGCTGCCTACGTGCAGTATCAGCAAACCTACGTGGAACTGGAAACGCAGCGGAAGAGTGTAGAGCTGGCACAGCAGAACTACGACGTGATGAATGCCCGCTATCTCAGTCAGCTCGCCCTGGTTACGGATATGGTGGATGCCTCCAACCTCAAGCTCAATGCCGAGCTCAGCGAGGTGGATGCCCGCATCAACATCGTCTATGCCTACTATCGCATGAAGTACGTGGCAGGAGAGATTTAGAAAGTGAAGAGTGAAGAACGAAGAGTGAAGAAACAACGTTCGGCGTCCGAAGGGAAAGCCAATTCATTTGCTCTTCAAAAACTATAAAATAAACTAGCAAAATTATGAGCAAAAAGATTATCAAGAGAATATATAATGTAGTGATTATCCTCCTTTTCCTGGGAGCTATCGGCTGGTGCTTCAGCCATTTCTATCATGGCAGCGATGTGGCTTATACCGATGATGCACAGGTGAACCGTCATATCACTCCTATCAACACCCGCGTGCCGGGATTCATCAAGGAGATTCGTTTCAACGACTATCAGCACGTAAAGAAGGGCGATACTCTCTTCATCATCGAGGATGCTGAGTTCCGTCTGCATGTGGCTCAGGCTGAAGCTGGCTTGCGTGGCTCCAAGTCAAGTTCTTCGGTTGTTACCGCCAGCATGGGCACCACCAATACCAATGTACAGACAGCAGCAGCCGGTATTGAGGAGGCTCGTGTGGATATGATGAATGCCAAGCAGGACTTCGACCGCTTTGCTGCTCTGATGAAGAAGGATGCAGTTACCCGTCAACAGTATGACAACGCTTATGCCCGCTATCTGGGAGCCAAGGCACGCTATGAGCAGGCAAGCAGCAGAAAGGCTAGCGCAGCATCGGTTCGTAATGTTCAGACCCAGCAGCTCGGTGGTTCACGTGCCGGAGAGAGCGTGGCTGAGGCACAGCTCAATCTGGCTCGCCTCAACCTTTCCTATACCGTAATCGTGGCAACCTGCGATGGCGTGATGGGAAGAAAGGATATTCACGAGGGCCAGCTGGTACAGCCTGGTCAGATGCTCGCCCGCATCGTGGATGACAACGATGTATGGGTGGTAGCCAACTATCGTGAGACTCAGATGGACGGTATTACCGTCGGAAATACTGTAGATTTCACGGCAGATGCCATCCCGGGTGTAGTATTCCATGGCAAGGTAGAAGCCCTTTCTGCCGCAGCCGGCAATGCCTATTCCATGATTCCCGTGGATAATGCCACCGGCAACTTTGTAAAGGTAGAACAGCGTGTGCCTGTTCGCATCGCCCTCACTAAGGACAATGACCCGAAACAGATAGCCTTGCTCCGTGCCGGACTAAACGTAGAAACCAAGGTTCACATTAAATAGAATGTTCTATAAACTATAAATTATAAACTATCAAGAATGTTCTATAAACTATAAACTATAAATTATTAATTATAAAAAATGCCAGGACCTCCAATGCTTCAGGGACCCTTTAGGGTTCCATCGTTCAATGGATATATTCCTCGCCGGTTACAGCCATGGATTTATCTCCTCTTCGCCTTCATCTTCCTGATGTCGGGCGGAATCTATGGAGGAGCCATGAATCAGGTGATGGGCGAATACAGTTTGATGAGAGAAGACGTACTCATGATCATCATGTTCAACGTGGTGGGCGTGGCGATGCCATTCCCCTTCCTCTTCAAGATGAAGTTCCACTTTACCAACCGCCAGCTCCTGCTGAATGCGGCCCTGGTAGTGGCAGCTTGTAATTTCCTCATCATGTGGACCGACTCTGTGCCCGTGATGTGCATTCTCGCTTACATCGCAGGCTTCTTCAAGCTCTGCGGAACCTTCGAGTGTATGAGCACCATCCAGTTGTGGATGACCTCCAAGCGCGATTTCACCATCTTCTTCCCCCTGCTCTATTGCATCGTTTTGGGAAACATGTTCCTATCGCCTTGGATTACCGAACATCTGATTTACATCTATCAGGATTGGCGCATCATCAACTGGGCGATGACGGGAACGCTGCTTCTGGTGGCACTTACCGTCTACGTCACTACCCATGATTTCCACTTCATGAAGCCATTGCCTTTTATCAGTCTCGACTATCTAGGCTGCATACTATGGTCGGCATGGATGCTGGAGTTCATCTTCTTCTTCACCTATGGCGAGCACTACAACTGGCTCGATTCCAAGATTATGCAGATGGATGTATTACTCTTTATTTTTACAGGATATTTCTGCATCCAGCGAATGCTACATGTGCGCCACCCTTACATCGCTCCCCAGGCGTGGAAATATAAGCGACTCATCCCGCTGCTCATTCTCTTCGCTTTCGTAGAATTTATGGGCAGTACGCCTAAAGTGCTGCAAACCGCCTTTACGGGTAGCGTGCTGCATTTCGGCAACATCACCACCAACGTGCTCAACTTTGTGGAATGGACAGGAGCCATCGCCGGTTGCCTCTTCTGCCTCTTCTGGTGCAAGGTGCTTCATCAGAAATACACCCGTCTGCTCACGATAGGTGTGGCAACGATGGTCTGTTATCCGGTAATGATGTATTTTCTCATCCATCCGGGACTCAACCTCGAAGCGCTCTATCTGCCTTGCTTCCTTCGAAGCTTCGGCAACGCCATCTTCTTCTGCATGCTCACCGTGTATCTGGAAGAACTGATGCCGTTCCAGCATTTCTTCATGGGATTGACAATGGCAGGCATCATCCGCAACGGTCCGATGTCAGCGATGTGCTCAGGCCTTTACAGTTTCGGACTCCGTTATCAGATGGCAGACAATATGTCGCGCGGCTTGCCTTACGATGCTACCAATCTACTGATGATCAGCATCCGCAATCTTTATGGCTTAACCTGCCTCATCGGCATTGCCGTACTGATTATCTTCCTGCTTTGGGATGTGCAACCAGTAAGAAGCACCCTGAAGAAAATGCCAGCATGGAATTTTGTAGGAAGAAAGATGAAAAAAACAAGCAGATAATGCGCACATTCAAAGAAAAACATTATCTTTGCATTTAGTTTAACAAAATGAAATATTCCTTTTTTAAAAGAATAAGGAAAAACATCAAAGAAAAAATATGGCAAAGAAAGCGATTGTGATGGGGGCAACCTCAGGAATAGGAATGGAAGTAGCCAGCCTCTTAGCGCAAAGAGGTTGGCAGGTGGGAATAGCCGGAAGAAGAGTAGAGCGACTTGAAGAAGTAAAAAGAAATACAAACCAGATAATTTCTGAGAAAACAAAAGTATCTCAGAAGGGGAACATTTCAGAAGGCATGAAAGCATCCAGGGGAGAAATCATCTGCTATCAGCAGATAGATGTAACTTCGGCTGACGCCCCTACTCTTCTTCAGGAACTCATCGAAAAACTCGGTGGGATGGATTTATATTTCCATAGTTCAGGAATCGGATGGCAAAACAATTCACTTGATTTTGAAAAGGAAATGAAGACCGTTGAGACCAATGGGCTGGGATTTGTAAGAATGGTGGATACGGCTTTCAACTGGTTTGCCCAACAGAGTCAAGAGCAAGATAAAGGGCAAGAGCTAAGACTAGAGCAAAAATCAGATAAAAGCAAGGGCAATGATACTTACCGCATCGCCTGCATTACCTCTATTGCCGGAACAAAAGGGCTCGGTGCTGCTCCTGCCTATTCTGCCACCAAGCGTTTCCAGAACCACTACCTGGAGTGCCTCACCCAGCAAGCTCACATGCGCCATCTTCCTATCGCTATCACAGATATTCGGCCAGGTTTCGTAAAGACCGACCTGATAGCTGGCAGCAATTATCCCCAGCAATTAACTCCTCAGAAAGTGGCTCAGCAGATTGTAAATGCTATAGAACAGGGAAAAACAGTCAAAACCATCGACTGGAAATACAGCATTCTCGTTTCGCTCTGGCGAATGATTCCCAGATGGATTTGGACAAGACTTACCATTAAATAATACAGAAACTGTACTTGCATTTGATTTTATACCTGGATAAAATCTCCGTTCACCGACGTTGAATGTCCGTTCAAAGACGTTGAACCGCCGTTCAAAGACGTTGAACCGCCGTTCAAAGACGCTGAACCGCGGTTCAACGTCTATGAACGGAGATTTCAAAAGGATTAAAGAAAATCTTTTCCAGTTACAATCAATACTTTTTCTGTAACAACCTAAACTTTTCCCAAGATCAACATGAAAAGGAGAGTAGAAACATGAAAAAAAAAGCGTGCAAGCTACATTTCTATAGCCTGCATGCTTTTCTTTTTTATAATTACTGTTTACAATCTTGCTCCGAATCTTGCGCTTGGCAATGGGGCGGCGAAGTAATAGTTCTGGTCGTTATTCTTATCCAGGAAATTTACCTGCTTCATACCGAAGAATGGCAGACCTTGTGGGAAAAGACGGACAAAATCGGTTACACCTCCTGAGAGGGCAGGACTGCCTGCCTGATAATCGAAATTCCAACTCTTGTCGAATGCCAATGGAGCACCCTGGGCTACATCATCAATTTCGCAATTGATGTTCATCTTGTCGCTCTGCTTGAAACTCTTGAAGAGAGGATTGAGCTGACCAGCCACGCTGCTCTTGATATCGGTATCAAACCAGATGCCGAGCTCTGCATCCTTCGCCATCTGCACTACGCCTGTCTCTGTAGATGCAAAGTAGTAGTTTGGTGTAAGACGACTGTGCTCCATATCAGCACCATCCTTCTTTGGCTGCTTCAGTCCGAAACGGGAATCGTAGATGAGGTTGTTCACGAAGACTGGCTTCGCTGCCTTCTCTACCCAGACAGAACCACCCTTCTTGTTTTTGGAACGGCGCCAGCCGCAGTGGATGATGGTGTTGTTATAGACGGTCATCTCAGAGAGAGGGATTACCTCGCTATTGCCGGCATTAGAAAGTTTGAAAGCGTTGGTGCAGGCATTGTAGATGATGTTGTTGGCTACATCGAGCTTGCAACCTGCCTTTACGTTGATGGCCTCACCGCCATCGGCAGCATTTCCGCTATCGGCGAAGATGTTGTTGATAATCACGCCGTTACCACCTGTAAAGTAAGTCTGGTCGTTGTAGTTGTCATGGAAGAAACTGTTGGTCATCACAAACTTGCCGTTTACATTACAGAAGTGGAAGGCTGGCACACCGCCATCGATGGTGGTCTTGAAAAGCTTGTTCTGGAAAGAAGCTGAACTCTCGGTAGGAGTAGCACCGGCATAGGCCACATCCACGTGGTTGAGCACCACCTCTTCTGAATTATATCCGCAGATGATGCCGCCCCAATCGGCAGGCTTCCTAGTATCAGAAGTAAAGACTACTGGCTTTTCGGCAGTTCCCATACAATAGAGATTGCCCAACACCACGATCTCTACAGGCACCTTAACCGCAGATTTGCAGGTAACGGTTACACCCGGCTCAATGTAGAGCGATGCTCCTACAGGAATCTCAACGCTCTCGCTCAGGGTAGTATCCTTGCTCCAAACCACAGAACCTACTGGATATTCTGCCACCTTCGTTGTGATGACATCTTTAGAACCCTGGTTCTCATTGCCATTACCTCCATTATTCACGTAATCGTATGGATTGATATTATCGTTCTCGCAAGATGTGGAGAACATTGCAGCTGCTGCCATCAACAGCAAAGCAGCAAAAGTACTTATCTTTTTCATTTCTTACCTTTTTTCTTTTTTAACTTTTAAAGTTTGTATCTTACTCCCAGAAGGAAGGTTCTGCCATACTGATAAGTTCCCACGATGGTCTTATCGCTCTTCTGACCCTCATACTCCAGGTTACTCTTGTTCACGGTCTTCAAGTATCTCTCACGCTTGGCATCGAGCAGATTGTTTGCCTTGAAGAAGATGGAGATGCCGTTCTTGAATTGCTTCTCGGCACTCAGGTCGAGACCAAACATCGCCTTGTCCCACTGGTCGGCATCCTTGAAGGGAGAAACCAGGGCGAGCTTGGTGCCCGTGAAGGAAGAGGCCAACTGAGCGTTCCAGCCATGCTCCGTATCCTTATATAATAAGGAGATGTTGGCGGTATGAGGAGCCTGGTTAACCAGCGGACGGGTCTGGGTTACACCCGTCTTATACTCGGCACTACCCTCCTGGTACTCACGCTTCGAGGTGGTGATTTCAGAATGAGTGTAAGTATAATTCGCCTTTACTCCGAAGTGGCGGATGTACTTGATCACATCGATTTCGAAGCCCATGTTCCTGGCATTACCCAGGTTGTCAGGCATGTAGTAAGCATCGGTTCCGGCGCCAATCTTTCCATCCGATGTTACGAACACCTGCTCTATAGGGTCTTTCAGATTCTTATAGAATACGCCGGCAAGAATCTGCTCGGTCTTGCTTGGGAACCACTCCCAGCGCAGGTCGATGTTGTCGATGCGGGCACGCTTCAGGTTTGGATTACCTTTTTCCTGATACTCCTCGCCCTGAATCTGATAAGGCACTATCTCGTAAAAGCCCGGACGGTTGATGGAGCGATAGTAAGAGAGACGCACATTCATCTTCTTGGTTGGCGTCCACTTGATGGATGCCGATGGCAGATAATCCCAGTAGCTCTGCTCGCCCACCTGTCCCATGTTGCGGAAGTGCTGGAGCATGGTGTAAATCTGGTTGGTGTGCTCGACACGGAAACCGGCATTCAGTTCGCCCACCTCGCTCTTCAGGGTTACCATGGCGTAGGCTCCGCCGATGTGCTCCTTGGAATCGTAGTTGAGCTGAGAAGCCTGAGAATAAGGAGTCTTGCAAACCCAATCGATGTTGGCATACTGGTCTATTCCGTTGCCATCCAATTGCTGCGAGATGTCGGCTGGATTGAAGATGTAAGAATAATATCTATTGCTGCGTTCCTTTCTGCGATACTGTGCACCCGCCTTCCAGAGTGCTTCCACATCGTTGGCGAAACGGGTATCGTAAGAGAGGTTGATGTAACCCGCCCAATCGGTATCCTTGTTGTGTTGGAATCGGCGTTCGGCACTTTTAGGCAGGGTCTTGGTGATGTTCTTGTCGCCTTCCCAGATGGAACCCGAAACGGCATCGCCGCCATTCTCGGCTTTTCTGCTCACGGTATTCGTCAGGGTAACGTAAGTTCTATCCGGATCTTCCTCCTTAGCCTGCGAGAACACGCCCGACCAATCTACGGTAAAATCCTTGGTAAGATGATGCGTACCTTTCAGATTGGTGGCGAAGATGCTCTGGGTGGTTGAGAGAGAGCGCACCTCATCATCCTGGGTGTAGCTGTCGGCTCCGATGTATTCGGTGTTGACGCTATTGTTGTATCTGGTGCCCTTGGAATTGGTGCGCACATACATGTTGTACCATTCCAGCTTATGGCGAGGCAGGGTTAAGTCGAACTTGGCATGAGCACCCGCAGTAAGGTCGTGGATGCTATAATAGCGATGCTGCAGATTGGAAATGTACATGGCCTGCTCGCCCGAAGCCATCTTTACGGAATTGTAGGTGCGCTCGGTGCCACGGAAAACATTCTGCACGCTTCCGGCAAGCATCACGCCCAGGCGGTCGTTCCAGAAGCGGTTGCCGATGCTCAGACCTCCTATAAAATTAGGAGATGTCATGGAATGGCTCTTCAACTGAACAGGACCGTTCTTGAAATCGCTCATCTGCGCCTTGTAGTCTTTTCCGAAAGCCTCGTAAGGAGATTTCTTTGTATAATCAGAGCGGTTGCTGGTAAGATAATCTCTGCCATCCTTCCAGAAATAATCACTTGCTCCGATGGCTGCATTCGCCTGAATCTGGAAACGGGATGGGGCATCCTTCATCACCATATCCACCACGCCACCGGCTGCATCGCCTTCCATATCGGCAGTAAGAGACTTGGAAACCACGAGGCGGTCCATCAGATCTGAAGGGAAGATATTCAATGGGATGTAACGGTTTTTATCATCCGGACTTGGAATCTTCACGCCGTTTACCAGGGTGTAGTTGTAGCGCTTGTCCATGCCTCGGAGGATGGCGTAGGAAGCCTCGCCCGATGCATCACGCTCCATGGTGACACCCGATACTCGCTGCAGAACGCTCGCCACGTTGACGTCAGGCGAAAGCTGGATGCTCTGCTGGCTCATCACGTTGAGCACGTTGCCGGCATTTTTCACGGATTCAATGGCGCTGCGGTCGCTGCGGTATTCACGATGACCGGTAACCACCACTTCGCCCAACTGCTTCAGGTCTTCATTCATCGGAATATCCACCTTATTTTTCTTAGCCACATCTATAACCATCTCCTTGGTTTTGTAAGACATGTAGGAAACGATGATGGTAAACTTGCCTTTATCTGGCAGTTCATGCAGGGTGAAAGTACCATCAAGTCCGGTGGTGGTACTCACGTTGGGCAGCTCCTTTACTCGGATTACGGTTCCGATGAGGGGCTCGCCCGTTTTGTTATCCTTGACTACACCATCCAGCGTGTGGGCCTGGATGGCGGTAGTTGCAGCGGCAAGAAGCGCCGCACTCAGTAAAAATCTTTTCATCTATATCGCTATTGAATTCTTCACTCTTCGTTCTTCACTCTTCACTTACTTTTTGTAATCGTGTGGATGATTTTTCCATCCTTGTCAATCATCGACATTCTGAGCTGCTTCTTATCTGCTGTAAATACAGAGAAACCATCGGCTGGACTGCAGAACACGGTGCCATCGATAGGCTTCACAGGACGAGCCAGAGAAGAAGAGGAATTGACTACGTAGTCGATGTTGTCGCCCTTCTTCTGGATGTGCTGGAAGTTGTGGATGTGACCGCAGGCATAAATCGCCACATTATTATATTTATGGAGGATAGGAAGGAGGTGCTTCTGCATGTCGAGGCGCTCATTCTCCTTCTTTGTGGTGTAGGCGTAGATAGGATGATGGCCTACCACGATGACCCAGTCTTCCTTGGCATTCTTCAGGGTTTCGTCGAGCCAGGAGAGCTGAGCCTCGGCATCCTGCTTGCAGGCATCAGGATAGATTTCCGGATTCTTGCGGTAAGAATCGATGAGGGGCGTGGTGTCGAGGAAGATGACGCGCACGGTGGTTCCCTTGTGGTCGAACACCTTGGTATAATATTTGGCTGGCATCATCCAGCGTCGGCTTACCTTGCCGTAGTCCATAAAAGCCTGGGTATTACCACGATACTCATGATTGCCGCAAACAGGGAACCAGTTGAGCATCAGGTCGGGATGAGAATAAACCCATTCGTAATTGGTAAGCCACAGAGGATCCTGGGTAGAAGCCACGCCATTGAAATGGTGGATGTCACCCACGGCAAGTACGCATTCTGGATCTACCGTGCCCGCCATCTCGCCCATCAGTTCGGCGATAGGCTTCTGGTCGTAGTAGCCGTTGCGACCCATATCATTGGTCATGTAGAGGGTGATTTCGCCCTTCAGTTTCTGCCATTCGGCAGCATTCGCCTTCCAGTTTGGATTCTGCGGAATGGCGGTTGCAGTACTCTGAGAGCAGGTTGTTAATGCTGCGTTTTGCGCCTGTGCAGTCAAGCCTCCACCCAACAATAAAGCCGAAGCCAAAACTACAGTAGCCATTCTACCTTTTATCATAGCAAAGCCATTCATGCTGCTATGCTTACCCGATACTTTCTTTTCCATTTTTTCTTTATCTGACTATAATACCTTATTAAATATTGATGATACCTTTCCCCTTCCGGGGTTGTATCTGTTAAATTTCGGGTGCAAAGGTAGGGGTATTATGTGTCAATGAGGTTACAAGGATTTGAATTAACAGATAAAAGATACTACAATCTTATTACAGGAATCTCCCCGATGCTTTTAGGGAAAATCATACATCAGATTATGGTTTTCCCTTTGCTTTTTTCAGCTATTCTCCCTATCTTTGCACCAGAAATAAATAAATGCAGTAATAACCCTTTAAAGAGAAGACAGTTATGAAACGAATAATGATGACAATCGTAGCGACATGGATGATGATAACATCTATGAATGCTCAGAGACTGACAAATATTCAGGCAGAAGCCCGTTTTATCACAGATAAGATGGTGGTGGAACTGGGATTGAGCAGCGCCCAGCGCAACAATCTCCTGAACATCAACTTCACCTACCTGGACGGCATCCGCAGCTATCGCGACATCGATGCCTACGGCTGGCATTACCGCAACAAGCAGCTCAAGCGCATGATGACCGCCAGACAATGGAAGAAATTCATAAACTCATACTATTTCTATCGCCCTATCGGCTGGAATAATCATGTGTATGTTCACCATATTTACACCAAATATCCAAAGCATAACTGGGGACACGACAAGCGCCGCCCTCGCCCTGAGTGCAGCTACGGAAGACCAGGATGGCCAGGCGGTACCCATGTAACTTATGGACCAGGAAAGCCAGACAAGCATCACAAACATCACAAGCATCACAAGCACGATAAGAAGTGGAAGCACGACAAGAAGAAGTGGAAGCACGATAGAGATTGGGATGATGATGACGATGATGACGATGACGATGATTGAGATAATGACTGGAATGATGACTAAGATTAAGATGAGATTAAGACAAACATTCGATGATAAAACAGAAGAAATCCAAGCTAGAGATCATTCTCCGGCTTGGATTTCTCGTTAAATAAAAACTAACTATGCCGACTAACTAATAACTAATCATTAATAATTAATCATTAATAACTAATCATTAATCACTAACAAGATGTCTTCCACAATCTGCTCATCGAGCAGGCGATTATCCGAAAGCAACTTCTTCACATCGTATCTGTCGTAGAGACCCTTTCGGATGCCGCCCACCATCACCTTCATTTCTGAAGTGCCATAGTAAGAGGCGATGCGCTCGCCGAAGCCGCCCTCCTTCGAGCCATCCTCCAGGGTTACCACCAACTGATGGTTTGCCTTCAAGCTATCCAGCGCTTCGGCATCCACCTCATTCAGATAACGGGGATTGATGAGCGTAGCATCGATGCCCTTATCAGCCAACAGGCGGACTACATTCTCGCCCTTCTGATAGAACGAACCGGCGGCGATGACTGCCACCTTCTCGCCTTGGTGCATCACCTTGTACTTTGCCTCGTAACCATACTCAGCATCAACGGCTTCTGACGTATGAACCACGCCATTGCTTGGCACACGGATGGCGATAGGTTTCTTATCCTGCAGAATGCTCCAGCGGAGCATGGCGAAATACTCCTCGCAGGTGGTTGGAGCCAGATAGATGAGCCCAGGAATGCTGCAGAGCATCGGAATATCGAAAAGGCAGATGTGGGTGATGTCGTTCATCGAATTCACTCCGCCTCCTACCACGTTGATTACGGCTGGGTTGGAATTGATGCAGAGGTCTTGCGCTATCTGGTCGTAGGTACGTTGGATGAAGGTACTGTAAACGGTCCAAACCGGATGCAATCCACCCTTCGCCATTCCCGAAATCATGGCCACTGCCTGCTCTTCGGCGATTCCCATATCAATGTGCTGATTGCCAG
The DNA here is from genome assembly GCF_009494395.1 of Segatella copri. Classification (GTDB taxonomy): domain Bacteria; phylum Bacteroidota; class Bacteroidia; order Bacteroidales; family Bacteroidaceae; genus Prevotella. The sequence goes on along the minus strand of NZ_VZCB01000045.1, from coordinate 48,131 downwards.
CCAACTTTCGCTTATCTGCAGTAAAGCCGCCTGCGGTAGGAGTACCGGCGGTTACGGCGATGAGGGTCTTATCCTGCTTCATCTCGCCCAGCATCCAGTCGGAGAATAATGTACCGTAATCCTCTGTTGGAGCAACCTCCGGGAGGGTTCCATCGGCATTTCTTCTTGGTCGCGAACCGTCTTCCAGATTGAAAGGCATTCCCCAATGCCAAGCCTCCTTATTGGCTACGGCTGGCGCAAATCCATGACCTTTCTCTGTGTGAATGTGAACCACGGTAGGCTTATCCGTATCCTTCACGCTCTCGAAAACCTGGATGAGTTTTTCGATGTCGTTACCCTCTTCCAGATACTTGTATTCAAAGCCCCATGCCTTGAACCAGTTGTGCTCGCAGGTGCCGTTGCTCTGGCGCAAGGCACGCAGGTTCTTATAGATTCCGCCATGATTTTCGGCGATAGACATTTCGTTGTCGTTCACCACGATGATGATGCCCGTACCGAGTTCCGAAGCCTCATCCAGTCCCTCGAAAGCCTCGCCGCCAGAAAGGGAGCCGTCGCCGATAATGGCGATGATATTCTCATCGGTTCCCTTGATGTCGCGCGCCTTCTGCAAACCGGTGGCAAGACTCACGGAAGTGGAAGTATGCCCCACCTCGAAATTGTCATACTCCGGACATTCGGCAGGAGAAGAATAGCCCGAAATGGCATTCATGTCATCCACATCGCCGAGGAATCCCGCAGCTCGTCCGGTGAGCACCTTATGCGGATAGCATTGGTGGCTTACGTCAAACACGAGCTTATCCTTTGGCGCATTAAAAACGTAGTGAAGCGCCACGGTAGCCTCCACGAATCCCAGGTTCGGCCCCACATGACCGCCATGCTTGCTCACACGGTTCAGCACAGCCTGTCTGGTTTCATCAGCCACCACCTGCAACTCCTTCAAATCCAGCTTCTTCAAGTCGGCTGGCGACTTTTTTTTCTCAATATACATATTTTTTATACTTAATTTTTATACTTATAGTTATGATTATATGATGATTATAATCATGATTATATGATGATCATGATTTCCGAGTGCAAAGATACGAAGATTCCCGAAAACACGCATTACCCAAACTACAGAAAAAATGAATAATTTTCCGGAAATCTCATCTTGGGAAATTTTCCAGAAATATCATCTTGGAAATCAGCCTACTGCCTTATCCCTATCCTTCAGAATCACAGCCATGTTATCCAGCGCCCATTCTATCAGATGATCCATAATAGGAATAAGGGTTTCAGCACGGGGTGTGAGAGAATACTCCACTCTTGGCGGCACTTCGGCATAAGCCTTGCGGGTAACGTAGCCATCAGCCTCCAACGATTTTAACGTGCTGGTAAGCATTTTCTGCGAAATATCCGGAATCAGCTTACGCAGGGCATTAAACCGGAGGGGGCCATCCTGATGATATTTCAGGGTGTAGATTACCAGTAGCGACCACTTGTCGCAAACGCGTGCCAGAACGTTACGGATGGGACAGTCCTGTACTACCATTTCTTTTATCATTCTTCCCATAATCTATCTTCTTTATATTCTACTATAATCTATAATATTCTGCAATAATGTTCTGCAAAACTCTATAATATTCTACAATAGGCTACAAAAGTAACTAATATCCGAAAAGATACCAAACATACCAAGTTAATCTAAGTTAACGCTTCTTTTTTCTTACTCCCATTCCCACGCAATAGTTACCTCCCAGTAACCATCTTACCCCCAAGTGCCCTCTTGCAGGAACCAGTTTTTTACAGTATCTTTGCAGCGCAATTCAGAAATGAAAGCAGAAAACAGAAGTATTCACAAATTCACAATAAGAAATAACATAAAGTGAAAGAAAAAAAGAAATATAAACATTTAAAAATAACAGACAAGATGAAAGAAACAAAGATTATTGCAAAGGCTGAAAACTTCACAGCCACGGATTTTGGCAAGATGAGTGAAATCAAGGATTACACTTTAGAGCTGGGTCCTGAGATTAAGATTCCCGGAAAGGTATTCGGAGGTCAGAGCGTGAATGCTACTGGTGGTGAGTTCTCATTCCAGAGCTTTGCTCCTGACGCAGAGACAGGATTCCTCCACACCCACAAGAACCATGAGGAACTGTATTTCTTCCTCAGCGGCAAGGGCGAGTTCCAGGTAGATGGCAAGGTATTCCCTATTCAGGAGGGAAGCGTGGTGAGAGTAGCACCAGCCGGCAAGCGCTCTGTTCGCAACAATGGTGCCGAGCCTCTGCTGATGCTCTGCGTGCAGTATCGTGGTGCAACCTTTACAGCTGAGGATGCTACTGATGGCGATATCCTGAACGAAAAGGTGGAGTGGTAGAAACTACTCTACCACCTCCATGATTTCAGGATGCTCAAGCTTTTCCTTTTTCTTGAGTTTCTTCACCACTTCGGAATAACTGTGGCGAAGCAGGGCCTGGATGAAATCATCTTCCAGCGTGCCATAAAGGTTTACCTGATTCCAGTATTTCTTATTCCAATGCCATGCGCCTTCTATTTCGGGATGCTCTTCCCGGAGTTCGAGGGCGTAATCGGCATTACATTTCATCGTAACCCATTCGGGGCGCTCCAGGTCAACACAGGCAAAGATCTTGCCCAAAATACGAAACACCAAGGTCCGCTCATCAAAAGGAAAAACCTCGATTACGAGGGGAAGCGAGAGGCAATACTCTCTAACAGATTCTATATTCATTATTTCTTCACATTAAATTAATTCTACATTTCTTCTCATTTAGTTCTACTTGCCGAGATTCAACTTATCCTATAAAACTTACTGAGCCCCAGCTTATCCTATAAATAGTGCAAAGATAACGAATTATGATGAAACAGCAAGCCTTATTCCATAAAAAAACAAATCTTATCCAAAGAAATTCCGTTATATTAAAATCCTTCTCTTTCCTTATCCGTAATTTTGCAACATCATCCGCAAGATTCCTGCGCAGTAACATTCGCAAGAACTTTGTGGCATATTGCATTAAATAAAAAAGAAGATTATGAAACATGAATTGATAATGAGCGGCTTGCTCGTCCTGGGAAACCCGATGATGGCAAACGCTCAACAGACAAAGACCACTACAACAGAGAGTATTTCTACAGCAAAGAATATTTCTACAGATAGCATCCAGGCGATAAAGGAAAAGCTGCGCCAGGACAGCATCCAATGGGAGAAACAGCTTGCAGCCGTAACCATCAAGGGAACCCGCTCGCAATTCCGCCAGAAGAACGGCGGAATCGTGGCTCGCATCTCGGGAACTTCTCTCGAGAAGGAGCCAACAGCTACGGAAGTGCTTGCCAAACTTCCCGGAATGTTCAAAAACAAGGATGGGAAACCGCAGGCATTTATCGGCGGCTCACCCGAAATCTACATCAACGACAGAAAGGTGCAGGATTACAGCGTGGTAGAAAACCTGCCCGTTACACAGATAAAAGAGGTGAAGGTGATTCATCATCCCGGAGCTGAATACGGCAACAACGTGGGCTGCGTGCTACTCATCACAACCAAGAAGAACCTGCAAGGACTCGCCATCGTGGAGAACTCCGGCTTCCTCTTCGACTCCTTCGTGAGCAACAACCACGACCTCGACCTCACCTACACCCACGGCAAGATGACGTACTACGGCAAACTGGGCTACGCCAACTGGCAGGGAATATGGAAAGAACAGGACATCGCTACGAATTACGTAAGCGGCAGCCAGGCTGGCGATAACGCCACCACCTACATTGCCTCCGCCACCCTCGACTGCAAGCACAGCTACAACGACCACTTCTACTGGAGTGCCGGAGCCGACCTCGCCCTGACTGAAAAGCAAACCATCGGAGTGAAATACGACGGCTACAACATCCATCAGCCGATGCCTTTCAAGATGACGAGCTATGCGATGACCAACGATCACGTAGATGACAACGTAACGGGCAACAACAAGTTTTTCTATTACGACTGGCAGCACCACGTAAACGCCTTCTACCAGGGCAAATACGGAGAGAAATGGAAGCTGAACTTCTTCGGCGATTTCGTGAAGCTGCACACGGAGCAGGCTCAATTCGTGGATGAGATTTCGGAGAGAGGAGCTGCCAAAGGAAAAGGAGCAGCCAAAGGAAAAGGAGCAGCCACCTCCCCAAGCGCCCTCGTAGCCCCAAGCGTCCTCTTAGCCCCAAGCAGCTTCCCTTCAGTCTCCCTCCTTGCCTCCGTTCCAAGCGATTCCATCGCTTGGTCCCTCGCCTCAAGTACCCCCCTGCAGGAAGCCAGAAACAAGTTCACACTCCTGCCGCAAAGCGATGGAACCATCTGGGGAGCAAAGGCCCGCGCCAACTACACCATCAACGACAAGCAAACCTGGATGATGGGCGCCGAGTACAACTACGTGAAGAGCGAATCGCGTACCGATTACACCCCTGCCGATAAGGGAACCTCCACCCACAGCATCACCAAGGAAAACCATGCTGCCGTCTTCGCCGAGTATTCACTCGATTTCAAGCCCTTCTCATTAAGAGTAGGATTGAGATACGAGCACGTAGACAGCCGCTTGAACTATCTGAAAGATGAAACTGGAAGAACTGGAATTGGAAGAATTGGAAGTTTTGAAAATGGTAATTCAGAAACTGGAAGAACTGGAACGCCAGGAACAGCCTCCACCGAAGCCCCGCTTCATCGCAAATACGACAACCTCTACCCATCCCTCCTGCTCACTCATCAGTCAGGCAGATTCTCCCAGTCGCTGAGCTACCGATCTTCCGAAATCCGCCCATCCTTCCAGGAGCTGAACACGGGCACGGTTTACGCAAACCACTACATGAGACAGGTAGGAAACAGCCAGCTGGAGCCATCCCAGCGCTACGAGTTCCAATACCAGGCAAGCTACGGCGACCTCTTCCTCCAGGCAAGCTACACCTACGTGAAGGATTACATCACCAGCATCATCGAACCCGATTCAGATGACCCGCAAACGGGCTACATCACCTGGACCAACATCGACCATTGCTGGAACTGGGGCAGCTTCCTCGGCTACCGCCACCGCTGGGGCTTCTACGAGCCACAGGTGCAAACAGGCATCCAGCAGGGCTTCATCAAGGCCGTCAGCATGGGCAAGGAGAAAAGCTTCCACGACCCCTACTACATCTTCAGCCTCTACAACGGCTTCCATCTGCCCAAGGGCTGGTACATGAACCTCTCGTTCTCCTACCGAAGCAGCGGCACCTACGAATACCTCACCATCAACAACGTGCACAACTTCGACTTCCAGCTCTACAAGAGTTTCCTGAAAGACCGCCTCTCGCTAAGCCTGAACGTGAACGATATCTTCAACACCAAGCGCTACAAGACCGATGGCACCTACGGCAACGTGCGATTCCAGCAGCAGAAGTAGGAAGACACCCGAAGCGTGCAGCTCCGCCTCACCTATCGCTTCAACTAGGCCAAGAAGCAATACCGTGGCGAGAACTCCGCCCAGGAAGCCGTGGGAAGAATGGGAGGAAAATAGAGCAGAGGCTTTTTTTTCGAAAAAGGGTTATAAATTTAGAGATAAACTTGCATATTTACTTAGAAAATCGTACATTTACAACGTATTTCTTGCTTAATTGCAATTTCGCAGCATAAAAACAACTAAAAATAAAGCTAATGGTTGACTGTCAGATAATAAAAGATGGAAAGGTAGAAGGAGAGGTAAGGCAAAACGGCCTTACCTTCATCGACAACCATGGGATGGAACGGAGCAACCACATCGAATCGGATGCATTGGAAGTTTCGCTCAAGGAGTGGCATTACCAGAAGTTTGGCATTATGAACCAACACTATTTTGGCAAGGCGAACAACTCCAAGTTTATCGCTCAGCACGAGGTTCGACCAGCCCTGCTCTTTTCCATGCCAACCCTTGGAGGCAGCATGAAAGAAGTGTACGGTAATCGTGTTACAAAAAAGGAAATGATGTGGAAAACAGGCGAGGCAAGCCTCTGTTTTCTAAGCGGCGAAGGTGGTGCCAACACTCACCTGAACCAGGGCACCCAATTCGAAATCTTAAACGTGGTCATCCCGCAGCAATTCATAGAAGAGTTTATTGAGCACGACCCAGAGGTTTTTGAGCAACTCTCCCCTCTAACCAGCCCTACCTTCGACACCCAGACCATCATCAAGTACAACCAGCCTGCCATAGCAGCAGTCATCAAGGCGGCACGAGACATCCAGCGTTCCCGCCTGTTAGGCAACCAAGCCTCCAAATACCTGGAATCGAAGATTATCGACTGCCTCTCGGGATTTCTCCTACCCGCCAGTCTCTTGCCAAGCGCCCAAACCTTCAGCCTCAGCATCCGTGACAAGATACACGATGCCCAAAGCATCATCCTCACCCACTATCAGGAAATGCCTTCGCTTCACGAGTTGGCGGCGATGGTGGGCACCAACGAATGCACCCTGAAGAAAGCCTTCAAGCAGGAGTTTGGCACCACGGTATTCCAGTATCTCTTCGATTTCCGCATGGATTTAGCGGTTCATTATCTCCTCGACACAAGTCTGCCGATTGCCGACATCGGTATCAAATTGGGCTACGATTACCAGAGTCATTTCTGCACGGCATTCAAGCGGAAACACGGGGTAAGCCCGATGGAATTCAGATTAAGACGTGGAGTTATTGCAAGAACCTGATGATGGCTTGCAATAACTCCAGAAATCCTGCAGCCTCGCCTCCAGGACCTTGTCTATCTACCCCCTCTTGAAGAAATCGGCTATCAGAGAGAAGTCGAAATCATCAATCACCACATTTTCCTTATTTTCTTTCATTTCATTCTTTTCCATTTTTCTTTTCTCCTATTTTATATGATAAGTTTTTTTGCATCTCATTTCTTGTAATGAGATTGCAAAGATAAGCTATTTTTGAGGAAGAGATTTTAACATAAAGGAATAAAAAGCAAGTTTTTAGAGAAGATAGATTCTTTTGGATGGATAAACAGATGAAAGTCAAAAGAAAGACTTTTAAACAACTTCTTTATGAGATACCTAAAAACAACCTTTTTTGTAACTTTTTCAACAAAACATTTGGTAGTTACATAATTTTATTGTAGATTTGCAGCAGAAATCAAAAAGAAAGAGTGATTATGAAGAAGGAAGAAATGAAGCAAGGACTGCTATCCCGGATTTTCCATCTCTATTACGATGGTTTCAGGACGATGACCCTGGGCAAGACGCTCTGGGCTGTCATCCTCATCAAGCTTGCCATCATCTTCCTGGTGCTCAAGCTCTTCTTCTTTCCGAATTATATTAACAGTAATGCAAAAAACGGAGACAAGGCTGGCTTCGTTTCCAAAGAAATCCTGAACAGATAAAGTTCTGAATTCCCAACTACCACATCGAAAAAATACAAAAACATTATATAATAACAATTTTAAAACCGTTCAACTATGATGACAAATCTATTGTTAGACATTACATCAGCCACCATCGACTGGTCGAGGGCGCAATTCGCACTCACGGCCATCTACCATTGGCTGTTCGTCCCGCTCACCCTGGGACTGGCAGTAATCATGGGCATCGCCGAAACATGTTACTACCGCACCAACAAACCGTTCTGGAAGCACGTAACCCGTTTCTGGCAAAAACTCTTTGGCATAAACTTCGCCATGGGTGTTGCCACAGGCATCATCCTGGAGTTTGAATTCGGAACCAACTGGAGCAACTACTCCTGGTTCGTGGGCGACGTGTTCGGCGCTCCCCTAGCCATCGAAGGCATCCTGGCATTCTTCATGGAGAGCACCTTCGTGGCGGTAATGTTCTTCGGCTGGGATAAGGTGAGCCGGGGCTTCCACCTTGCCTCCACCTGGCTCACGGGACTTGGCGCCACCATTTCTGCATGGTGGATTCTCGTAGCCAACGCCTGGATGCAATATCCGGTGGGGCAGGAATTCAATCCCGACACCATGCGCTTCGAGATGACTTCGTTTATGGATGTGGCACTCTCGCCATTCGCTATCAACAAGTTTACCCATACCGTTACTTCATCCTGGATCATCGGCGCCACCTTCGTGGTAGCCGTAAGCTGCTGGTATCTCCTGAAGAAGAGAGAAACCCAACTTGCCAAGGCGAGCATCAAGATGGGTGCCGGCGTAGGACTCATCGCCACCCTGCTGGCTGCGATGACCGGCGACAATTCCGCCTATCGGGTGGCACAGGTGCAGCCAATGAAACTGGCTGCGATGGAAGCATTATATAATGGTGGAAAGGGTGAGAGCCTCACGGCGATAGCAGCCGTTCATCCCTTCCGGCAGCCGGATTACGAAAACGAGCAGGAGCCAGCCATGCGCATCGCCATCCCTAACATGCTCTCGTTCTTAGCCACCCGCACAGCCGATGGCTACGTGCCAGGTGTGAACGATATTCTCAAGGGTTACACTAAAGAGGATGGCACCCGGGAACCATCCGTGCAGGAGAAGATAGCCCGGGGCAAGAAGGCGATTGTTGCCCTGAAAACCTATCGCGAAACCAAGGCGCAAGACCAGCTTCCTATCCTCAGGGAGAACATGAAATACTTCGGATATGGTTACATCAAGGACGCCAGGGAACTGGTGCCGAGCATCCCTATCTGCTTCTACGCCTTCCGCCTGATGGTGGGAGTAGGCTGCCTGCTCATCCTCTTCTTCGCCCTCAGCCTATTTTTGGTTTATAAGAAGGAAATCGCCCAATACCGATGGTTCCTCATTTCCGCCATCATCATGATTCCGCTGGCTTACATCGCCTCAGAATCGGGCTGGATAGTAGCAGAAATCGGTCGCCAGCCTTGGACCATCCAAGACCTGCTGCCAGTAAGCGCCGCCATCTCCGACGTCGAGGCAGGCAGCGTGGCCACCACCTTCTTCATCTTCCTGGCACTCTTCACCACCATGCTTGCCGTAGAAATCAGCATCCTGGTGAAGCAGATTAAGAAAGGACCGGAATATGAATAATCTCTCTGATAATCAATGTTTTTTCAGAAAGATTTCGAAAAGAATCATAGGATAGTTTTTCAGTAAACAACAAAACCCGAAAGTATTATGACATACGAATTTTTGCAATCATACTGGTGGTTCCTCGTATCATTATTAGGAGCCCTGCTGGTGTTTCTCATGTTTGTACAGGGAGCCAACACCTTGATTTTCTGTTTGGGAAAAACGGAAGAAGAGCGTCGCCTCATCATCAACTCCACGGGCAGAAAGTGGGAGTTCACCTTCACCACGCTCGTCACCTTCGGCGGAGCCTTCTTCGCCTCGTTCCCACTGTTCTACAGCACAAGTTTCGGCGGAGCCTACTGGCTGTGGATGATCATCCTGTTCTCGTTTGTGATTCAAGCCGTGAGCTATGAATTTCAGAACAAGATAGGTAATTTTCTTGGACCAAAGACCTTTCAGATCTGTCTTATCATCAACGGCATTGTAGGTCCTCTGCTCCTTGGCGGCGCCGTAGCCACCTTCTTCAACGGCAGCAATTTTCTGATTGATAAGGGCAATATTACCAACAGTCTGCAACCCGTCATCAGCCGATGGGCAAACGCCAGTCATGGTCTTGATGCTCTGCTCGACCCATGGAATGTGGTGCTGGGACTTGCCGTACTGATGCTAGCCCGCATTCTGGGCATGCTCTACATCAAGAACAACATCGAGCACCAGCAGATTCAGGAGCGCTGCACCCGCCAGTTGCCATGGAATGCCCTGATTTTCCTATTGTTCTTCCTGCCATTCCTCATCAGATTGATGATAAAGGACGGATTCAGCACAGCAGCAGAAGCAGGAATGAGCGCAGCATCTGCGGGCAGCATTACGATAGAGAGCATGAAGTATCTTCACAATCTTCTGGAGATGCCAATCTTGCTTGTAATATTATTAATAGGTGTAGTACTCGTTCTCTTAGGCATTTACAAGTCATCAAGAAGCGTGCAGTATAGAAAGGGAATCTGGTTTACGGGCATCGGAACCGTGCTCACCGTGCTGGTTCTGCTGCTGATAGCCGGCTGGAACAATACCGTCTACTATCCGTCGAACATCGACCTTCAGAGTTCGCTCACCCTCGCCAACAGCTGCAGCAGCGAGTTCACGCTCCGCACCATGGCGATAGTTTCCCTCCTCATCCCGTTCGTCCTAGCCTACATCGTCTTCGCCTGGCGTGCCATCGACCGCAAGCGCATCACGCAGGAAGAAATAGAGCAGGGAGAAGCGTATTAAAAAAGACAGGGAAAGTGAGTCTCTTCAAAAGTCCCACAGATACCACAGATTTACACAGATTCATTCTTGCCATAAACGGGAGGAGAATCCCCCAAATATCCAAACAAAAAAATCTGCGAAATCTGCGTGCCTTTTTATCCAAAAACCGAACAGGTCAAGAATCTGTGTAAATCTGTGAAATCTGTGGGACAAAGAAATCTGTGGGACAAAGAAAATCCTACAGCTCTATCACCTCCAAATCATCCGGAACGAAGATTCTACCCTTGAAGTTCTTGGCAGCTTCACGGGTATAATTTTCTTTACGGGTAGCGAGCGTTTTCTCCTCCGTATGATACAGGATAAGATTCTTCACCCCCAGTTCCTCCGCCAGTTTTCCGGCATCAAGCGCCGTGCTGTGGCATTTCTCGTAAGGTTTGAACGTATCTCGGTCGGCATAAAGGCAGAACGCCTCGCACATCATCCAGTCCGCCCCTTCTATGTAGCGACGGTTCTGCTCGTTATAAGGCTCATCGCCCAGACACGCCAGGACCAAAGGCTTAGCATGATTATCTTCAGAAGCATTATCAGATGCAGCATTATCTTCAGAAACAGCAGGCAGCTCAGCTCGGAATCCGAACTGCTTCTCCTTAGTAGATTGAATATCAAAGCATTCCAGCTTCATATCCCCCACCTCAAAACAATCGCCATCTTCCAGCTGATGGAACACCACCCTTTCAGCCACCTTAGCCAGTTGCTTCTTGGCAAGAATCATGTCGATGATGGTCTTGATCACCTTCATCACCTTGTCGTTGCCATACACATGGAGCAATCCCTCGTATCCCTTACATTGTGCCACCATTCGGATTACCCAGATTACCCCCAGCACGTGGTCGGTATGGGCATGGGTAACGAAGAGATGATGAATGTCAGAAATCTGAACATTCACCTTCTTCAACTGCGAGAGGATTCCGTTTCCTCCGCCCGCATCCACCAGCATCAGGGTGCTGGAAGTCTGGAGCACAAAACAGGTGTTATAAATCTGGGAAACCGTAGCATTTCCCGTTCCGAGCATCGTAATTTGATTCATCTCTTCGCTATTTTCGTTATGATTCATATTTTGTTTTATCTCAATCTCCCCCATCAGGAACAGATTCCCTCATCATCAGGAAGATTTGATTCTCTTATTACAGAGAAGATTCACGTCCGCAAAACTACTCATTTTCTGATAAACCGCCAAGAAAAAGCCCCAAAAACTTTGCTTATTCCAAATAATAATCTTAACTTTGCGGCATAAAAACAAAAAGCTGGTTTCGATTATGGCAAAAATAGAAAGAACATATAATCAGGAAAAAGCCAAGCAGATACTGAAGCATAACGTGGCATTGCTGGATTATTCGCTGAGAGAGCTACCTCTTGATGCAGTTCTCCCAAGCAGAACCGACAAGGGGATGAACTATTCGTTCACCCCCACTCTCAATTCATTGTTCAATCTTCCATTTGCCTTCCCCGTACCATTTAACCACTTGACTTGCGGTATAAGGCTCAAAATCCCAGTCGCGGGAGTGCATGAACATGTTTGTCTCGGGGTCCCAATACCAATAATGGGTGGAACCTAGGCCATAGCCCAAATTGAGTCTGCATTCTTTCTCCTTATTAGGATGTTCCTTCAGAAAGTTAAGCAGCTCAATAGTTGAAATCCATTGTTTTTCCATAAATTTCGTTGTTAAATTCTACGATATAATTATCAAACACGTTGCAAAGATAGAAGATCCTATCGAAATGAACAAATCAATTAGATCTTCTTAGATCGATACCCATGGGATTAAGATCTTCTTAGATCCAACTAAAAATATAATTACAAAACAACTTATAAATAAGACAATAAATATGGCAGATAAGAATATTTTTAAATTAGAAGGGAAAAGCCAGGAACAGGGGAAGGAAGCCTTTCTGGAATTTCTGAAAATAGACAAAACCAAGCCCGGTGGCTATGCCTGCGTAGGCTCAAACAAGGTTATCTGCAAGGTCGCTAAAGAGGCCTGCGGGGTAAACTCGGTATTGGAAACCAAGAAAGCGGAGGATGCCACAGAAGTGAGCAAACTCCTGACAGGCAGAATAGACGAAATTGACTCTGGATGTGGTCATCAACCGGGTTATCTTTTCTACCTTGAAGAGGCTGATGAGGATAGAAGGTATTGATGAGGACATCAGAGCCAGGTTGCTAAAGACTTTGACAAGATTTCCTCATTTGAGGAAATTCGGGTTACAGAGGGTTTGCTGGAGCGGCTTCTGGGGAATCATTTTGGGAGTCATCTTGGGCATCTTCCGGGGCATCGCATCTATGTGAGAACTGTGAACCTGAGGCAGCCGTGGCGGAAGATTGAGGAACGGGTGAAGGAGATAGTGAAGGAAGGAAGGATGAAGATGAGGGGGCTGGCGAAGATGGGGGACCAAGCGATGGAATCGCTTGGAACGGAGGCGAGAGGGGGACAAGACTCAGACTCGAAGAGAAGGCGGGAGCTGCTTCTGCTACGAAGGGAGGAAGGAGTTGCTTCTGCTATGCGAGAGGATGAGGAGGGAACTTTATTATTAACAATATTATTAGGATTATTATGGAAAGAGATGAAGCTATAGCTAGAGGACTGGAGGTGCGCGAAACCAGGCACTCTATGAAACGCAGGAGCCCCTGGCATGATTACCATGAGAAAGGGACTTATATGCTGACGCTTGTGGTGGAGGGACGCATGCCTCTGCTGGGAAGACTGGAGGGACGGGTGAATGCTCGACCGGGGGATGGCGATGCGCCTAAGGTGATGCTTTCGGAATTGGGAACGGCTATCGTGACGGAGGAAATTCCGAAAATTCACAGATATTATCCCCAGGTGGAGGTTTGGAAGGTTTGCATCATGCCGGATCATGTGCACTTGATTGTGAGGGTGAAGGAGGACTTGAGAGGGGACCAAGCGATGGAATCGCTTGGAACGGAGGCGAGAGGGGGACAGACCTCGGCGGAGACTATGGAGAAAGCCGCTGCCTTGACGAGCCAGGAGAACGCCGCTGCCTTGACGAGCGAGGAGAACGCCGCTGCCTTGACAAGCGAGGAGAAAGCTGATTCTATGGGGATGACGGCGAAAAGAGGAAAGGAGATGGATTCGCTGGGAATGGTGGTGAAAGGATTCAAGCTGGGATGCAACAGGGCCTACAGGAGAATTTGTGGGATGAAAAAGATGACTGGAAAGGGGCTCTTTGAATTGGGGTACAATGACAAGCTTCTGCTGCATGAAGGCCAACTGAAGAGGTGGAAGAAGTACTTGGATGATAACCCTAGAAGACTGATGGTCAAGAGGATGAACCCTGAGCTTTTTACTGTGATGCTGAATAAGGTGGTGGCGGGACGCAGATGCCAGATGGTGGGTAACTGTTTCTTGCTCGATATTCCTGATAAGGTGGCGGTGATTGTGCATCGCAGGTATTCGGAGGAGGATTTGTGCCGCTTGCGCAAGGAATGGCTGGCTTGCGGCGAACGTGGAGGCGTGCTGGTGAGCGCTGCTATTTCAATAAAGGAGAAGGAGGTTTTGCGCGAGGCTATGAATCGGGGGTACAGGATCGTGCTTTTGAGGGAGAATGGTTTTCCACGGTTGTATAAGCCTTGTGGGGAGAGCTTCGATGCTTGCTCTGAAGGGCTGCTGCTGCAGATTAGCCCCTGGGAGTATCATATGGAGAAGAAAACTATTACCAGAGAGGAATGCCTGGAGCTGAACGAGATGGCGGAAAGGATTGCTGAAGGGGAATAGAGATAACGAGACTTGGAGAAAGGAGACCAAGCGATGGAATCGCTTGGAACGGAGGCGAGAGGGGGAAAGGGAGGCGAGAGGGGAAAGGGAGGAAAGAGGGGAAAAGGGAGGCGAGAAAGGAAAGAGAGGAAAGGGAAGCGAGAGAGGAAAGAAAGGAAAGAGAAGCGAGAGAGGAAAGAGAAGCGAGAGGGGAAAGGGAAGCGAGAGAGGAAAGAAAGGAAAGGGAGGCGAGAGAGGAGATATTGGAGGCGAAGGAAAGAGGGGGATATTGGAGACGGGAGGAGAAAAGGAGCATCTTTATTAAAAAGCTGCACAAAAAGGGTAAAATTTAGTTTTTTATTACGAATAATGTTAAAAATGTTACATTTTAATGCTAATAGGAATTTATTTTGTAACTTTGTACTTCGGACGGCCGTAATAACTAAATTCAGCTTTCCAAAAATCTAAAATAACAACCAATGGGAGATTTAATAAAAATAGTTGGGGTACAATATGCAGTAAATTCTACCCACGTAAAAGGTGAGGATATGACTGCACAAGAACAACAAAAAACAATTGAATTTCTGACCATGCTGGACAGGAAACACCCCTATATTTCAGTAAAACCCGAACCCACTAACGAAACTGATGAAGAAGCTTTTGTTGCGCGCTTTGCGAGTCGGAAGGCAGGCTATGTACGTAATAGAGAAAAATATAAATCATTGGCTCAGGCTGCATTGACAACCAGCGGACGGGGTTATTTCCGCGCTCAGGTTAAGGAGGTTATAATTTCTACAGAGGGCTATTTTTTTGTTGAAGCAGAAACTGATTCTACTCCAATTGTGCCCATCTTGCATAAAGATCATTGGAAAGAATGGGAGCCGCTCCTACCTATATTTCCTATGACAGAGGAGTTTTTATGCGTAGAAGATGCTGTGATGATGATGAAAGATATTCTGCAACATGAAACAGTTACTACTGATGACAAAGAAGAACTTCTGGAATACACAGAGACTTTAACAACAATGGGAAAATATGCTCTATGGTACGAAGCGAAGGAGGGAATAGAGAATATCATAAAAGCTATGGAAGCAAAAAAGGGCGACAAGATGCGCTATATGGCGAATGAACTAGAACACTTATTGACCGGTTTATGCAATGAGGGTCGCCTGAAGAAGCTTCGCGAAAGTTGGCTTCCCCATCTACTATCCACTCATGAAGCAGAAAGGGCATGGCATGATTGGCTGCACTTAAAGGGGGCCGACTGTCATAAACCAGATAATTTGAAAATGATGTCATGGTTGGAAGATTTAGAGACAGAACTTTCCAATATTCCGGCATTGGCTCCTTATTCCAATGATGATGAGGTTGCAATGCTGATACGTGCTCACTACACACGCATTCCATTGGATAAGTTTCGCCAATTGCTTACCGCTTTCGCGATTAGAGACCGTCTGCGCACTCATTTGGGGCTGCCGACAAACAGCTTTTCCCCTACCCCATCTCTATCAAGCCAGAAGGAAAACTACCTTATTGATACAATCATTAAGTACAGCCAAACTCTAGCCAGACGAGAAGATGTTGAGGTTTTGCAGAGATTCATCTACCACGAGATTTCATATTTACCCCCTGAATATAAACTTCGGGTTGACAATATGACTGAGCGTTTCCTTTCTGAAGAGGCAAGACAAGGTCTACAGATTAATGCCATCAAGGAACAGACGGAGGCTTTAAAAGAGGTAGCAAAGAAGCCTACGGTTCAGGCAGAGCACTATCACGCAGGAAGTTCTACGTTTGATGTTCATAGTAAGCATCTGCATCTTGACCACCCGGAAGAAGGGAATTCATCTCTGCTGCCAACAGAATTCTAGACATACTAAAATATTACAAGAATATTAAAAAAAAAAGGAAGAAATATGAGTAATAATTATTATGCAGGCAATGTTATTTACAACAACCAGCACAAAGAGCTGAATATCCATGGCAATCTGACTACACAACAGATGATGCAGATTGCAAAGGATTTTTTTGCTGAAGAAACAGAGGTGACGGGAGAGAATTACGAGGCAGAGGTGAGAGAAAAAGCTAATGAAGCCAATGAAGCTGCAGGAGAAGGATTTCAGAAGGAACTCTTCCATTTTGTGCATCCTGCACTGGAAGAAGATGAAGGATGGCAGGTGCATAGAGAAGTGGAGAGACTGGTAAAGCAATTTGACGTGCAGGAAATCTGCAAGAGACTAAACATACTGAAAAAGGAGGGCAAGGTGCTGCTGCCACAAAACACAAAAAATGCCCATGAAGAATTGATACGCATGGGTATGCCGATTGAGAAAGGAGGGTTCGGATACAAGACTTTCTGTAAATATTATAATAAGGACTAGAAGACGATAGCGACTGGTACTTTCCTGATAGAGACCGATACCTACTGATAGCGACCGATACTTGATTTTTGTTCAGGTATCGGTCGCTTTTTTGTACCCCTATGACAAAAATGCGATTATACGTAGAGAGAATATCAGAGAAAAACAGAGAACTTTGGAGAACTTTAGAGAACATCGGAGAAGGCCTTTTTGAAAAGCATTGATACCAGGGGTTTTCGCCTTATCTTTGCACCCGTCATCTGACAACAAGATGACTACCCATCAGGCGAGTTGCAAATCACGAAATGGGGAATGATGGTACTAGAAAAAGATGACGGGGATACCTCTTCGAACGTCATCGTACCAGAGAGGCTTATTTAATACTCAAATAAAAATGAATACAGTATTAAATGGCAATATGGACGAAAGTTCAAGTAAGAAAGAAAAGGGATTCTACCCCAACACAGAGTTGGGTATCGACCTCAAGTTGATAACCCGCAAGCCTGGACGCCTGGGCATTGGCGAGTATCTGGACGGAGCCATCACGCACGACGGAGAAGACCACTTCACATTCGTGCAAAACGACTCCGAGAAGAAGAATGAGAAGGTGGTGCAGAGAAATCCACACGTGTATGAAGGAACTTACATCAACGTGAACCGCAAGAATGACGGTACGCTCTACCCTACCTTCAACCGCAGACCTCAGTTCAAGAATTTTTTCACCTTCGAGGAATTCTGCCGAGGAGCCGCCAACGAGCTTCTCTGCATTTGCAGCAAGAGTGATAACAGATAACACGGAGTCTCACGTCTCAGTCTCAGTTAGGATAAATGTCACAATCCAACTTCGAACCCGCTTCTTAAGCATTTATAACTTATTGATTATTAATTAGTTATATATAACATATATAGAAAGCGAGACCACATGAAAAATAACTGAGACTCTGAGACTGAGACTGCGGCAATCAGAAAACAACATCAAGTTTTTAATTTAATTCTCTAAAAAGCAATGATTTACAACATTTTCAGCAATACCGCTCCGGCGATGCCCAAACCCTGCAAAGGCACAGAATTTGTGAAATTTGCCCTATCGCAGGCATCAAAAGACATGCGTGAAGTGCTCATTCCGATGGCAATTCCGGCTCTTGCCGCTCATCTCACGGATGTAAGATTCATGTATTCCGACAACAAATATTATGAAATGTGCGGCCAGATGGGGCATTTGATTGGTCCTTCGGGTATCGGAAAGGCACAATTGGGGCATTTGGTAGAGGCTATCATGCGCACTTTTCGCAAGCATGATGAGACTGAGTTCAAAAAACTCGTGGACTGGCAGCGACAGATGAAGACCAAGGGCGCCAACAAGGAAAAGCCCGAACGTCCGGACGTGAGTTTCTGGTTTCCACCAGCCGATGTCACCAATCCTGCCTTTATCCAGAATGCCATGGCGTGCGAAAAACTGGGCGAGCGCACGCAATACATCAATCTGCCCGAAGTTGAAATGGCGGATAGAATGTGTGGCGGCCATAAGCAGGTAAGCCAGATGGTAAGAAACATCTACGACCGTCAGCGTGCCGGAGCCCTGCGCGCCACGGCAGATGGCGTAACGGGCAATCCCGTGCTCAGGGTGAACCTCACCTTCACTTCTACCCCCGAGGCTGCCCGACAGTTCTACAAGAAAGACCTCACCAATGGTTTCTTCGGTCGTATCCCTTTCGCCTACAAGGCTCGTGGCGAGCGTAGTGGCAAGATTCCACGACAGGGAACGTATGATGCGGAATTTCTGAAGAAGATGGACAGCTATCTGCTGCGCCTGGACAACTGTAAGGGCAGTTTTGTGGTGAAGAAGCTCAACAAGGTGGCCGACCAGCTGGCAGAAGAAATGGCAAGGCTTGCCGATCTTGCCGATGATGACATGCTCTGGGAGCTTTCCCACCGCAGCATCTTTTCGGCATGGAAGAAGGGAGCCGTGCTATGGATTCTGAACGACCAGACGTGGACACGCTCCATCGGGGACTTCGTGGTATGGTTCTGCTATTATGACTTGTGGTCGAAAGTGAAGGTATTTGGCGACATGTTCAAGTGTGGCGATGTGCAGGAGGAGGTGCAGAAAACCGGTCCCAAGAATATGCTTGACCATCTGGAAGTATCATTCAACGAGCTACAGCTGGAGGCTCTCCGCTTGAGCCTTGGCAAGAGCAAGGAGGGCACCAAGCATCAGCTTAACGTATGGAAGAACCGCAAATTCATCACCTATTCTGCTCAGACGGGGCTTTATACGAAGACAAGAGAATATCTGACGGGAATGCCGGCGGGAAAGGATAAGGGATAAAGTAAAAAAATAGTTTTTATGGAGAAATATGAGATTCAAAAGCTCCGCGACCTGCCGATAGAGAGGGTTGCGGAGCAGATGGGGATAAAGGTGGAGCACCACAAGGCACTCTGCCCCTTTCATGATGACCATCACGCCAGCCTCTCGTTCAACACGAGGAAGAACAGCTGCCGCTGCTATGTCTGCATGGGTAATTCCGTGGGCACCATCGACCTTGTGATGAAATACCTGGGGAAGGATTTCCTCTCGGCCTGCCGATGGCTCGCCGAGGAGCATCAGGTTTACCTGGAGGATGACAGGAAGAGAGAGGGTTCAGCCTCTTCCCCTTCCTCCGAAGCCTCTTCTGCCAATGGTTCCTCTTCGGGAAAATCCTCCTCCTTTGATGCGAGCAGGTATGCGAGATTCTTTGAGCATCCGTGGCTGAACGAGGCGGCAAGGAGGTTCCTGTTCGAAGAGAGGAAGATTGACTGGCGAGTGGTGAATTGGTGCAGATTGACATCCTGGACGGATAGGGATGGTGTGAACTGGCTGCAGATTCCATACTTCAGCACGGAGGGAAAGCTGATTGGGATTCAGAACAGAAACCTCGATTACAGGAAGACGCCCACCCAGGCAAAGGGGGTGGCTGCGGAAAAAACGCCCACAGATTTCACAGATGACACAGATTCTCCTTCACATCAGGCGGAGGGTTCATTTCAGACGGAGGGTTCACATCAGACGGAGGGTTCACATCAGACGGAACCGATGGCTCCCCGATTCCGCTTTCCCTATGGTGCCCGATGCAGCATCTATAATCTTCCCGTGGTGAAGATGCTGAAGCCGGGCGAGAGGCTGTTTATTACGGAGGGATGCAGCGACTGCTGGGCGATGCTTTCTGCCGGACATAAGGCGATAGCCATTCCGTCGGCCACGCTTCTCAAACCCGAGGATAAGCAGCTGCTGGCTGATATCGAGCGGCAATATCAGGTGGAATTCCACATGTTTCCTGATCAGGATGCGCCCGGCGAAAGCCTCTTCCTGCAACTCAGGGAGATTCTCCCCCATCTGGTTCATCATCAGTTGCCCCCAGGCTGCAAGGATTTCAGCGAGTATTATCTGGAAAGCTTCTGCCCTTACTAGGGCGTGTAGGTAAAAACCGAGTTTAGTATTTTTTATGCAAATTGATTTTTTAATGTAAATTGAATTATGATGATAGATGATTTCAAGATTCGTATGTACACCAAGAAGGAACTTGCCCTGATGTACTTTCCCGAGAGTTATCCACGCACAGCCGTCAACCATCTGATGGCATGGATCCATCTCTGCACCCCGCTATGGAATGAACTCCTGGCGATGGGGTACCACAAGACCTGCAAGGCTTTCTCGCCCAAGCAGGTGAAGGCCATCGTGGAATACCTGGGGGAACCATAAAAATGTTCCGCTATCGCACGGCTTCACATGCCATCGCCCAACTGACTGTGGGGGATTTCGTATCTTTGCATCGTGATTCAGAAAGCGCTGGAAAATCACTTTCCTAGTTGGAGAAAAATATTTCTCCAGTTGGAAAAATGAAAAAAGGCATCTGGGAGATATTCCGGATAAGATTATCCCAAATGCATCAAGTTATCAACCTCGACTCCAAGCCCTGATACGAGTCCTTCTCTTTCTTCTTTCGAGAAGAAGACGGGAAGTTAATAGGGGGCAAGAGAAGCGTATGAACCCAAATATGAAGGCATTCATCAAGTATCTCATCGTGGCCGTATGCTCTGCCATCGTCACCTTCCTCACCAGCTCGTGTACCGCGGGTCTCGTGATCGGGAAGAACCAGAGGCAGCAGCAGGAGAACAATATCACCACGCGAGCCGACTCTTCGCACTTCGTGCCAACCATCACCATCAGGTGAAGATGGTTTGCAAAAACGCCGGAACGCCTAGGGGGGACCAGCGATGGAATCGCTGGGAACGGGGGCTAGAAGGGGGCTGGAAGGGGGCTACGAGCCTTGCGCTCCTTTTCTGGCTCGGCAAGAACGGGGGCTAGAAGAGGGCTGGAAGGGGGCTACGAGCCTTGCGCTCCTTTTCTGACTCGGCAAGAACGGGGGCTAGAAGGCGGGCTGGAAGGGGGCTAGATGGGCACGCCCTGAAAGGGGGGAAAGCTTTATAATTATTTTTTATCAATTTATTAACAATTTAAAATTCAAGAAGATTATGGCAATTAATTTGAAAGCAAAGGAAACCCTCATCCAGGTGGGTGAGTTGAAAGGTAAGTATCGTTACGTTCTCAGTACCGAGCTTTACAACAAGCTCCCGGAGAGCAAGGTTATCAAGGAGGCGGCTCTGAGAAGTGGCGTGAGCCGCGGCGTGATGCAGGCATGCTGGGATGCTGCCGGCGAAGTAATCAAGGCATGGTCTACCGAAGGACACTCCGTAGCCATCCCGGGGTTGGGAACCATGAGATTCGGCGTGCGAGCCAAGAGTGTGGCTACCGTGGGTGAGGTGGCAGGTAGCCTCATCACCACCCGCAGAGTTATCTTCACCCCAAACGTGGATATCAAGGATGAGCTGCAGAGAACTCCTATCCAGATTACCTGTATCGACCGAAACGGCAAGGTGGTGAAGAACGTTACTTCGGGCGATGGCGGCAACGTGGAAGACCCGGACAAGGATCCTAACGGCGGTGGAACCAACGGTGGCTCCGACAATACCGAAGGCGGCGGTTCAGGCAATACCGAAGGCGGCGGCTCAGGCAATACCGAAGGCGGTGGCACCAGCGGTGGAGACGCTGGCGGAGACGTAGGCCTGTAGTCCTACTACCAAGATAGAAAATCCCCAATCCTCGGGCTCATCGGGAGCACCAAGAGATTGGGGATTATCTTTTTCCAGCATTTCGCAAATGAGGGAATTGATTGAAGTAAAATCAATACGGGAACAGGAGCGGAAGCACGAAGGTCATCACCACGCCGATGATGATCTGCAACGGCAAACCTACCTTCACGTAGTCCATGAACGTATAGCCACCCGCCTTCATCACCAGCGCATTAGGCGGAGTGGAGAACGGAGAGGCAAAGCACATGCTGGCACCCAACGTTACCGCAAAGAGGAAGGAATAAGGACTCACGCCCACCTGCTGGGCTGCCACCAGGGCGATAGGAGCCATCAACACAGCCGTAGCGGTATTGCTGATAAACATCGTCATCAGAGAAGTTGTGAAGTAGATGCCTGCCAGCAGAGCCGTCGGTCCCATCGAGCCGAGACTGTCTACCAGCCCCTGCGAAACCAATGCCGAAGCTCCCGTCTTCTCAAGCGCCGTAGACATCGGCATCATGGCGGCAATCAGCACGATGCTCTCCCAGTTGATGGTCTTGTAGGCTGCTTCCACGTTGCGGAAGCATCCGGCAAAGACGGTAAGCAGTCCGGCGATGATGACCGCCGTAACCAGAGCCACGGGGATGAAGTCGAACACCATCATCGCTATCATCAAGAGCATGATGGCTGCAGCCACAGGCGCCTTGTAGTCCAGGAGCACCTTGTCTGCCGTCTTCTCCGGCTGATCCAGCACCACCCAGTTGGTGGTATCTGCCGTAAGATGAGCCAGATTGGTCCACTCTCCCTGCACCAGGAGCATATCGCCCACATGCAGCTTGGTGGCTATCAGATTGTCGGTAATATATTCCTTGCCCACCTTGCCGTCAGAAGAGCTTCCGCCACGCTTCACGCCCAGCACGTTGATGCCGAAGCGCTTGCGCAGGTTAGCATCTCCAATTCGCAATCCGGCAAAATTGGAAGTAGGCATTACTACTATCTCGGTCAGTCCCAGGTCGTAGAAATCAATCTTCACGTCCTTCATCTTCCTCAGGTCGTAATCCTGCGCAAACCGTTCAATCTTCTCCTCATCACCCATTATATATAAGGTGTCGTGCACGGCGATGGTGCTGCTGCTCTTCGCCATGTTCTGGTTGACGTCCTTCACGAGTCCCAGTCGCGATTTCTTCTCGTTTCTTATCTCGATGATACTCACGCCATATTTCTTCTGAATGCTGAGGTCCTTGAGGGTCTTGCCCACGATGTCCATCATCTGCCCATTCTCATCGATGGCTGCAGCCGTGCGCTTGCTTGGCACGATGTAGCGATGCAGGTTGTCGAGCAGCTGGTATTCGTCTACCAGGTCATCGAGCGACTTGCCGTTGTTTTTTTTCTTACCGTTCTGCTTCTTGCTGAGAAAGATTTTGCTCAGGGGCATGAGGACGATGATTCCGATGGCGATGACGATGATTCCCACTGGGAAGAAGGAGAAGAAAGCCAGCGGCTTGAATCCAGCCTCAGTAAGCACCTCGTCGATGACCAGGTTGGGCGGCGTACCGATGAGCGTGAGCATTCCGCCCAGGCTTCCGGCAAAGGCAAGGGGCATGAGGAATCGCGACGACTGCATTCCCGAACCCGCAGCCAGACTCATGATGATAGGCATCATCAGCGCCACGGTTCCGGTATTGCTCACGAAGGCTCCGATAAAGGAGGTTACGAGCATCACGAGGAGGAAGGTAACGGTTTCGTTGCCACGGGAGAGCGCCATCAGCTTATTGCCCGTCAGCTTGGCAAGGCCGGTCTGCATGATGGCTCCACCCACCACGAAGAGGCCTATCATCATGATGACGATGGGCGAAGAGAAGCCGGCAAGAGCTTCTGCCGGCGTCAGGATTCCGAGAACTAAAAGTGCTGCCAAGGCAGTAAGAGCCACAATATCAGCTCTCACTCTGCCCCATATAAACATGGCAACCGTAATGATTAATATAATAAGCGTTATTGTCATGCTATGAAAGAATTTAAAATGAATCTTCTGCAAAGATACTTACTTTTTATCGTTTTTTTTATCATTCTAATGCTAATATTTCTAAATTTATTGCAGATATTTCCAAAAAACTGCAATTAATCCATCAGTTTTCCTTACCTTTGCAATCCAGATAGACATACTGAACAATAGAATTAGAAGACTTAACAATACATTAATTTTTTTTAGATAATGGAACAAAACAAGGTTAAACCAGCTGATGGCAAGCTGGGTATCATGGTTGTAGGTTGTGGTGCAGTTTCTACTACATTCATGACTGGTGTATTTATGGCTCGCAAGGGACTTGCAAAGCCAGTTGGTTCAATGACTCAATACGATAAGATTCGCGTGGGCAAGGGTGCAGACAAGAAGTATCTTCACTACAAGGACATCGTGCCTATGGCAGATCTCAACGACATCGTATTCGGCACTTGGGATGTTTATCCTCAGAATGCTTACCAGGCTGCTATGTATGCCGAGGTTCTGAAGGAGAAGGACATCAACCCTGTGCGCGAGGAACTGGAGCAGGTGGTTCCAATGAAGGCTGCCTTCGACAAGAACTACGCCAAGCGTCTGGATGGAGACAACGTGAAGGACTGCAAGACCCGCTGGGAGATGGTGGAGGCTCTGCGCCAGGACATCCGCGACTTCAAGGAGAAGAACGGCTGCTCCCGCATCGTCGTAGCCTGGGCTGCTTCTACAGAAATCTACGTACCGGTAGATATGGAAATCCACGGCTCATTGGCAGCTCTCGAGGCTGCGATGAAGGCTGACGACCGCCAGCACATCGCTCCATCCATGTGCTACGCTTATGCAGCCCTTACCGAGGGTGCTCCTTTCATCATGGGTGCTCCTAACACAACGGTTGACATTCCTGCCATGTGGGAACTCGCTGAGAAGACTCACATGCCTATCGCAGGCAAGGACTTCAAGACTGGTCAGACTCTCGTGAAGAGTGGTTTTGCTCCTATCATCGGCACCCGCTGCCTCGGCTTGAACGGTTGGTTCTCTACCAACATTCTGGGCAACCGCGACGGTCTCGTTCTCGATGAGCCAGCCAACTTCCATACCAAGGAGGTGAGCAAGCTCTCTACCCTTGAGACTATCCTGAAGCCAGAAGTCCAGCCAGACCTCTACGGCCATGGCAACGATGAGGACACTCAGTATTATCACAAGGTTCGCATCAACTATTATCCTCCTCGCAACGACAACAAGGAGGGTTGGGACAACATCGACATCTTCGGCTGGATGGGTTATCCAATGCAGATCAAGATCAACTTCCTGTGCCGCGACTCCATCCTTGCCGCTCCATTGCTGCTCGACCTCTGCCTGTTGAGCGACCTTGCAGCCCGTGCGGGCCGTTACGGCATTCAGCGCTTCCTGAGCTTCTTCCTCAAGGCGCCAATGCACGATTACACCCAGGGTGAAGAGGCTGTGAACAACCTCTACCAGCAGTACACCATGCTGAAGAATGCCATCCGCGAGATGGGCGGTTATGAGGCAGACGAGGAAATCGACTAAAAATATTTTCCCCCGATATTTTTCCCGATAAAGACAAATCCAGTTCTTTATCGGGATTTTTTTCATCGGAAGAAAAACAGTACAGATTTATTATTTTTACAGACAGAACTTACGAAAGTTCAGCTGAAGAAAACCAAAAAGAAAGGAAAAACCTTGGATAATACGGAGATTTATGCTAACTTTGCAGGCAAATTAGATGGATGCAGATTTAATGCTAAAATAAACATTTCAAGTTTCACAAGTTCAGTAAACATTTTAACAAAGAATTTATGACAAAGAAAGGTAAACATACCGTTTTATTTATTTGCCTCGGCAACATTTGCCGTTCGCCAGCCGGTGAGGGCATCATGAAGAGCCTGGTAGAAAAGGCTGGACTGGCAGATGAATTAGAAATCGATTCTGCCGGAATCGGAAACTGGCACGTGGGGCAGCTGCCTGACAGCCGCATGAGGAAATGTGGCGCTGAACACGGATATAATTTCAACAGTCACGCCCGCCAGTTCCAGAAGTCAGATTTCGGAAGATTCGAAACCATCGTGGTGATGGATAATGAGAATTACCGTGCCATTACCTCCATGGCTTCCTGCCAGGCAGACAAGGACAAAGTGGTCCGGATGGCCGATTTCCTGACCCACCATCGCGAATACACCACCGTTCCCGACCCATATTATGGCGACATGGGCGATTTTGAACTGGTCATCACCCTATTGGAAGATGCCTGCCAGGGGTTGCTGCAAAGCATCATCGAGTAAAAAAGATACAACATATTAATCATACTATCATCTACAAAAAAAAGTCCTCCGGAAGTAAACATCGCATTACTTCCGAAGGATTTTTTTTATGATAGCATTTTTTAAAATAATATTTTTTATGATAGCATTTTTTCAAATGATAGAATCATAAAACACGATTGCAATCTTCTCGCTTCCCGGCAGATAAAGATAGCCTACGCATTCGGCTGCATCAGCCTTGAACGGACGCCATGAGAGCTTGCTCCAATTAATCTTGTCCGTGCTCTGAGCCACAGGAACCTGAGGAATCAAGCTGCCATCCTTGACCAGAATGATGCAAGGAAGAGGCTGGGAAACTGTTGCCGAGCCCGAAGCCTCAGCATAAGCCTTCACCTCCTGAGCCGTAGGGATGGAAATCTCCTGATAGCCACCCTCGTAAACCTTACCGCTCTGATAATCAATCCATTTACCCTTAGGCAAATAAACCGTACGGCTACTGCCCGACTCCAGGAGCGGAGCCACCAGCAGCTGGGAACCATACATGTACTCATCCTCTACCAGCCAGGCACCTGCATCATGCGGGAACTCAACGAAGAGCGCACGAACCATCGGCAAGCCCTTCTCCGAACAATCCTTAGCCTGCGCATAGACATAAGGCATCAGCTGATACTTCATCTCGGCATTGGCACGGAAAGCATCCGTAAAATCCTTGCTGATGAGCCATGGCTCGGTAGGAGGCGCACCATGAGCGCGGGTATGGGAACTCAGGAAACCGAACGGCAACCAGCGACGGTACAGATCGTCAGGACTCTGGGTTACAAAGCCACCCATATCATGACTCCAGAAAGAGAAACCGCTCAATCCGAAACTCAAGCCACCTCGCAAATCGCCCAGCATTCCTACGCTTCCAATCTCGTTGGTAGCCGCATCGCCACCCCAATGGAGCGGAAAACGCTGGCTTCCTGCCCACGCACTTCGTGCCCAGATTACGCCTTCATGGTCGGCAGAATTTGCCTTCACGGCTTCCCAGAGTGCCTTATTATAACGCAGAGGATAGAGATTGTGCTCATAGAAGCCCGTCTTGCCGCTGGCGTAAAGACCATCATAAGGAGCCGCCTCGCCAAAATCGCACTTGATGACGCCTACTCCCTGCTTGATGAGATGGGCTATCTTGTCCTGATACCAGCTTACGGTCTTCGGATTGCTCAGGTCGAGCACAGCATCCTCGTAATTGAGCGTTCCGTTGGCATTTCTTACCGCCATTCCGCCTTCAACCAATTCATGGAAGTAACGATTTTTCGGAGTGAAGTAAGGCAACTGCCACAAGCAGGTATGGAAGCCTTCCTTCTTCAGGGTCTTCAGCATTCCTACCGGGTCCTTGAAGCGGTCCTTGGCAAATTCATAGTCACATTGCCAGTCTACGCCAAACCATCCCGTGTCAAAATGAATCACGTCGGCAGGAATGCGGTTGGCTCTCAGCTGATGGGCAATCTCCAGTCCCTCTTTCTGCGAGAAGTAGGAAATGCGGCTCATCCAGGTACCGAAAGTCCAGAGAGGCAGCATCGGCGACTTGCCCGTCACATTGGTATATTTATCCAGAATCTCCTTTGGCTCTCCGAAGAAAACGAAGAAGTCCATCGTCTCATCGCCCATAAACAGGCGTTGTGCTCCGATGTAGCTGGCTCCGAAATCGGCAGTAGTAGGAGCCGAAGTATGCATAAATATTCCATATCCACGATTGGAGAAATAGAAAGGCACAGGCTTGTACATTCCGTCGGTTTCAGGTCCCTGCGGGTCTACCACGGAAATATTCACCTTCTGCCCCACCTTGTTGAGCGAGGTGAAACTCTCTCCGCAACCATAGATTCTCTCTCCCGGCGAAAGCATGAAGACGGGGTTGATGCTGCGCGAATTGTCGCTTCCGCGCTTGATGAAATTAAACGGCAGGAGTTTTACCTGCGTACTGTCGTTGTCGATTATATGTCGAGTTTGTGTAAGTATTTTTCCTTTCGCATCGCGAAGTATCAATCGGAACGGATACTTCTGGATTTCCAGCTCTCCATTTCCGTTTTTATAAATAATGCTTTGTGCCGACGCCGACGTGTTCCATCTACCCTTCCCCATGCGGGCGTTCCCGTTGCCGAAGTTGCCGGAGATAAACTCAGGCGAGAACATCGGGTCGTTGGCCTCGTCCATCTTAGGTTCGATAGGCGAAGTGAAGACGGTAACGCGCAGGGTTCGGTCGTCAATCTTCTGAATCCTGATTTTCAGGTTTGGATCGTTATCATACTGCGTGTCGGGGAAATCGAGCATCTTCATCCTGACCGGCCAATAACCGTTGAGGTTGAAAGCCTGTCGGGGTGCCAGCCGGTAACGCTTCCAGTTGAGCAGTCCTTCACCCTTGTCCAGGTCGAAGCCAGCGATGCTGTCAGCAAGGAAATAAGTATTTGCCAAATCGCTGAAATCGCCCGAAACATCGGGCGCCTGGCATTGTAAGTATTCTATGCCATTATTAGTTTTAAGCTGTGCCTGGCCTGCCATCGCTAGGCTCAGGGCACATAGGGTTAAAATTGATTTTCTCATGATTCAAAAGTTTTTTATTCTATAATTCCAAAGCCGCTTCCTTCAGGTCAACAGCCTTTGCCTGGAGCTTACCCTTGCCCTTCAATACCACCACGCACTTGCCGAAGAACGCCTTGCGATGAGGGTCGGTAAAACGCTCCAGAGAGGTCTGGCAACCATTATCCGTACCCAGAATCTGAGCATCGGAAGAGAAGAAAATCTGGTTCTCGGCATTCGGACAGAGATTTCCGTCCTTATCCACCACATTCACTTCTACGAAAGTTGTAGGTTCTGCTGAGCCATAAGCCAGATTGCCCTGATAGGTCTTCTTCAAGACGATGTGATGAGGAGCCCCCGCAGTCCTGATGGTCTGCTCGCCCACCAGCTTGCCGCCCTTTCTTGCCACCACCTTTACTTCGCCCGGCTGGAACTCAACTCGCCACATCACGTGATATTCCGTACTCTTCCGGAAGGCTTCACCCTCGTTCTTCTCACCATAGACGGTCTTCTTGCGAACACCCTGGCTCTTGCCGTTCACGAAGAGTTCCACCTCGTCTGCGTTGTTGTAATAGCACCACATGTCGATGGTCTGTCCCGGAATCCAGTTCCAATGAGGGAAGAGATGAAGCACGTTCTTCTGCGTCCACTCACTCTGATACATAAAATAAGTGTCCTTCGGGAGACCTGCCAGGTCTATGATTCCGAAGTAGCTGCTTCGTGCCGGATAAGCATAAGGAGTAGGTTCTCCTATATAATCGAAACCGGTCCAGATAAACTGTCCGCCCACGAAATCATTATGTTTCACCACATCCCATGTCTCCTCGTGCGTGCAGCTCCATGAAGCATGCATATTATCATAAGCCGAGCACTTGAAGGAAGGGTCGCAGTAAGGCAGCCACCACTCCTTAGGAGCCGAATAGATACTGTCACTAGGCATCATGTAAAAGCCGCGGGTCTGCAGGGCAGAGACACTCTCCGACATGATGAAAGGCTTGCCAGGGAAGTTCTTCGGAACATCCTTCACCCATTGATGATGGTAATTGAACCCAATCACGTCGATGGCTCCACTCTTGAAGAGATGGTTCTTCGGGTCAGGCTCATTACAGCCAGCCGTAACTGGTCGCGTTCCCCACGGATCATACTCCTTGACTATCTGGGCAAGGTGCTGGGTGAGGAGCGAATTCACGCTCAGCTCATCGCTATGCGCCAGCGTAGAAGCATCATGCCCTGCATTCAGAATCAGATTCGCCTGCTCCAGCGAAAGCGTATCTGCCGCAGCATCCGACCATTGCTCCAACACCTCGTTGCCGATGCTCCACATGATGATGCTAGGATGATTACGGTCGCGCTTCACCAGGTCAGAGAGGTCGCGCTTGTGCCATTCATCAAAGAATCGGGCGTAGTCGCCATTCGTTTTCTTGCGTCGCCACATGTCGAAACTCTCGTCCATGACGAGGATTCCCATCGAATCGCACATGTTGAGGAGTTCAGGAGCCGGAGGATTATGGCTGCTTCGGATGGCATTCACGCCCATGCTGCGCAGGATGGTGAGCTTGCGATGCATCGCATCCTCGTTTACGGCAGCACCCAGACAGCCGAAATCATGATGCTCGCAGACTCCATTCAGCTTGATATTCCTGCCATTGAGGAAAAATCCCTTTCTGGCATCAAACTTCACATCACGGAAGCCTGTAGTGGTTGTGGCTACATCTACCACCTTCCCATTTAGAACCAGCTCACTCTTGACGGTATAGAGATATCCCTTTCCGATGTCCCAGAGATGCGGATTCTTCACCTGCAGTTTCTGTTCCTGATCACCTTTACTCTTTGCTACAATCTTTCCTGCAGCATCATAGATGGTGTTACGGACAGAGAGTTTCATCCTGTTGCCGGAAGCTGCAAAATCCGTCTTCACCCTGACATCACCCTGAGGAGTGGTAGAAACATACTGTCCCCATTGAGGAATGTAAGCCTTCTTCATGGTCTTGGTGAGCCAGACGTGGCGATAGATTCCGCAGCCCGAATACCATCGGCTGTTAGGCTGGTCGCTATTATCCACCTTCACGGCAATCACATTATCACCCTTCCTATTAATATAAGGTGTAAGGTCGTACTCGAAAGTACTGTAGCCGTAAGGACGGGTTCCGAGCTGATGGCCGTTGATGTATACGGTAGAGTTCATGTAAACCCCATCGAAAGTGATGGTAAAGCGGTCGTACTTCTCATGAGGATTCACGGAGAAATGCTTCCTGTACCATCCTATTCCGCCTGGCAGAGCGCCTCCGCCGGCTCCCGAAGGATTGCCTGGAGAGAAATCGCCCTCTATCGCCCAGTCATGAGGCAGATTCAGGCTTCGCCAATGGGCGTCAGCATAATCCGCTTTCCACATTCCTGCAGAATCAGCCAGAGTGAAAAGCCAGCCCTTATCAAAAGACAGATGTTCGCGGGCACTCATCGGAAGAGCAAAAAGCCCGCTCATCAAGGCAACGCTAAATATTATTTTCTTATTCATTCTTTCCTATCAATATAAAAAAGTCCCGCAGACTGCACGGATTTTCACAGATTCATCTTTCCTGAAAGAGAATTACAAATATCTGTGTAATCTGTGAAATCTGCGGGAGATTAGATTACTTCAATTTTACAGTTACTGCCTGACCGGCATACTTCACCATCTTGCCCTTAGGAGCCTTGGCGAGGTTAACGCCCTGGTTGTTCTGGGCATTCACCAGAATCACGTTGAAGCGACGCTTCTGCAGCATTCCTGCGAATGAACCCTTGCGAGCACCAATGGTCAGGGTCTTCTGGGCATCATTATACTTGAAGTCTATCATAGCATACTTGCCCTTCTCGTAGTTGTAGTTGGTTCCCTCGTCCTCATAGAGCGTATAAGAACCGTCCTTGCCTGCATAGACATAGAGGTCGATGAGCTCAGCCTTCTTCTGGTCGCTCCACTCCATCTCTGGACCAACAGGAAGGATAGAACCCTCTGGTACGAAGACAGGAATCTTCTCGAATGGCGCATCGGCTACGATGGTCTGACCACCTGCATAATACTTGCCGGTATAGAAATCGTACCAGCCCTTCTGCTTAGGAAGATAAACGTTACGGCTGTACTTCTGATACTCGCCTACAGGACAAGCCATCAGGGCAGGACCGAACATCCACTGGTCCTTGATGTCGTAAACATTATCATCGCCGTTGAAGTCCATCACCAATCCACGCATCATGGTATAATCCTTGAAATGAACCATACCCGCCATACTGTAGAGGTAAGGCATCAGACGGTAACGGAGCTTGTCGTAAGCCACGATGGTCTTGTAAGCCGGATGATCGGCTGGCGCAATATTCCAGACCTCACGGGTAGGCCACTGGCCGTGGGTGCGATAGAGCGGAACGAAGCAGCCGAACTGGTTCCAGCGAGCCTGCAACTCACGCCACTCCTTCAGGTCGGCATTCTCCTTACCGGTCTTGTCAAACTCCTGCTGGGCAGCCACGTAGCGGTTCTCTACGCAGAAACCACCCTGGTCCATTCCCCAGAAAGGAAGACCCGCCATAGAATAGTTCAAGCCGGCAGTCATCTGAGCGCGCATGTCCTCCCAACGGGTAGCAATATCGCCCGACCAGGTAGCCGTGCTGTAGCGCTGCTCGCCTGCAAAGCCCGAACGGGTAAGAAGGAAGACACGCTGATTAGGGTTCACGCTACGCTGGCCATGATAGATGGCGTCAGCATTCACGATGCTGTAAGCGTTGAAATATTCGGTTGATGTACCGAGGGCAGTAGGACCGGAAAGGGCCTTGCGGTACCACATCGGGGTACAGTCGCGAACATTAGGCTCAGAAGCATCCATCCACCATGCGTCGATTCCGAACTTATACTTGGTATAGAGATTCTCGTCCATCTGGCGCCAGAACATCTTGCGGGCACCAGCATCATAAGCATCATAGAAAGAGCCACGGAAGCCGAGCCAGTCATGAATATCATCCTTGATAGCCTGATGATACATCCAGCCCTTGCTGTCGAGTTCCTTATAGTTCTTGACGGTATCGTAGAACTTAGGCCATACGGAAATCATGAATCTTCCGTTCATGGCATGTACGCTATCGAGCATCGCCTGCGGATTAGGATAACGGGCAGCCTCAAACTCATGGCTTCCCCATGAATCGAGCTTCCAGTAGTTCCAGTCCTGAACGATATTGTCTACAGGAATCTTCAGGTCGCGGAACTTCTTGAGGTTCTCCTCGATGTCCTTGCTGCTCTTATAGCGCTCACGGCTCTGCCAGAAACCGAGGGTCCACTTAGGATAGAGCGAAGCCTTGCCGGTAAGCGTACGGTAGCCCGAAATCACCTCGTCGAGGTTCTGACCGGCAATGAAGTAGTAATCCATGTCAGGAGACATTTCGCTC
The DNA here is from genome assembly GCF_009494395.1 of Segatella copri. Lineage (GTDB taxonomy): Bacteria > Bacteroidota > Bacteroidia > Bacteroidales > Bacteroidaceae > Prevotella. Next base: position 15,457 of record NZ_VZCB01000045.1, on the reverse strand, counting down.
CAGATGCTCAGCTGGTTCTTCTCTGCCTCTGAACGAGGAGCAGCTACGCGAAGACCGCAGTAGGAAACGTCGCCATCTGGCTGCCACTCGATGCGGATAGGAGTCTTTACACCCTTCTTGATTGGAGTTTCAAACTTGAAGGAATTAGGATTCCAGGCTGTACGCCAGCGCTCAGGCACAACCAGCTTGCCGTCGATATAAATCTTCATGTAGCCGGCATAGTAGAGGATAAACTGGTAGAAACTGTTGGTTGGAGCCTCCACATAACCCTCGTAAACCACCTTGGAACCATTCAGGGCAAAGCCCTTTGGCAGGTTCTGGATACCGCCCTTGTCGGTCTTTTTGCAGATTTCAGAAGCCTCAGGCATCGCATATTCAAAGTAGATGCTGTCTTCACCACGGACAATCTTCTGTCCGTTCTTGTCCACGTAAGTACCGGTAAGCTGACCTTCCTTTCCGTCCTTGTCGTAAAGCTTGAAGGCACGGTTGAGCTGGAGATAATCTTCCGGATTACCCCAACGGCAATAAGAATAGGAATCCCAGAGAATACCGTAGTTCTTGTTGGAAATGACGAAAGGCACACTCACCTTCGTATTATACTGGAAGAGGTCTTCGTTCTTGCCCTTCATGTTCAGTTCCTCACTCTGATGCTGACCGAGACCATAGAAGGCCTCGTTGTCTGGAGAATCGAAGAGGGCTCTCCAAGACCATCCGTGCTTCTGTGATTCAGGAACCTTGGCGATGTCTACGCCAATCTCACGGTCAGGAACGGTAAAAGGCTTGAAAGTCTTTCCACCCTGAGCCACCTCGTTGAGGAGCACATGATCCTTCTGATCATAAAATGTAATCTGACCGGTAGCCTCATTCAACACGGCGCGCATGGCGGCTGTGGTAATGATGAGCTTTTCGCCCTGTTCCTCTACCTTATAATTAGCCTTTCCATTCTGAGGCACGATGATGAGACTCTGCTTGTCGCGGAATCCCTGCTCGGCAGTAGCCTGCACACGGATAATCTTATCGCTCACCACCTGGAGGCGAATCTGACTAGGACCAAAATTTTGGTGCTGTTTCAATTGAACGGTAAGATAGTTACCTTTCTGAATAAAGCCTACTGCCTGGAGCCCAGAAGCGCTCATCAGCAAAACGGCTGAAATCAATAACGTCTTAGTTAGCTTCATACTATATTGTTTATACAAGTTTTTTAAACTTATGATTATTAGATTGAATATCTGCCTGCAAAATTACTTTTTTTTAGTGATAATAATATGTGGAAATGTAACAAAATAGGGTATAAAATGTTAATTACCACATTTTATACCCTTTTCGTTAACAAGAAATCAAGAGATTCCTATGATTAGATACTCTCGCCATTCAGTTTTTTCTTATACTGGGAAGGCGTCAGTCCATAAGCCTCCTGGAAGTATTTGGTGAAATAGCGAGGATTGTTGAAACCTACCGTATAAGCGATTTCGCTGATGTTCAGCTCGTCGTTATGAATCAGCTCTTCAGCCCGCTTGATGCGCTTGGCACGCAGATACTCTGAAGGAGTGGTACCCGTGAGCGAAACCATACGCTTGTAGAGCTGGACGCGCGACATGCAAAGATGAGCACTCATCGACTCTACCGAAGTATCCGGATCGCTCATCATGTCCTTGATGTATTTATCCACATCTGCCAGGAACTTGCGGTCGCTGGCTGTCATTTCAAAGTCGCCCAGCTCGCCCTTTGGAATCACTCTCTCCTTAGGCTGGTTTGGGTCCTTCTTGCCTTCCTTATCCTTGTCGAGGATAGAACGACGCGCAGAACGGCGTGCCCAACCCAAGAGATTGCGGATGCGCAGATTGAGCATATCGATATTGAACGGCTTGATGATGTAATCGTCTGCTCCACTCTCCAATCCCTCTACCTGATGGTCGGTAGCCAGACGTGCTGTCAGCATCACAAACGGAATGGAAGCCGTCTCCTCGTTGCTCTTCACCATGCGGCAGAGTTCGATTCCGTCCATCACAGGCATCATCACGTCGGAGAGGATGACGTCCGGGCGAACCTCGATAATCTTCTGCCAGGCATCCTGACCGTTCACGGCCTCGATGACCTGATAGTCGGTAAGCACATCACACATAAACTCGCGGAAGTCATCGCTATCATCTACCAGAAGTACCTTAGCTACATAGTTCTTGCGGGTAGGCTTGGCGGTTTGCGAAGAACGATGAACGCCATAGAGCGCATCAGAAGAGCCTCCCTCCTCTACCGTTTCTTCTATCGTATCTTCTGCCTTATGAACGGTAGCGATGACTGGAGCCACACGCATGGATTCCAGATGGGCGTTGGTCTTGGCAGCTCCGCCATCATCCATCGGCAAGTCTACGATAAAGACTGAACCGCCGCCATCGTTGTCTCTTACTTCTACCTGACCTCCGTGAAGTTCTGTAAACTTCTTCACCAGGTTGAGTCCGATTCCGCTTCCACCGGCAGGCTGCATTTCCGTGCCGTTCACCTGATAGAAACGCTCGAAGACGTGCTTCTTCTCCTCATCGCTGATTCCCTTGCCGTTATCGGCTACGCTAATGCGCAACATGTCGTGAGTATGGTCTTTCACCTCTACACCCAAGGCAACGGAAAGTCTAACCGTAATAGAACCTCCGTCTGGGGTGAACTTGTAGGCGTTACTCAAGAGATTATTGACAATCTTGCCCACCTTGTCTGCATCAAAGGTCATGATCAGCTTGGAAGTATACGACTCGAAAGACAGATTCACCTTATTATTAGCCAGGATTCTGAACGAATTGCAGATATTGTCCACGAAGCTCACGATGTCCATACGGGCAAGAGACAGCTTCTCCTTGTTCTGGTCGAACTTGCGGAAATCCAGAATCTGGTTGACCAGATTCAGCAATCGGGTTGCATTACGATGAATCAGTTCGAGCTTTCTGCGCTTCTCCGGGTCGCCCTCATCCCGAATCATGGTAACAAGAGGCGAGATAATCAGGGTGAGCGGAGTTCGAAGCTCGTGGCTCACATTGGTAAAGAAGTTGAGCTTCAACTCGTTCATCTCACGGGTCTTCTTGATGCTGTCTTCCCTGATCTGGATTTCATACTTCACTCTCTGCTTCTCTATCATGCGGCGGCGATAGTACCAGAGGACAGCCACAACGAGGAGCAGATAAAGAATGATGGCCCAGGTAGAGAGATAGAACGGCGGATGGATGTGAACCTTCAGCCGGCTCACCTCTTCGCTCACGGTTCCGTCTCCATTCACCACCTTCACTTCGAGCACATAATTGCCCGAGAGGAGATTGGTAAATGTAACTTCCGATCTTCCGTCAGGAGTCATCATCCACTTATCGTTCAATCCCTTCATGCGATAAAGGAAGCGGCAACGTGCCGGAAGCGACACCTGGTCAGAAGCCAGCTGGATGGTAAACGCCTTGTCCTTATAACTCAAGTCAAGTTCCGGATTGCTGTCGAGCGATAATTTGAGTGGCACTCTGCCCTCGAACTTTTCGCCCGCAGTAAGAGGATGGTCAAAGAGAACCAATCCGCTGAAGAGCACATGAGCCTGCTGCCTGCTGGTGCGAATGGTTCTAGGTCGGATGATGTTGATACCGTCCTGACCGCCCATGGCAATCGCTCCGTTTCGCATCAGATAGGCAGAACGGATATTAAACTGTCGGCTCTGCAATCCATCCAGCGAATTGAAACTGATCATGGTAAGATTCCACTTGCCCTGAGCATCCTTGGTCAAGGTTACACGGGTGACGATAAACTCGGAAACCAGCCAGATATTATGCTGCTTGTCCTCAACAACCGCACAGCCCACAGCTCCTGTGGTTCCATTCAGTTCGTTGATGGATTCATACTGTCCGTTGCTGCTGTCATACATCGAAATACCTCCAGGCGAAGCCATCCACAAGATGCCACGGCTATCCTTCATCGCATAATTGACAGAAGGACTCTCGAAAGGAGTTCCGTCCTTGGTACTATTGATGTTAGTCATCTTCCTACTATGAAGATCAAAGACAGAAATATACTGGGAATGACCTATCAGAGCCTCATGATTATTGAGCAGGAAGATGGAATTGATGAAATTGCTCGTTATTCCCGAATTGGCAATATTGAAGGTAGAGAATTTCTCTGTGACAGGATCAAAAATCTGCACACCACTTCCCAAAGTACCGATAAGCAGACGATGCTGAGGGTCTTCCTGGAAGCACCAGACGCTATTATTAGCCAATCCGCTATTGGAAATATTGAAAGCCTTCCACCTGCCATTCTTGAACTGGGTAAAGCCGCCGTTGAAGGTTCCGAAATACATGGTTCCATCCTTCATGGTCACGCTACTCACCACGACATCCGAGCCAAGACCGGTCTGAGCCTGACCGAAATGCCAGGTCTGTCCGGTTACAGGATTATAACCCACGATTCCCATATCGTTGGTTCCACACCACAGATTTCCTGCCAAATCCTGCGTAATGGTACAGACATCACCGAGCGGAATGGTATTGAACTTGCTGGAAGATGGTGAATAATAAGCCACACCATTCTTATAGCTGCCCACCCATACGGCTCCGAAATTGTCAATATAAACCTTCTGTAAAGAATTGTCTACAATACTTCCCCGGGCATTACTATGCACATACTGGTGACAAGTCTTTGACTTGAAATCAATATAGAAAAGTCCATGATGATCGGTAGCAACCCACAAGGCACCATTTGGGTCTACCTGAAGGTCGCGCATGACGATGCGGTCTTTTACAGGAACAAGAATTCCTCTCTGTGCAAGATAAGAACGGACTGTAAGCCATTGTCTGTTAAGAGAATTGAAGACATAAGATTCTGTTGTTGTAGAAACCCAGAAAGTATGATTGTTCTCTACAAAACTGTAAGCGCCATTATCTCCACAAAGACGATGGTCTTTTAGGAAGGTATTATACCAGAGCACGCTCTGTTTGTCGCCATCCAGCAGGCACAGCTTTCCATCGCCATAAGTAACCAGCAGCTTGCCGTCTACATCCTTCAGGTTGCTAAAGTCGCCATCCAGGATACAACCGCTCTTAGGCTTCTTCGCATATTTGAACAGGTATGTGGTTTCGTTCTTTACATTATAATAATAAAGACCCTTTCCCCACACCTGAATCCACATATTCTTCTGCGAATCCACCAATAGTCTCTGTGGTGCACCCTCTATGTTGATGGTCTTCAACCAAACTTCCGGCTTGCGGTCAAACTGCTCGGTAGTTGGGTCATAGACACAATAACCCACAGGAGTATGCACCCAGATTTTTCCTTCATTGTCCTCCTGCAATTCATCTACGTAATTGTTGGCCAATGAAGTCTGGTTTGTGGCACTATACAAGAAGGTCTTCATTCGGAATCCATCAAATCGATTGAGTCCCGACTGAGTACCAAACCAGACGTAACCTGTCTTATCTTTCAAGATAGCATTCACCTGGCTATTACTGAGTCCGTCACGGTTATTCAAACTGGAGAACTCGATGTTTTGTAAAGCCGCTCTCATCTGGAGAGGCTGCAGAAGCAGCACAAATCCTAGAACCATGAGGGCCTGCCTCAGCAAATTCAAGTTTTTAAACATGCTCATTCAAGGTTTATATTTATAGTTTGTCGTTTTTATCTTTATCATCGCTTTCCATCGAGGTTCATCAGTCTTCAAAGTGGTCTTTCAGTTCTAGGGAAAAGTTCCTTTAACCCTGCTTCTCAGAGCTTTCTCTGATTTTCAGAATCATCGGCACAACTTCCTTGTAGATTTGCTCATCCCCATTGATGCTACGCATGAGCAATTCGCAAGCCTTGGTACCCTGTTCGTGCGCCTTATCCATGATGGCAGAAAGGCGTGGAGTAACGAAGGCTGCCGTATCTCCATCCGTGAAGCCGATAATGGCAACATCTTCAGGAATGCGCAAGCCCTTAGCCTTGATGGCATCAAAGGCAGCATAGGTTATGATATCGTTGAAGGCAAGAATAGCATCCGGGCGATTCTCACTCTCCAGAAGTCGAAGTGTAGCATTACGGGCTACATCGAAATCTATCTTGTCACAGACTACCAGATCGCGGTCGATAGGAATACGGTTCTCCCTGAGCGCTTCCAGATAGCCATGCTTGCGACGGCGAACCATATCGAGATGGTTAGGACCGCCAATGAAAGCAATACGGCGGGAGCCGGTCTCAATCATGTGCTGAGTAGCCTCCTGAGCCGCCACATCACCATTACCCACAACCTGAGAGAACTTTTCTTCCAGGCAGCAACGGGCAAAAAACACCAAAGGAACTCCCATCTTGTGGAGCTGCTCGAAATGAGAATAGTCGGTAGTATCTTGTGCGAGGCAAGCAATAATACCTTCTACATGCATATCGAGAAAATTGTCAAGAGCCTTCGCTTCGCGCTCATGGTTCTCATGACTATTGGCACTAATAACCGAATAGCCACACTTTGAGGCATAATCTTCTATGCCATCCAGCACGGCAGCATAATAGTGGGTAACCAGATTAGGAACGATGACGCCTATCACCCTTGGAGCTTCCTTCCGAAGACTCTGTGCAAATGGGTTAGGCCGATAGTTGAGTTCCTTTGCCAAGGTCTTGACTTTCTGAGTCATTTCCTCTCCCACCTCATGGCTATTTCGTAAAGCTCGAGACACGGTAGCGATGCTCACTCCCAACTTGTCTGCGAGATCTTTAAGTGATGTTCTACGTTGCTTCATTTACTAATAAGTTAGATTAGAAGATGCATTATTGCACTTTTACGTGCAAAGATACAGTTTTTATTCGAATTTGCAAACGTTTACGTGTGTTTTTTCTAGAGAAAATACTTTTTTTTCTATAAAAACTTGTAATTTTGCAGCCAGTAAGTAATGAATAGTTGATAATAAGTTAGTTAGAAACAAAAGGTTTCAGACTGTCGGGAGACAATCTGAAACCTTATTTTTTACCATATCCTCAAATATCGTATTCAAGTTTCGCAAGTTCAGAAGTTAAATATAATATTCTGCAGAATCTACCAAGCCCGCTCTTAAAGCATATTTTGTAGCCTCATGAACATTATTGACGCACAGCTTTCGGAAGATATTCTTACGATGGGTGTTCACGGTATGGAAACTGGAGAAACGCTTTTCGGCTATTTCCTTCGTAGTCATTCCTAATGCAATATCTTTCAGAATCTCAGTCTCAGTTTTGGTAAGATTTACCTTTTCTTCTGTTTCTTTCTTAGGAGCGAGCAATACTTCCATCATGCGCTGGCAGATGAAACGGTTGCTGGCTGCACAGAAACGGATAGCCTCCTTGATTTCCATCAGCGGGCTCTCCTTCAGGAGAATACTGAACATACTACTGCTAGCCACGAGTACCTTCACGAAGTCGGTACTCAAGTCTTCACTAAACAAGAGCCATCGGGTATAAGGAAAACGCTGGTTCAGGATGAGCAGCTCTGCTGCATCGTTGATGTCGAAGTTCGTATAGTCGAGTATCACGACCGTATCTTCGTTCTCTTTGAGCGCAAGCATCAGCTCAGCCTTGTCTTCCACATACTTGCTTTCCAGCCCTTCCATTTTCTCTATCACGTAGCTGAGTCCTGCTCGCGTGATGTCCTGTCTGTCTGCTAGCAAAATTTTCATGATTCTATCTCCTATCTTATTTTATGTTGTTTATGACAAATATGATTTCTGATGGTCCGCTTCCAGACCATCAGAAATTGATTAGAACGTCATGAGGAATCCCATGCGGATGCCCCATTTGTCTACATTAGGATGATTCAGGTAATTGATACGGCGCACATAATCAATTCCGAAGAACTTGAAGATGTTGTGCACGCCAGCCACCAATTCCCAATATGGAGTATCACCAAAGGTGTAAGAGTTGTTTGGGAACTTGAAGAGAACATCATCGTTCGGATTCTTCAGCGGATTGTTCTTATCCGTAAGTTGTCCCCAGACTCCCTTGGCTGCAATATATTCACGCCACTTGAGCTTCTTGATGAGCGGAATACGATTGAGCAGCTTGCCGTTCATATCCCAGGCTACAGACCAGAATACCTGACGGTCGCTCAGGAACTCCCAGTCTTTCATCATACTGATAGTGGCCTCCTGTTCAAAGATAGAGAGGTTGACCGGTGGCTGGATAAGCATGCTGAATGGCACCTTGTTCCATTGCATCTTACCCACGATATTGAAATCGATGTAGCCGAAGCTTCCCAACCATTGGCGCTTGTAAATGCCCAGGCTGGTGATGTTGCTCTTATACTGTCCACCCATAAAGCCATCGAGACCCGTCGTATGGCGCAAGCTGAGTTCAGGACTATCCAGATTGATAGGCAAGCGCTGCTGTTTGGTATTCACATAGGTAACACCAGGATTGTAATTGAGTCCTGCCGAAACCTCCGTGGTACGGATTTTCTTTACTTCTTCGCCCGTGTTCACCTTATAATAATGCAGGTTGCCCACAGTACGGTTGCTCTGCCAACGTATATTCGTATCGAAGCGGAAGCCCCAATCGGTCTCGTAGACAAAGCCCAGCTTCTGGCGCTGGTAGAGATACATCTGATCCTGAGTCGTGGCACGAAGGGTCATGAAGAAATTGTCCTTGTTGTGCAACAGGTTGTCATCAGATGGAGAAGTAATATCATGTCCCACCTCGAAAGTCAGGTTGCGCATAGGGAACTCGAACGGACTGTTTTTCTTCTTGTTGAAAGAATAGGTCAGCACATGACCATAATACCATTCATGACTCTTCAGACCATAGGCTCCGTAACCATTCCAGAAGAAATGAGGATTGAGCGCAGCCATCGTACGACCAGCCAGACGCAATCGGATTCCATCCACGAAGTTGTTGGAAAGGAACGTATTGATAGGTCCCAAGTCGAAATAACTTCTGTTTTCCTTATTCTCCTCGGTCTTCTTGGCATGAGCCACCTCAACATAGTTCTCCATCAGGGCTCGCACACCCAGGATAATGTATTTGAAGCCCTTGGAATTCTCCATACGATGAATAAAACTATCCATCGACGATTCGCTCTTCGTAAGGCCTACCTGTCGGTATTTATTCCAGTAAGCCTCATCACGGTTCATGGCGTCCATATCGTGCCTTATCTTCGCCTTGCCCTTGAACAGCTGCTTCGGCAGTTCATCAAAGGCATAGTCGGAGAGTCGCGTATTTCTTACCACCAGCAGGTCCTGCAACAGATTATTGATGTGCATTTCTGCCACCATATCGTCCTTGGTCAAAACCCACTCGCCATTATCGAGCTTCGTAAATTCCTGCTCTATCTTCATATCCTTCACCCAGTTTACATCACTATTGTGAGGCATATAAAGATTACATTTCTTTACATGCAGGGTGCTGTCAGCAAGCACATAGAGCTCTCCACGGAATCCGAAGTCCTGACTGTTGGCAGGAATAAACTGCAGATGATAGCAGAGATCACGCTCTACATAAACCGTATCCTCTATATAATAATGGTAGAAGGAAATGGCTGTCCTACCGATAGGAGAAGGGAACGGATATTGCAGGAGGCGCACATAATCATCGTAGATATCGACATCGGTAAATACATCCTTGAGAACAGTATTGATGATTTCACCCGTCTGAATCACCTGACCGATACCATTACTCTGCTGACCCTTGATAATATCTTTCTCGCTCTTTGGATCCTTGCGGTAGATATGCTGCGAAACCGTCTCGTTGACCTGCACAGGCAAGGTCAGCTTATCATTATAAGGCGATTTCTCCACCTGGTCCAACAGATACTGACGCTTGCTGAAGAACTTGCCCTCCAACTGTTCCTTGGTCAAATCGTTGAGCGCCAAGGTTAACTTCTGATATTTATCAAACTGATAATAATCATGATTGGACAGATTGCTCTTCTTCTTGGCAGCAATCACACGTCGCATCAGCTCTACGGCAGGATTTTCCTTTCTTTTGTACTTACCTTTCTTCGATTTCACCACCACCTCGTTGAGTCGGCGGCTATCATCTTTCAATTTCACTTCCAGAAAATTGAGCTTTTCGCTAATCTTCACAGTCTGTGACTTATAGCTGAGGGCACTCACGGTAAGCACCCATTCGGGATGCTTCTCGATGGTAAACTTACCCTCTCCATCACTTGAAACGGCAATCTTGTGTCCCTTATATTGCACGCTAGCATAAGGCACGGCAAAGCCATCCTCGTCGATGACGCGACCGCTGATTTTCTGCTGTGCAGCCATCTCGAGCGCACAGACCATCAATGTAAAAAACAACAAGAATGATCTTTTAAAATTCATATCCTTCATTAACCTCTTTCTAATAATACCTTATTTATATAATAAGCCATATTTAAGCTCTTTTGGGCTTCATTTGTGGCTTTTTTCCGAATTCGGATGCAAAGATATACATATTATTCTGAAAATAATCGAAAACTATTTGGATATTTTAGTTTTTTAGCGTAATTTTGCAACCGAATTACAAACAATCAAGCAAAACGAATAGAAATTAGGCAAAAATGAACAATAAAGGAAATCTAACCAATGAGCGCCCTCCTCTGCTGCCCGTCATCATCGGAACGGGCTTCGGAAGCGGCTTCTGGCCTTGGGGACCAGGTACGGCAGGCTCAGTCTTGGCCACCCTTATTTGGGCATTGATGGCTTACCTCGGTGGCTTCAACGGAGAAACGTTGCAAAGCATCACCTTTTTCCTGGTCATCCTCTCTACCCTGTTAGGAACCTGGGCTACAGCCCGACTACAGCCTTACTGGGGAGAAGACCCAAGCCGAGTAGTAATCGACGAGATGGCTGGCGTATGGATTCCGCTGTCCCTAATTACGCCATTTACTGCCACAGGAACACCCAAGGATGCCTGGTGGTGGGCTTTGGTTGCCTTGGTTCTCTTCCGCTTCTTCGACATGGTGAAGCCGCTTGGCATCAAGTGGCTAGACCGCAAAGAGGGAGCCTTCTATGTCATGGCAGACGACCTGCTGGGTGGATTCTATGCAGCCGTCGTCATGCTGATTGCCAAAATCATATTTTTATGGGTAAGATAAAGCAGGAACTGGTAACCTTCGGAAAGGCTGAGCTGACAGCATCAATAGCCTCGATAGTAGACTTCGGACTGGCTTTCTTCCTCTCCGACATCATCGGAATATACTACGGACTAGCCAATGCCCTGGGCGTCATGAGTGGCGGAATCACCAACTGCACCCTCAACTACCGCTACGTATTCGGCGACTCCAAGCGCAAGAAGAAGAGCGTGGCATGGCGATATTTCATCATCTGGGCCTTGAGCTGGACACTCAATTCGGGCGGTACCATCGCCTTGACAGAAGCCATCAACCTGCATGAACACGTCAATATCCACTACATGATTCCAAAATGTGTGGTTTCATTTCTTGTAGCTGTGCTGGTGAATTATCCCGGACAGAGGAAATTCGTGTTTAAGAAAAAGGACGAAGAAGAGGTTCCTGAAGGAAGGAATCCTGAAGACCTCCAATAAGAAGGAAAAAAGAATATTAGGAAATTACAAATGACAATAAACAAATGAATTACAGAGATTTCTTACAAAAAGTAATCTACGTGATGATCAATCCGCTCATCAAGGCGATGATAAAGATTGGAATCACGCCAAACATCGTGACGCTGGTAGGTTTTATCGGCAATATTTTTGCTACCTGCTTCTTTATTGACGCAGCGTGGATTCTGGGAATGGGCGGAGTCAACAGCGACCCTACCCTGATGACTGCCGGCACTAGCGACTATACTTATGCCGACTGTATGACTCTCATCGGATGGGGTGGATTTATCATTCTTGCCTCTGGTCTCTTCGATATGATGGATGGAAGACTGGCCCGTATGAGCGGCAAGAGCAGCCTCTTTGGTGCACTTTGGGATTCTACGCTCGACCGTTACAGCGAGCTGGTCAGTCTCTTCGGCATCTGTCTGGTCTTCCTCCTTACCGACAAGGGCGAATGGTTCTGGATGGGCGTAATGACCTTTGCTGCCATGACGGGTTCCGTGATGGTAAGCTACGTTCGTGCCCGTGCAGAGGGTCTAGACATCGAGTGCAAGGTAGGATTCATGCAACGCCCGGAGCGAGTAGTAGTTACTGCCGTATCTGCAATCGTTACTGGCATTACCGGAGATTTATGGTGGTTGGCGAGCGGCATGATTCTCATCGCCATTTTTGCCAACATCACAGCATTCTGGCGCATCGCACATTGCTATCGAGTAATGAAAAAAAAATAAGAGAAAGTGTTTAGCATATATTTAATCATTCTATTGGTCGTGCTGATGGCTTGGAAGAAGACCCGCAACTTTGCCATCTACTTCCTGCCTTGGTTCCTCTTCGGAATCATCTACGATTCGATGCGCCTCTACCCGAACTATAAGGTAAACTCCATCGATGTAGTTCATCTGTATGAAGCAGAGAAATATCTCTTTGGAATAGCAGCCACTACAGCTGCCGAACTGCAGGCTGTAGCCGACCATACTAGCCTCATGATACCGGGTGAATACTTCAAGGTTCACAACTGCGGAGTAGCCGATTTCATGGCGGGCATCTTCTACCTGTGCTGGGTACCGGTACCTATCGCCTTCGCCATTTATCTCTACATCAAGAAGCAGTATTCCTGGTTCAGACGATTCTCATGGGCTTTTCTTCTGGTCAACATCATTGGCTTTATCGGCTATTATATTTATCCGGCAGCTCCACCTTGGTATGCGATGAACTACGGTTTCGAGCCGGTTCTCCACACCCCGGGTAATGTGGCAGGTTTAGGAAGATTTGATGAAATGACGGGACTTTCCATCTTTCATGGACTGTACGGCAAGAATGCCAATGTATTTGCTGCCGTTCCCAGTTTGCACGCAGCCTACATGTTCCTCACTACCATCTATGCCGTAATGAGCCATAAGCGTTGGTACACGATAGTCCTATTCACTTTCATCTGCTTAGGAATCTGGTGGACAGCCGTTTATTCCGGCCATCATTACATCATCGATGTCATCTTGGGCATCCTCACCACCCTTATTGGTGTAATTCTGATGGAACTGGGAGGCTTGAAGGGCTTTCTGGGAGAAAGAAAGAACATACGGTATTAGGAAATAAAACAAAGCGCCTGACTCAGAATCAATTATCTAAGCCAGGCGCTTTTTTATCTTAAAATCGCATTTTCCATACAGTTTTATCTTATCTAACCATCACCTTACGGTAACATCTGCGACGACGATGCTGTTCGCTTTCCAGATATTGCCATTGGCTCTGTACACCTTTGTTGCTTTCCATCTGTGGCATAGCCTCAGCCCATTTAAATCCATAACGGTGATATTGCTCGATAAGATCGGCAAAGATCAAGGCATTGGCTCCCTTGGCACGATACTCAGGCAATACACCTATCAGGAGTAAATCTACCGTATCTGTGGCATGAAACTTCAGTACTTTCAGAATTTTCAACCATCCCCAAGGCAACAGTTTACCATTCCCTATCTTCTGCAAAGCATCGGTAAAGGAAGGGAAAGATACGCCAAAACCTATCAATCTGTTGCCATCATTACCATCTACGACACCCGTAACCAGATTCAGATCTGCCTTCTTGATATAATCATTTACATACTTATCTATCTGACTGTCCGTGAGTTGCTGAAAATCATAAAGGTCTTTATAAGTTTCGTTTACAATATGAAACACCTCTCGTCCCATACCACTCTTAACCAACTCTCGGAAAGTAAACTTATGCACATGCAGATTGTATCTTTTCTCTATCATCTCTGCAGTTCTGACAAACTTGGCCGGGGTTTCCTCAGGCACCTTGATGCGATATTCCAGCCAGTCATTATCCTTCTCATAGAACGACATGGCTTCCATGTGGTTCTTATAATAAGGATAATTATAATTGATATACATGGTAGATTTATGATGGAATCCCTCGATGAGCAATCCTTCACGGTCCATATCCGTAAAGCCAAGCGGTCCTACGCACTCAGTCATTCCCTTTGTGCGTCCCCAAGCCTCAACAGCATTTAATAAAGCCTGCGATACTTCTAAATCATCCACAAAATCAAACCATCCGAATCTCACCTGCTTCTTATTCCATTGTTCATTGGCACGGCGATTGATGATGGCAGCAACACGACCCACGATACGCGCCTCACCATCTACAGCCAGAAAATACTGCGCCTCGCAGAATTCGAAGGCAGGATTCTTGCGCTTACTCAACGTATTCATTTCATCAAAGCGCAAGAAGGGAACAGCAAATTTATTGCCCTTATACAGTTCATAATAGAAGTTTACGAAGGCACGCAATCCCTTTCGGGTTGTTACTGGTATTATTCTTATATTGCTCATTACAGTTTTTACTCGATTATAATCAAATTCTGATCAGTATAATTAGTCCGTTTTATATAGCTATTCAGTCCGTACATCTTGTATTACAAGAAGATAGAGAACTACAAAACGTCTGCAAAAGTACTACATATTTTTGACAGAGGCAAGTTTTTAGTGCATTTTTAGAAAAAAATAACGCCTAAAAAAGCAAAAAATAGCAGAATGATGCTTTTGTTTTGAGTTTCAAGTGGTTGTGGCAGCCGTTTGCTTTTAGTGGCATAGACGAGGAAATGCAAAAAACGCAGATTGATGAAATAGAAACGCTTTCAAATCATTACCTCGCAGAAACGCCCTAATAAGCATTTTTTAACGGTGGTGGTTCATATTTCCCCATTCTGCGTAAGTTTTGGTTTTGCCATGCAACTCTCATAGTTTAATTTTGCACCGAACAAAAAAGTAAGAATTATGAGATGCACTTTCAAGACAGTCTTCTATGTAAATGGAAGCAAGGAGAGAAACGGAATTGTCCCTATTATGGGACGAGTGACAATCAACGGAACTATCGCACAGTTCAGTTGCAAGCAGAGCGTGACCAAGGCTATCTGGGATGCCAAGGGCAACAGAGCCATCGGCAAAAGCAAGGAAGCCAAGGAAGTGAATTTTGCGCTTGACAACATCAAAGCTCAAATCGCCAAGCATTACCAACGACTTTCCGACCGTGAGGCGTTCGTTACCGCAGAAATGGTGAGAAACGCATACCAAGGCATAGGTACGGAGTACGAGACTTTGCTTAGAGCTTTTGACAAGGAGAACGCTGCGTTTGCCAAGCGTGTAGGCAAGGACAGAGCCAAGAACACGTACAACAAGTATCTTGTGGTGAGAAAGTACGTTGCCGAGTTCATCAAGTATCAGTACAAGCGCAGCGATATGTCCATGAATGAGCTTACCGAGGAGTTCATCCGTGACTATTGCTTGTACTTAAAGAATATTGTCGGACTTGCGCAGTCCTCCATCTGGATTTACTCCATACCTCTGAAACATATTGTCACAGCAGCACACTACAATGGCAAGATACCGAGAAACCCTTTTGCCATGTACCATGTTGACCCAGACCACAAGGAACGTGAGTTCTTGACCTTGGACGAGCTTACCGCCA
>NZ_VZCB01000074.1 GCF_009494395.1 Segatella copri | reverse complement strand
GAGCTTGGCATGGACTACCTGCAACTGCTCTATCTCAGACCTGTGCAGAAGTTGCCCATTCTGCTGCTCGTATCAGAGGAGAGGAACACAGGCAAGACCACGTTCTTGAACTTTCTGAAAGCGTTGTTCCAAGGCAACGTGACATTCAACACCAACGAGGACTTCCGCAGTCAGTTCAATTCCGATTGGGCTGGCAAGCTGCTGATTGTCGTGGACGAGGTGTTGCTCAGTCGCAGGGAGGATTCCGAGCGGTTGAAGAACCTCAGCACCACCCTCTCGTACAAGGTGGAAGCCAAGGGCAAGGACAGGAACGAGATTTCCTTCTTTGCCAAGTTCGTGCTGTGCTCCAACAACGAATCACTCCCTGTCATAATTGACGAGGGCGAGACCCGATATTGGGTGAGGAAGATTTCATCGTTGCAATCTGACGATACCGACTTCTTGGAGAAACTGAAGTCGGAGATACCCGCTTTTCTGTTCCATCTGCAAGACAGAATGCTATCCACAGAGCACAAGAGCCGAATGTGGTTCGCACCCGAACAGATAGCGACCGATGCTCTGAGGAGAATCATACGCTGCAACCGTAACAGACTTGAGGTGGAAATGTCGGAGCTGTTCCTTGAGGTCATGGAGAACACCCAAACCGACAGTTTGCAATTCTGCCTCAATGACGCAATCGCCTTGTTGCAATGCAACCACGTGAAAGCGGAGAAGCACCTTGTGCGAAAGATAGTGCAGGACTGTTGGAAACTGCAACCTTCAGAGAACGCCCTCACCTACACCTCATACGAGTACAACTACAATAGCAGCGGTCACTACTCGCCAACAAAACGTGTGGGCAGGTTCTACACTGTAACGAGGGACAAGCTAAATAGCATATAATTTTGTTGAATTGTTGAATATGATGAAAGAAGTATTGAATATCAAGTATTTAAGGCTCAACATTTTCTCAACAAATCTCTCAACAAAAGAAAGAGACTGTTGAAAAGAGAAAACATGACGGCTCATGCCTTTCTTTCTCTTTTGCCCAGTGATTTTGTTGAAAAGAACCATTTGTTGAGAGTTTGTTGAGAAGATAAGTATTTGACTATCATACCAATACATACGATTCTCAACAATTCATCAGAAATACATACACCACTTAATCCACAGTAAGACATGAACATTCAAGAAGCAAAGCAAATCAAGATTGCAGACTATCTGCAAAGTTTGGGACACCGCCCTGTCAAGCAGCAGGGCGCAAACCTTTGGTACAAGTCACCGCTGAGAAACGAGAGCGAGGCATCTTTCAAGGTGAACACCACGATGAACAGTTGGTTCGATTTCGGCATGGGCAAGGGCGGCAACATCATCACCCTTGTGTCCTATCTTTACGCATCCGACAACCTGCCTTATCTTTTGGACAAGATGGAGAAGCAAACTCCCCATGTTCGTCCGACCGACTTTTCTTT
>NZ_VZCB01000056.1 GCF_009494395.1 Segatella copri | reverse complement strand
TATTTATCGTATTTTTCCTGATATTTCACTTTATTATATACATGCAGGCAATGCGCATGCGTGCGGGCGCACACTCATTGTTAGTATTCATCAAATGATATTTAAAAAATGACATTTCCTTGGTGATTACATATATTATTAGTAATTTTGCCGTGTCAAAATATAATGGAAGAACAGTACATATAAAAAATACAATTCAGAATATGAAGATAATAGTATCGGAAGAAATAGAATCAGTATGCCCTACCTTTGTAGGGGCATGCGTGGAAGCTAGAGTAGAAAATACTCCATACAGCAAAGAACTATGGGATGAAATCAATTCACTAAGTGAGAAATACAAAGAAACGCTCACCACAGAGTCTCTGAAAGAGATAAGCGGAATTGCAGCAACCCGAAAAGTTTATCGTGCTTGTGGCAAAGACCCATCCCGTTACCGTCCGGCTTCAGAAGCACTTATCCGAAGAATGCTGCAGGGCAAGGAACTCTATCAAAGAGATACGCTGGTGGACCTGGTCAACTTGGCGAGTATCGCATACGGTTATAGCATTGGTGGTTTCGATGCCGACAAGTTTGAAGGAGATACGCTGACATTGGGCGTCGGGAAGGCAGACGAACCTTACGAAGGTATCGGCAGAGGTATAATCAATATCGAAGGTCTTCCTGTTTATCGGGACAAGATTGGTGGCGTAGGAACTCCTACCAGCGACAACGAACGCACAAAGATGACTATTGACACGACCCATCTGGTGGTTCTCATCAACGGATATGATGGAGATGAGCAACACGTGCGCGAGAATGCCGAGTTCATTCTGGACCTTCTGAAGAAATACTGCAAATGCCACGAAGGCAACTATTTTATTTACCAATAAAATAAAATCTCTCCGTAGCAGAGAAAATTACGTCGGGACGTTTCTATCTGTGCCTTTCCATGGCAAAACATTGCCCTTACTGGAGCAATATTTTGCCATGGAAAGGCACTTTTCGTTACATCGGGATACATTATATTCAATAACTACAAGGAAGAAGAAAGATACGGAAGAATTCCTCTAACACTCTTCACTCTTCACATTTTACTCTTAAACATCTGTAAACCAGGCGATTCAATGGGTGAAGAGTAGGACTGTCTCTTCACCACTCTTCACCCACTCTTCACCCCGATGGATTTTCATACAGCTTAGCCGGGAGAATATCCTGAGCTTCTATAAAAACTGGAATAAGGCTTAAGTAAACTTTAATAGAGCCATAAGTAAAGTTTATCTAAGGCTCAAAACAAGTCCAAAGATAACTTATTCTAAAAACAAAAGAAACTTAAAACAAACCTAATAGAAGCTTAAAACAAAAACACTAGAAAGGCTTAGAGTGAGCCATGATAGAAGCCAAAGGACAAGCCATGATAGAAGCCGCTTACTTTTAAAAGTAAGCGGCTCCGCGTTTATACCATTGTAGTCTTCTCTTTTGTTCGTACCTTTGC
>NZ_VZCB01000104.1 GCF_009494395.1 Segatella copri | reverse complement strand
TTCGCTCCTTATCCTTATAGACAAACTCTAAGTGAACACCTCGTTTTGCAAGTTCACTTTTGAACTCGTCCCAGCTATCTGCCATTCTCAATGCGCTCTTTACAGCATTGTGAATCTCATATTTGGCTCGCTCAGCATTGCGTAACTTGCGAGTATTAGTATTGCTCTTGTCCGTTCCGTAGGTAAATCCATACTTGGATTTAAGAGCCTTGGTCACTTGCTCATTACGCCTGTAATCATTCCTGTCTGATATGAGCTTGCCCTCGTTATTGATGCGGTTATACACGATATGACAATGTGGATTGTCGGTGTTGTGATGCCTTACGATGATGAATTGAGTATCTTTTATCCCCATCATCTGCATGTATTCAAGGGCTATCTTAGCCATGAATTCATCCGTCAAACGTGGCTTGTCCTCGGGCTTGAAGCTCAAAGCTATGTGCCCCACAGGCTTCTTAATCCTTGGATTTAGTTGCCTTTGTAGCTCGAAACTTTGCGTCATCTCGGTATTCGTGCCGAGTAACACACCATCAGAGGCAAGGATTTTCGCCTCGTCCTTGCCTGTAACATAGCGGATGCAACCAGCAAATGAGCTGCCCTTCTTTAGCTTGCCTATCATGTGGCATCCTCCTTTCTGCCTATTCCGCATGGCTTCGATTTTGGACTTGCTTGGCGATACTCGCCAAGGATTTCTTTCAATCTTCTCAACAAGTCCACCACATATACATGGGTTTCATGGAAACCTCTCTGATGCGACAGCTTGGTAAGTTGGTTGAGGTTGTTCGCCATGCCAATGAGGTTCTTGGCGATGGCTACCGTCTCTGCATTGTGTCCGCTGACCACCTCGCCGTTCAAGGCGGACTCACGGATGTACTCCGCCAACTTGCGGTTGGCTTTTCTCGCCCTCAGTCTCAATGCCTCGTAGCTTGGCTTCGAGAACTTCACCGTGACAGACTTCGACAGCTTGCGAACCCTGCCTGTGGGCGGTCTTCCGCCCTTTCTCCTGTTCTGTTCCTGCATGCTTGTCATTCGATATACTGTTTACAGTTGGTACACTCACTTTCTGCGACCGTCGGGAGCAAAATTCCTCCGCCCTCATGGTGGAGCGAGGCGTTTTGGGGTTCCCAAAACATAACCTCGCTCCCTCTCAGAACACGTTAGTTGGAACTACAGCCTTTCAGCTATCCACGTCCAAGGTCGCAGACCTTAATTCTCACAATTTGCGCCAAGCCTCGAAGTCCTCTTCATA
Organism: Segatella copri; assembly: GCF_009494395.1. Taxonomy (GTDB): domain Bacteria; phylum Bacteroidota; class Bacteroidia; order Bacteroidales; family Bacteroidaceae; genus Prevotella. Next base: position 240 of record NZ_VZCB01000104.1, on the reverse strand, counting down.
AAGGCTTAGGTGGTGGCGCACGATGTTCTCGATGATGCCCGATACGCTCATGCGCCTCCCTCCGAGGATGCGGACGACACGATCAAGACGGTCTCGTACATCGGAACTGACGAAGACTGGCTTGCGGTCGTCAATCCTTGGAACTTGGAGGAAGGTCTGCTGATACTCCTCTAATGTCGCCTTGCGCTGCTTGCCACTGATGCGCTTCTGCGGATTCGGTGGCGATTGAGCCTCGTTCGT
>NZ_VZCB01000015.1 GCF_009494395.1 Segatella copri | reverse complement strand
GTTAAGTATGCGCTAAATTAATTCCGCCAACGGGTTTATAAAATATGAATGACAGTTTAATTAATTATTCAATTTATGTAAGTTCTCTTTAAAAGTGTAAAGTTCTATAATTATCAAATATTCATAAACTATGAAGAAAAAGCAAATGAAAGCAAGTCTATTACTTGCGTCTTTATTGACGTTGGGTTTCTCGGTAACTGGGTGTACAAATGACGATTATGATTTTGACCAGATTGATGCTACGATGGGATTTGGTAGTGGCGAATTGGAAATACCTGCCAGTTCTACCATGAACATTCCTTTGTCTGATATTCTGGAACTCGAAGAGAATGGTAGTGTGAAGATTGCCGCAAATGGTGATTATCTGTTCCAATTGACAGGTTCTGGTGCATCATCTGCTTCACCAATGATTTCTCCTATTGTTCTGAGGGGTAATTCTTATTCTAATACGCTAACCTTAAATGCCAATTCTGCTGCCAAGTGTACCCGTGCAGCTGGTAGTCATCTCAGTTTTGTCTCTCCTAAGGAGTTGATGTTTAAATATAATGGTACGGATGCTGCTGTGAAGATCCTGAAAAGTGCTGAGGTGGCTGGCGAAATCGAACTGAAGATTAATCTCACTCTCGGTGGTCTTTCTTCTGCCATCACCAATATTGATAAGGCAACCCTCACCCTTCCTGGCTATCTGGAGATTTCACATGTCTCTGGTAATGGCAATGGCGTTCCTATGGTTGATGGTTCGAAGATTACGGTGAAGGATGTTTCTACAAGCAGCAACCTGCAACTCACCATCAAGGCTAAAAAACTGGATTTTGAAAAACAGGATGCCTATGGTAAGGTCGTTATCGGCAATAATGGCTCAATCAGGATGGATGGTTATTTCGCCCTCGGTATTGAGGCTAATGTAACGAGGGTTCCTACATCTGCACTGACCATCGGTGCCAACGTGTATGTCAATGATATTACCTTGAAGTCTGCTACCGGTATCTTCGACCCAGAAATCAATATCTCAAGCTTGGGTGATGTATCTGTGACTGGCGTTCCTGACTTCCTTTCAGAAGATGGCGTAAGAGCAGACTTGGATAATCCTCAGATTATTCTTTCTATCCAAAATGATATGGATGCAGCGGCAAATGTGAGTGCAAAGGTGATTTCTACCAAGAACGGTCAGAACTTGGCTACCGTGCAACTCCCTGAGATGAATATCTGCAAGACTACTGTTGCGCCAGTGACCAAGATCTGTATCTGCCGCCATAAGACTGCAGAACTGACTGCTCAGTATGGTGCTGCCAATGTATATGAGGTGAGCAACCTGGCTACACTCATCAACCAGCATATTCCAGACCACGTACAGATTACCAATGTAGAGGCAAAGGCTGATCTCAGTCAGGAAATGACTATCGAGTTCGGCCGCAATTATCGTATCGAGCCAAGCTACGAGATTTATGCACCGTTGGCATTTGCCGAGGATGCAGTCATCGAATATGCTGATGATTTCGACGGTTGGAATGATGATCTGGATGATCT
>NZ_VZCB01000067.1 GCF_009494395.1 Segatella copri | reverse complement strand
ACGAACGAGGCTCAATCGCCACCGAATCCGCAGAAGCGCATCAGTGGCAAGCAGCGCAAGGCGACATTGGAGGAGTATCAGCAGACCTTCCTCCAAGTTCCAAGGATTGACGACCGCAAGCCAGTCTTCGTCAGTTCCGATGTACGAGACCGTCTTGATCGTGTCGTCCGCATCCTCGGAGGGAGACGCATGAGCGTATCGGGCATCATCGAGAACATCGTGCGCCACCACCTAAGCCTTTATGAAGAGGACTTCGAGGCTTGGCGCAAATTGTGAGAATTAAGGTCTGCGACCTTGGACGTGGATAGCTGAAAGGCTGTAGTTCCAACTAACGTGTTCTGAGAGGGAGCGAGGTTATGTTTTGGGAACCCCAAAACGCCTCGCTCCACCATGAGGGCGGAGGAATTTTGCTCCCAACGGTCGCAGAAAGTAAGTGTACCAACTGTAAACAGTATATCGAATGACAAGCATACAGGAACAGGACAGGAGAAAGGGCGGAAGACCGCCCACAGGCAGGATTCACAAGCTGTCGAAGTCTGTCACGGTGAAGTTCTCGAAGCCAAGCTACGAGGCATTGAGACTGAGGGCGAGAAAAGCCAACCGCAAGTTGGCGGAGTATATACGAGAGTCCGCCTTGAACGGCGAGGTGGTGAGCGGACACAACACAGAGACGGTAGCCATCGCCAAGAATCTCATTGGCATGGCGAACAACCTCAACCAACTTACCAAGCTGTCGCATCAGAGAGGTTTCCATGAAACCCATGTATATGTGGTGGACTTGTTGAGAAGATTGAAAGAAATCCTTGGCGAGTATCGCCAAGCGAATCCAAAATCGAAGCCATGCAGAATGGGCAGAAAGGAGGATACCACATGATAGGCAAGCTAAAGAAGGGCAGCTCTTTTGCTGGTTGCATCCGCTATGTTACAGGCAAGGACGAGGCGAAAATCCTTGCCTCGGATGGTGTGTTACTCGGTACGAATGCCGAGATGGCTCAAAGTTTTGAGCTACAGAGGCAGCTAAATCCAAGGATTAAGAAGCCTGTGGGACACATTGCATTGAGCTTCAAACCAGAGGATAAGCCACGTTTGACGGATGAGTTTATGGCTAAAATTGCCATTGAATACATGCAGATGATGGGCATCACCGATACCCAATTCATCATCGTAAGGCATCACAACACGGACAATCCACATTGTCATGTCGTGTACAACCGTATCAATAACGAGGGCAAGCTCTTATCAGATAGGAATGATTACAGGCGTAATGAGCAAGTGACCAAAGCTCTAAAATCCAAGTATGGATTGACTTACGGAACTGACAAGAGCAAGACTAACACTCGCAAATTGCGCAATGTCGAGCGAGCGAAATATGAGATTCACAATGCCGTCAAGGATGCATTGGAAGTCGCAGATAGTTGGCAGAAGTTCAAGAATGAACTTGCAAAACGAGGTGTTCTCTTGGAACTTGTCTATAAGGATAAAAAACGAACCAAGGTTCAAGGCATCCGTTTCTGCAAGGATGGATATAGCTTCAAGGGTACG
>NZ_VZCB01000112.1 GCF_009494395.1 Segatella copri | reverse complement strand
CAGACAATCGGTCAATGGTGCAAACCGTGACCACTATACTAACAAATAAAACAGCATAAGCTATGGCAAGAACAAAAGATGCAGTCTTGGCTCCTGAGCAAAAGGAGCTGATGGAAAAAGAGTATTTGGATTTTGTTAAACCATCTACGTATGGCAACAAAGCCAATCCAAGTAGTTGTAATTCTCTCTATGATGATGTAGAGAACCCAGAGTTGAGAGCAATTGTAGAGAAAGTTGCTGCAACAACTCCCTATAGAGAGGAAACATCAACGAACGAGGCTCAATCGCCACCGAATCCGCAGAAGCGCATCAGTGGCAAGCAGCGCAAGGCGACATTGGAGGAGTATCAGCAGACCTTCCTCCAAGTTCCAAGGATTGACGACCGCAAGCCAGTCTTCGTCAGTTCCGATGTACGAGACCGTCTTGATCGTGTCGTCCGCATCCTCGGAGGGAGGCGCATGAGCGTATCGGGCATCATCGAGAACATCGTGCGCCACCACCTAAGCCTTTATGAAGAGGACTTCGAGGCTTGGCGCAAATTGTGAGAATTAAGGTCTGCGACCTTGGACGTGGATAGCTGAAAGGCTGTAGTTCCAACTAACGTGTTCTGAGAGGGAGCGAGGTTATGTTTTGGGAACCCCAAAACGCCTCGCTCCACCATGAGGGCGGAGGAATTTTGCTCCCAACGGTCGCAGAAAGTGAGTGTACCAACTGTAAACAGTGTATCGAATGACAAGCATACATGAACAGAACAAGAAAAAGGGCGGAAGACCGCCCACAGGCAGGGTTCGCAAGCTGTCGAAGTCTGTTACGGTGAAGTTCTCGAAGCCAAGCTACGAGGCATTGAAACTGAGGGCAAGAAAAGCCAATCGCAAGTTGGCGGAGTATATCCGTGAGTCAGCCTTGAATGGCGAGGTGGTCAGCGGACACAATGCAGAGACGGTAGCCATCGCCAAGAACCTCATCGGTATGGCTAACAATCTCAACCAACTTACCAAGCTGTCGCATCAGAGAGGTTTACATGAAACCCAAGTATATGTGGTGGACTTGTTGAGAAGATTGAAAGAAATCCTTGGCGAGTATCGCCAAGCAAGTTATAAACCGAAGCCAAGCAGTATGGGCAGAAAGGAGGATACCACATGATAGGCAAGCTAAAGAAGGGCTGCTCATTTGGTGGTTGCGTCCGCTACGTGACAGGCAAGGACGAGGCGAAAATCATCGCCTCAGATGGCGTGTTGCTCGGTACGAATGCCGAGATGACGCAAAGTTTCGAGCTACAGAGGCAACTAAATCCAAGGATTAAGAAGCCTGTAGGGCACATAGCTTTGAGCTTCAAGCCCGAGGACAAGCCACGTTTGACGGATGAGTTCATGGCTAAGATAGCCCTTGAATACATGCAAATGATGGGTATCAACGATACCCAATTCATCATCGTGAGGCATCACAATACAGACAATCCACATTGTCATATCGTATATAACCGCATCAATAACGAGGGCAAGCTCATATCAGACAGGAATGATTACAGGCGTAATGAGCAAGTGACCAAGGCTCTAAAATCCAAGTATGGACTGACCTACGGAACGGA
>NZ_VZCB01000068.1 GCF_009494395.1 Segatella copri | reverse complement strand
CTTTCCTCTATAAAACGAAAATGATTTCCCTCGCATAGGGTAACTACAATTGGAGGAATAAGTAAAAAACTGTATTGGCAGGCACACTACATTCTGCACTTGCGTAAAAACGCAAATGTCACTTTCTGTATACTTTCCTCTTCGAGTTTTACTCATACTGACTTCCATAGCCTCCCATGACATGAAGTTAATTTGTAGACGAGGTCTAACCCATCACAAAGATAATAGCCTTACCATAGAAGGTATATCATGGTCATCCGTTGTTGGCGGATTCTTCACGATCAAGTTTGAAGTCAACATAATCTGTCTCGTCATGCAAGACATGCCATACGGCCACAAGTAACTTTCTCGCCACGGCTACAAGCACCTTCATTTTGTTCTTTCTCCTCACAACGGTTTGGTGATATGAGAACCTGCTGAAGAAACAGTCTTTCTGACGACTGGCGGCCCAGGCACATTGGATGATGGTGTTGCGGAGATAGACATTGCCATGGGTAATTTTACGAGACTTGATTTTCTTGTTGGATTCGTCATTTCTTGGTCTCAGTCCACTCCAGGAGGTAAGGTGATTTGCCGTCTCGAACTTACTCATATCCGTTCCGATTTCTGCAATCAATGATGTTGCGGCACGTTCCTTGATACCTGGAATTTTCTGCAAGCGTTTGAGCTCCTCCGGGAAATGCTTCTCACATATCTCCAACATCCGCTGCTGGCATTCGTCTCTGTGGCTCTCGGCGATGTCTATCTCCTCATGGAGCTGGCGTAGCACATCTGTTTCAGCTTGTGAGACAACACCAGACAAAGAGGCTAATATCGTCTCCGCTCCATGGCGGTTGACAATGCGACCATGAACGAGCTTTAGCAACTCGTTCGGGTCAGTGACACCTTCCGAGAGCCTGCGCACGACATCGCGGTAACTTTTACCCTCGATGTTAGACACATAGTTGCTCAGGCGGATGTTACAGCGTTGGAGTACACCGTCGACCTTGGACACTTTGCGGACAATCTCCTCGTTGAGGTCAAAGATACGGCGGTCATACTGGCGCAACTGCTGGATAATCTCAGGAGGTACGAAACTGCCCTTAACTAATTCCTTCATGGTGCACTCTGCTATCCATTGGGCATCCTTGACATCACTTTTGTGTCCGGGAAGCTGTTTGATGAAATAAGGATTTGCCAGCCGGAGGGTGAAGTAAGAAGACAACACACGCCAGATAGGAATCCAATAGATACTGGTACTCTCCATACATACTTCAGAAACATGGTGCTTTTGGAGCAATTTTCGCATTTCTTCCAGTTGAAATGTTAAAACTCCGAAAACTTGCTCAAATAATTCACCATCACTGTGCAAAATACAAAGATAAATGCTATCTTTGTGCACGTCAAGACCACATACTGCTTTCATAAGCCTACATTTTTGAAGTTAAAAACTCGGTTAATGAACACTGCTTCAAAGATAATATATTTTTGTGACTTAGAGCACGTTGGTAGGAAATATTTTGCAGTCGTGGTCTTGATTTCTCGAAAAATAAGGCTAATCTCGCACAATTCGAGGGAAATCATTCAAGTTTTTTATATTACTTGCTTATAATTCGAAAATTTTATATAAATTTG
>NZ_VZCB01000010.1 GCF_009494395.1 Segatella copri | reverse complement strand
TGGCTTTAATAGACCCCGACCAAGCTGTGCTATTATTGTAGAGGTTGCATAAGGACTGAAAAAATGAAGAAGTTTTTCATGAGTATGGTTGCTGCTATTGTATGTGGTACTGCATTTGCAGGAAACGTGAATGAGGTTGCGACTTCTGCAGTATCAGATGAAGCTCTTAGCTCATCTACACCAGACAAGACAGTATCTACTTTCTATGGTTCAAAGGCTTCATCCAACGCAAACAATCCTTGCAAGGGAGCAACTATCAGAAAGTGTGGAACCATAGAGTCAAGTTTGGTATCATTTGAAGACCAGACTTTGGTGATGCAGCAGGTAAAGGATGTTGAAGGAAACACATTGTCTGTAAACAATTTCTTTGTTCCATCCTCTGTGTCAGAAACAAAGGCAAACATCAAGGTTGAAACAATGAAATTGGGTGGTACGTTCAAAGAAAATGTGGTAGAATGAAAATAAGGCATATTTTAGGACTCCTTTTCATTATGTTTTGCACGACTCTGTATTCACAGAGTCGTGACTATATGAATGAAATGGAGCAGAACGACTTGAGAATCAGACAGAAGCCTAATACAGAAGGATTTCTGTCTGATTATTTGCATTCTGTAAACATTAAGGAAGATACAGTTTATGCGATTCTTTATAGTCCTGCCGAATGCTTTAGATGTGAAGCTGCAATTCCTGCATTTTACGAAAAACTGAAATGCAACAATCCGAACAATAAGTTGTTGCTGATAACAGTATATGAGGATTCTACGACCGCAAGTTGGTATAATTCCAAGAATAACTATAAGGCTGATTACTATCTTTATGATACGAAATCAGTTTACAGCAATATCTTCAGTTTTAATTCTGAAGGAATGTATGGGTTGTATATTCTCAAATTAGTCCCCAAAGAAGGCGTGTTCATCACTGGTGGGCAATATACGGTATTAGGGAGAGAGTTCGTGAAGCAGTTGGTAAACCGTAAAAAGAGAATCGCTCCTCACATGTATGAGTTGGATAAGAAAGACTCATATAAAGAGGTGGCAGACAAGGTTGCAGCAATAAGCATTCCTATGCCGAAATGGAAACAGACAGACATCGCGGTCAACACGAAAAATGGAGTTGAAATATCTACAATATATGATATTCCAAAGATAGAGAATGGACACCTGTTCTTTAACGACATGCTGAACAATGGCATAATGCTGTTTAACAAAGAAAGTGGCGCATTCAATTTCAAGAGACTCTTCCAAGCAGACGAGACCGAGAGAAAGAAATTTGTTTCTGTGCCAGACAATGATTTCCAAAATTTAGTGAAACAAGGAGAAGTATTCTATATAGCTTTGTCTGCAAATATGTTGGACTCATCCCATATTGGCATATCCTACTCTCTACCTAAGATTCTTCGAGAGAAAGTAGACAGCGTATGGGACTATAGCTTTTACAATGCTCCTGCCGTATTGATTCGCAACATCAACGATTACACGTCAGGTAAGATGATTGCACCAGATTTCGACTTGGAATATTCCAAGTATTTCTATCTTCACTTTGTATTCGACTTGTTCAATAACAAATTGTGGACAGGATGTGAAAAATTGACATGGCCTATGGATGGATATGAGAAAGAGGATATTGTTGGACAGAAAGGTTTAGACCCTTTCAATGGCAGCTTTTACAAGACCTTCAATCCAATAATAGCTTCTTTTCGTATCAATGACGGAAAGTGTGATG
>NZ_VZCB01000050.1 GCF_009494395.1 Segatella copri | reverse complement strand
ATGACATTGAGTTTTTCGAAATTCATTTCAGAGAGTTTGATGATTCTGTCTTGCATACCAATGAACTTTATGGTGATTGTATCTTTTGGCTCCACTTCAATTGTGAAGTTTCCATCAATGTCTGCTGCCGTTTTCTTTCCAGAAAGTTTAGCTGTGATGGAAACTTTAACATAAAGCCCTAAAGCACCCGAAAGCGAATAAGAGAATGAGTTTTGAAGCGACCCTTTTAATATGAAAACTTAAAAATGCTGAGCAGCTGCCCAAACTAACTCCACCTTTGTTACCTGCGGATAAGCTTCCTTATATTTATCTGTCAAATCCCAGAAGAAAAGCGAGCCTTCTTTTGGTTTCAAATAGAAATTCTCCAAAGTTCCGCCTTTACCATCTCCAACCTCGAAATAAAGTATACTGTGATCTTCATTATACGTAGTAGTATAATACCCATCCACCAACACCTTTCCACCAGCAAGGAACTGGATTCGGGATACTGTAAATACATCACCACGACTCTTGAATTTAACAGCTTCATAAGGCTTACTTGCTATCGCATCCGATGCTATCACCAAAGAATCTTCCTTGGAAACACCCTCCACCTTACAATATTTTTGATAACCACTAAATACTTGTGTAGTCTTCCATAACGTCTCAACATCCTTGACTTCCACGGCAAGTTTTGCCTCATTACCATCTTCATCAGTCACTGTAACAATAGCCTTTCCCACAGCGATAGCAGACAAGCTAATACGCTCATCCTTACCATACTGCCCCGTCTCATGGATGCAAGTTACAGTGACTACTTTCTCATCAGAAGACTGTGCCGAAATCTTGCCCTTGGCTCCTTGCACATTCACGCGGGCACCCTGGGTGGTATATATGACAAGGCTATTGCCCTTGATACCCACTTGTTTGCCAGTGTTAATATCACCAATGATTTCATCCTGTGTGAGTTGAATACCATCATCATCGCTACACCCTACCATCAAGAGAGCGACGAAAGCCATTGCCAAAAAGTAAATCTTTGCTTTCATAAACTGTTGTTTTTATGAGTTATACATGATAGGCGCTTTGCCCATCCTCTATTTATAAAACATTATTCTCCCCCCATTATTGCATTCTTCTTCCTATTATCTTTCTTTATTTAACACACTTTTACGCAAAAATATAAGAAACGCCTGTTTTGTTTCTATACTATCGGCAGACTTATTCCGTTGATCTTCTGATAAATATCTAAGGCATAGATATCCGTCATGCCGCTGATGTAATCCAATACTGCCATGATTCGCTCTTCCAGACTTTCGTTCTCGATATCGTACTGGCTGCTTACCCGGCGCAGAAGCTGCTTGGAGTAGAAACGAGACGGGTTGACGGCGGCATCGATGAATACCTCCATCAGCGTAGCCATGATCTTGTAACCCGAAAGCTCGATGTCGAGAACGGGCTTGCTGGCATAAATCTTCTTTCTCGAAACCTGGGTGCAGGTGATGTAGGCATTGCGCTCGTGCTCCGAGATGTGGTCGATGAGGGCTCCCTCGAAGGTGCCGGCAAGAATCTCTTCCTCGTGGTCGAGGAATGCCTTTACGCATTCGTTCTCCAGTTTGCCTATTACGCAGGCTCTCTCTTCTATCACCAGCCCTCTGTTCTGGAGCAAGGCAACCTGTTTATCTACGTTTATCGGTTGTTTGTCGTAATCCATATACCCTTTATAAAAAGCGAAGTCCCACCGTGGTACGCATCGTTGAGAGGCGTGGTGGGATTTGTTGCTGCAAA
>NZ_VZCB01000109.1 GCF_009494395.1 Segatella copri | reverse complement strand
TGCAAGACAGAATCATCAAACTCTCTGAAATGAATTTCGAAAAACTCAATGTCATCACTTTGACAGAAAGTGGAGGACTCATGGGTGAAATTGTTGTTATCAAAAAAGGACATAAGCATAAAAAAAATAAACTATGGCAAGAGGACGTTATATTTGCAACACTCTCAAAGCTATCCGCAAGCAGATAGCGGATGCAAATGGGATTGACTATTCACCCGAAGAATGTCATTTCAATGGTGAATGCAAGGGTACTTGCCCAAAATGTGAGAAAGATGTGAAAAATTTGGAACATGAATTGCGACTTAGGAAGAAAGCAGGAAAGACTATAAAGGTCGTAGGGGTAGCATTGGAAATGACAGTTCTTGCAACATCTATTATGTCGTGCTCTACACAAAAAGGATATTACAACTCTACCCCTCCACTACCAAAGAAAGTTATTCCGATTCACTTCCAGGAATATACATCCAAAGACTCCATCCTGCTAAAAGAAAGAGAAACATTGAATAAGAAAGGAGTACTTTTTGTCCAAGGGCATATCATTGACGAAAAAACAAAAGAACCGATTTGTACAGCTTTCATCACAGCTAAACTTTCTGGAAAGAAAACGGCTGCAGATATTGACGGAAACTTCACCATTGAAGTGGAGCAAGGAGACACCATCACCATTAAGTTCATTGGTATGCAAGACAGAATTATCAAACTCTCTGAAATGAACCTCGAAAAGCTCAATGTTATCACTTTGACAGAAAGTGGAGGACTCACAGGAGAAATAGTTGTTGTAAAAAAAGGACATAAGCATAAAAGAAAATAAGCAATGGTAACAAGAGGACGTAACATATGCAATACCCTCAAAGCAATCCGCAAGCAAATAGCGGATGCCAATGGGATAGACTATTCACCTGAAGAATGTAATTATAAGGGTGAATGTATGGGAACTTGCCCTAAATGTGAGCAAGATGTAAGAGACTTGGAATATGAGCTGCACCTCAGACAAATGGCTGGAAAAGCCATTAAGGTAGCAGGCATAGCAGCAGGACTTGTCGTTATGACAGCTTGTTCGGATGGAAAGGTACAAAGAATATCTTCGGATGCTACTAAAAGTGAACTTAATATAGTGAAAGAAGAAGTGCCTAAACCTGGAGACAGACAATTGGAAGGAGATATCTCGTTTAGTGATGAGGCTAAATATGCAGAAGAAAAAAATAGAAAATTAGGAGAGATTCCAAGCAATCCTCGAATGGAAATAACAAAAGAGCGAACTTCAAATGATAGGAAAGGTACCACATCCAAGAAATCAAAAAAAGGCAATACCGCTTTAATGCAATCAGCTGTTGATACAGACTCCATAGGAAACAGCAATATATTTGGTGTTGTAGAGGAGATGCCTTCATTCCCAGGTGGTATGGCTGCATTGATGAAATACATCAAGGATAATCTACGCTATCCAGAAATTTGTTGGGAAGGTGCTGCTATGGGTAGAGTTAATGTTGTCTTTATTGTAAACGAGGACGGAAGTCTGAGTGATGTAAAGGTAATTAGAAGCATTATCCCTGAACTTGACAAGGAAGCCATCAGGGTTGTGAAAAGTATGCCAAAATGGAATCCTGCAAAACAAAATGGCAAAGCTGTGAAAATGAAATATGTTGTTCCTGTAAATTTCAGACCTGAATAAGATGAATACAGCTCCACTTATCAGTATCGACCGCCACCGCCTCACGATAGACGGCGAGGGCGTCACCACGCTTGTGGCATTCCACGGTTGTCCGCTTCGTTGCAAAT
>NZ_VZCB01000057.1 GCF_009494395.1 Segatella copri | reverse complement strand
CTCGTCTTTTGTTCTTAGAGGAGGGAGCGAGGTTATGTTTTGGGAACCCCAAAACGCCTCGCTCCACCATGAGGGCGAAGAAATTTTGCTCCCAACGGTTGCAGAAAGTGAGTGTACCAACTGTAGGCAGTGCATAGAAATATGTAAATAGATTTGTCAGGTGTAGTTTATTCTTCCTTTATTTGCACAAAAGTATGTTTTGAGTGTTATAAAAAATAAAAAAATGCACTATTACGTTGATACTTTTGTATTTTTGCACTCAGTTATCTTGGACAGCAGAATTTGAAACACTGAAAATCCGTAATCTGTCTATATGTAAAATCTTTAAATTTGGATTATTATGACTAAGAAGTTTTGGTTAATAGCACTCATCGTAGCTTGCACTGTTGTATTTGGCAGTTGCGATAAGTCTGAGGAATTGAGTGTTGAGCAATGTAAGTTGGATATGAATCTATTCAACCAAACCTATACTGTTAATGATGAGGGGTGCTGTGTGCTAAAAGGGAGAAAGCCAATAGCAGCAGAAGAAATACAGAGTAAGGTCAAGGGCTATGGTTGGGAGAGTATTGCCACTTATGAGGTACAGGAAAACGGAAAGTTGAGCAAGGAGGAATTTTGGAAAGACAGATTTGGTGGCAGCCCTACACACTTTTGGTTTGAGACATCACAGCAAGCTTTTAGTTATTTTTATAGTGATGCCTTGCCAGCCTTTTGTTTCAGTCGTGTATCATGGACTTATGACATGGACAAAGGCTTCATACTGTTTGGCAGCAACAAGCAGACAACAGACAGCAGATACATGCAGATTCTTAAGCTTGACGAGTCGAATGGCAAGACCTTAATGTACACCATACAAAAATTGGGAGCGACGAGTGATGGCAGCAATGGTTACAAGTCTATATATGGCATGATTGTATATAAACGCATGACCGAAACCGATTTGGAAATGATGAAGAAAAGTTACACGTATGATACGGATATTGACCGTTCTGTTCCCGACAACTGCAAGTTTAAGATTAAGGCATACTATGCAGAAGACGACAAAGACAACACAGACCCTGTGTTTCAGACCTTCTGCCTTGTAACATTTGAGCTTACCGATGAATATGGTTTCAACTCTTCAGATAATGCCTATTACAACTACTACGATTCAATTACTTGGACGAGTGATTGTCGTGATATGCCAGATAGCTTTGGAATCATGGAACGTAAGACAAACTGTTTGAATACTTCCTATTGGTGGAGCACATACTTCTTCACGCCTCATGACAATACTATTGTCTATGCCAATGGCTATAAAGATGGCCGTATTGTCTATCAAGCCCGAAAGAGGCTCTATTTGGTGAATGATGGATTCTTTGGTTACGATTGGGATAACGTAAGGTATAATTCCAAGAACCCCGAACTAACAGAATATTGCTTGCTGGACAAGAGCCGTGAGTTTATCCTAACTCCACCTACTGCCTACAAAGAAGACATTACAAAACCGTATGCAGAGTTACGTATTGTACTGAAAGGAGCAAAAGACAAAAACGACAAGGAATATATGTTAGGCGTGCTTGAACGTGAAAGAGAAGGTCTGTTGAAGATTATGGACCAGTACTATGAAGCACATAGTACTATAAAAGAAACAGAAAAGGCTTCGCTGTGTAAAACGTTTAAGGCACTACCCGAAGATGCTGATATTAAAGCATATTGGCGTACAAAACATTCTCGCATGGTACTGATACTTAAAACTGACGGGGAAGACCCTATAAACAGTGAATACTATGTGCATGCGGAACCAATTAAATGATAAATAAGTTTAATGTGGACAACAATAGTCATAAGGCGAAGTTAATCTTTGTTTTATGACTATTGTTTTTTTGCACCAACATAGTGTGGTTTCATTTTTATTTTGTATTTTTGCAACTGTAAAGAGTTGTTAGGCAAAGCAAACATATGCATATTGCAGAAGTTGTGACTATTGCCAAATCATTACCTCTATTGAGGTTGAACACTTATAAATCGCTCATTTTAAGCTATTCAGCAGATTATAGAAGAATTTTTCGGAAAAAAACAGCATAAAGATTTGGTAGTTTCAAAAGATTACACTATCTTTGCATTATAGAAAAACGAAAGACTTCTATCGATAGATGATAGCATAAGCTACGTCTAGTCGAAAAAAATATAAGGGTCGTGTCGGTTCGATCGGGATACTCATCAAATTACACTTATGAAACCGAGAAGACTTCTCTTGCCAATGGCGGGCCACATAAACTGACATGTCAACTAAGCTGCAAAGCCGGTGGATTACAAAAGCGGAGAGCTCTCAAATGTTACTGACATTCGGAGTTTCATCACATCATCGAGCGGCCCTTTCCTTTTAAAAGGCAGATTTCCTTAGTTGGAAATCTGCTTTTTTCGTATTATCTAAAATTTATTTTGCTCATAAACCTCGAAAACACGTTCTTCACACTCGTTTTAAACTTACATCAGACTTGCCACATTTTATACTTTTATCTACATTTTACACCCAAACTCCATTTTAAAAGATAAAAAGTAAAAAAAATGGGGGCCTGAGAATGAGAGGGTTACGAAAAAAGTGAATTTTTATTTAAAAATAATCGCTGAAAAATTTGGTAGAACCGAAAAAAAGTAGTACCTTTGCAACCGCATTTGAGAACGATGCTTGTTGATTCGGTAACGATTTCCGACTGGAAGGTTGGGTGAGTGGCTGAAACCAGCAGTTTGCTAAACTGCCGTGCGGGTAACCGTACCGGGGGTTCGAATCCCCCACCTTCCGCAAGCTGACTTCAAAAAATGTACCGTTGGTCGATTCATCTAATGGTTAGGATACAAGATTCTCAATCTTGGCATAGGGGTTCGATTCCCCTATCGACTACAGTGTTTTTCATGTATTAGTTAGATTGTTTAAGCTTGCATTCAGTCCTTCAGAGACTATTGCAAGTTATTTTTTTGCCCTTTTGTTTGGTAGTCTCCCCTATTTACCGTATCTTTGCAAAGACAAAAAGAATCAGCACAAACGCATTTTACAACATGAAAAAAGATAACTCCATCATTTCATCCAGTTTCAAAGCGATGATGATAGGCTGCATACTCATCCTGACAGCTCAACTACCAGGTAAAGCTCAGCATAACATCATACACAACAAACGCATAGCTTCACTCCAGGTGGTAGCCGGAACAGACTGGCTCAGCATGCCTATCACCCAACTGGGCGGCAATGCCATCAACATAGACTTCGACGACATGACCCACGATTATCATCGCTACACCTACCAAATCACCCATTGCGATGCCGACTGGCAGGAATCGGAAGGAATCTTTGATACCGACTATCTGCAGGGATTCAATGGAGAACTGACGATTGACAACAATGAGCAGTCGTTCAACACCAACCATCTATACACCCATTACCACCTGACTATCCCCAACGAGAACTGCCGGATTACGATGAGCGGAAACTATAAACTGACCGTTTACGATGACAATGCAGAAGAGGGAGAAAACACAATGTTTACGGCATGCTTCATGATCGTAGACCCCAAGATAAAGGTAGACCTAGCCTACTCTTCCAATACCGACATCGACAACAACAGACAGCACCAGCAGGTGAGGATGACGGCCGACTACAGGAATATCCACGTTACAGCACCCGGCGAACAGATTAAAACCGTGGTACTGCAAAACGGAAGATGGGACAATGCCGCAGTGAACGCAAAACCCGACTATCTCAGCGCAGAACAGATGAGCTGGATACACAACAGACAACTCATATTCAAGGGCGGAAACGAATACCACAAGTTTGAAATGCTGGACCTAGACCACCCGACCATGGGTATCGAGCGAATCAGCTGGGACGGAAAGGACTATCACGCCTACGTCACTCCCGACGAACCCAGACCCAGCTACGTATACGACGAAAGCGGACAAGGAGCCTTCTACATCCGCAACAGCGACAACATAGGCAACAACAGCCAAAGTGACTACGCCATCGTCCACTTCACCCTGAAGGCTCCCCGCCAGGAAGGAGCAGTATACCTGAACGGTTTCTGGACCCAAGATTCATTTACCCCAGAATATCAGATGGAATATGACGAAAGCAGCCATTGCTATCATGCACAGGTGAAACTGAAACAAGGCTATTACAGCTATCAATACCTGGTATTGAGAAGCGACGGCAGCACCCGACATGTAACAACAGACGGTGACTTCTATCAGACAGCCAACAGATATGATGCACTGATATACTATAGGGGAACCACAGACCGAAGCGACCAGCTGCTGGGATGGAAAAGCATCCAATAGAGAGGCGGGCAATCTTAAAAGGATTAAAAAGTATGCCGGATAACACCCTAATTAGTTAAATCTTCATAAAACCATATTCTTTAGGAAAGCAATATTCGTTTATATCGAAGATAATTTGTAATTTTGCACTCCGAATGCTCATGGATTGGGCAAATGTTACAGAAAAGTTTAGTTCGTTGGGGCTCGGTCAAGATCCGGCACGAAGCAGGACGCCTCGCGGAAAAACCCGTTTATATAAATAATTAAATGTACGCAATCGTAGAAATTAACGGTCAGCAGTTCAAGGCAGAGGAGGGCAAGAAGCTCTTCGTACATCACATCAAGGATGTAGAGGCAGGTCAGACTGTTGAGTTCGACAAGGTTTTGCTCGTTGACAAAGACGGCGCAATCACTGTCGGTGCACCAGCTGTAGAGGGTGCAAAAGTAGTAGTAGAAGTAGTGAACCCACTCGTAAAGGGTGACAAGGTAATCGTCTTCAAGATGAAGCGCCGTAAGGACTATCGCAAGAAGAACGGTCATCGTGCACAGTTCACTGAAGTATCAATCAAATCTGTAATCGCTTAAAATTAGGAGGAATTAGAAAATGGCACATAAGAAAGGTGTTGGTAGTTCTAAGAACGGCCGTGAATCAGCTTCACAAAGATTAGGCGTTAAGATCTGGGGTGGTCAGAGCATCATCGCAGGTAACATTATTGTTCGTCAGCGTGGTAACAAGCACTTCCCAGGTGAGAATGTAGCTCAGGGTAAGGATGATACATTGTATGCTTTGACAGACGGTATCGTTTACTTCCACAAGGGCCGCAAGGACAAGAGTACAGTTTCTGTTCTCTCTCCAGAGGTTTACGCTGAGAAGACCAAAAAAGCTGACGCTTAAATTTTAAAGTTTTAGAAAAAACTATTCCAAACAAACAACATAGAAGCCTGCTCATACCTTGAGCAGGCTTTCTTCGTTTATATACAATGCTTGGGGGCTTCCTTTGCAGTTTTTAGGCACGGATTACTCGGATTACACCACACCCCTTTCTAAGCTCCTTAACCCTGTAAAACCACAAAAAAACTTTAATTCTACCCTTCCCTGTAAAAAAGTCAGCATTTTTTTGCGTTATCACAAATATTTTTTGTACTTTTGCCTACAAATAGTAAATAATTAAATAAAAAGACATTATATGCTTACACTTAAACTCATCAGTGAAGAAACTGAACGTGTAGTTAAAGGTCTTGAAAAGAAGCATTTTCCTAATGCTCGTGAGGCCGTAGAGAAAGTATTGGAGTACGACAAGATCCGTCGTGAAGCTCAGCAGAAGCTGGATAACAACAAGCAGCAGGCTAACCAGTTTGCCAAGCAGATTGGTGCCTTGATGAAGGAAGGCAAGAAAGAGGAAGCTGAAAGCGCTAAGGCGCAGGTAGCTATGCTCAAGGCTGACGCTAAGGCTCTGGAAGAGATCATGGAGAAAGCACAGAACGATATGACCAATCAGTTGCTCGAAATCCCTAACATCCCTTGCGAACTGGTTCCTGAGGGTAAGGATGCGGCTGACAACGTAGTCGTAAAAGAAGGTGGCGAAAAGCCAAACCTCGGTGAGGATGCACTCTGCCACTGGGATCTCCTGAAGAAGTACAACCTCGTGGATTTCGACCTCGGTGTGAAGATTACCGGTGCCGGCTTCCCTGTATATATCGGTAAGATGGCTCGCTTCCAGCGTGCTCTCGAGGCTTTCTTCCTCGATGAGGCTCGTAAGAGCGGATATCTTGAGATTCAGCCTCCTTACGTAGTAAACGAGGATTCAGGTCGTGGAACTGGTCAGTTGCCAGACAAGGAGGGTCAGATGTATCATGCCAATCTCGACAACCTCTTCCTCATCCCTACTGCTGAGGTTCCTGTAACCAACATTTTCCGTGATGTGATTCTTGACGAGAAGGATCTCCCTATCAAGCGTTGTGCTTACTCTGCCTGCTTCCGTCGTGAGGCTGGTAGCTACGGTAAGGATGTTCGCGGCTTGAACCGTCTGCACCAGTTCGACAAGGTGGAGATTGTACGCATCGATAAGCCAGGTCACTCTTACGAGAGCCTGAACGAGATGCTCGACCACGTAGAGGGTCTCTTGAAGAAGTTGGAGTTGCCATACCACATCCTCCGTCTCTGCGGTGGTGACATGAGCTTCACCTCTTCTATCTGCTACGACTTCGAGACCTGGAGTGCAGCTCAGGGTCGCTGGTTGGAGGTTTCATCAGTATCTAACTTCGAGAGCTATCAGGCAAACCGTCTCCACTGCCGCTATCGCCATGCAGAGGACAAGAAGATTGAGCTTTGCCACACCTTGAACGGTTCTGCTCTCGCCTTGCCACGTATCGTTGCAACCATCCTGGAGAACAACCAGACACCAGAGGGTATCCGTGTGCCTAAGGTATTGGTTCCTTACTGCGGATTCGAGATGCTCGATGACAAGAACTTCGATTAATTCGAAAGAAAAAGACTGGATAGACATCCATACTAAAACATATTGTACGAGGATAACTTCGACTGCCCCAAAAGGTGGCCGTAGTTATCCTTTTGCATTTTTAATACCATGCACAAACATGCATAAACAACTAAATTAGAAATAGACAATAGTCAACATAAAAAGTTAATAGCCAATGAACAAGATTATCAAGAAAATACAATACTCAGAAAAGGTATTCCGTTTCGATGTGGAAGCTCCACTCATTGCAAAGAGCCGCAAGGCTGGCAACTTCGTCATCATCCGTGTAGACAACAACAGTGAGCGCATGCCGCTGACCATTGCTGATGCCGACATAGAAAAAGGCACCATTACTCTGGTAGTGCAGAAGGTAGGCTTATCATCAACCAAACTTTGTGCCCTAAACGAAGGCGATGAGATTCATGACGTAGTAGGTCCGCTCGGAAACCCAACACATATCGAGAACTTCGGTACCGTCATCTGTGCCGGTGGTGGCGTAGGCGTAGCTCCTATGCTCCCTATCATCAAGGCGCTGAAGGCTGCGGGCAACCGTGTGCTCAGCGTGATTGCCGGAAGAAGCAAGGACCTCGTCATCATGGAGGATGAGGTACGTGCTTCAAGTGATGAACTCATCATCATGACCGACGACGGCAGCTACGGCGAGAAAGGTGTTGTTACCGTGGGTATCGAAAAGCTTATTAATCAGGAGCATATCGACAAGGTATTCGCCATCGGTCCTCCTATCATGATGAAGTTCTGCTGTCTCCTGACCCAGAAATACAATCTCTCTACTGATGTATCGCTCAATACTATCATGGTGGACGGTACCGGTATGTGCGGTGCCTGCCGTCTGACTATCGGCGGAAAGACCAAGTTTGTCTGCATCGACGGTCCTGAGTTTGACGGCGCCCAGGTAGACTGGGACGAGATGTTCAAGCGCATGGGAACCTTCAAGGACGTAGAGCGCGAGGAGATGGAACACTTCGAGGAACATCTGGCTACCATAGATGCCGAAAAGAAGAAGGAGACCACAGACATAACAATGGACGTAGAGCCAACAGATGCATCCATCGAAGAGCTGACAGACCGCAATGCCGAGTGGCGAAAGGAATTGCGTGCTTCCATGAAAGCCAAGGAACGTACGGCTATCGAGCGTGTGAAGATGCCGGAACTCGACCCAGTATATCGTGCAACTACCCGTACGGAAGAGGTGAACATCGGTCTGACCAAGGAGATGGCATTGACCGAGGCAAAGCGCTGCCTCGACTGTCCTAAGCCTACCTGTATGGAAGGCTGTCCGGTAAGCATCAACATTCCTTCATTCATCAAGAATATTGAGCGCGGTCAGTTCCTGGCTGCTGCAAAGGTTCTGAAGAACACCTCTGCCCTACCTGCTGTCTGCGGACGTGTCTGCCCACAGGAGAAACAGTGTGAAAGCAAGTGTGTGCATCTCAAGATGAACGAGCCGGCAGTGGCTATCGGATATCTGGAGCGTTTTGCAGCCGACTATGAACGTCAGAGTGGCAACATTTCAGTTCCTCAATGCGATGAAGCCAACGGAATCAAAGTTGCCGTTGTCGGTTCAGGTCCTTCCGGTCTGAGCTTTGCTGGCGATATGGCAAAGAAAGGATTCGACGTCACCGTATTCGAGGCTCTGCACGAGATAGGTGGTGTATTGAAATATGGTATCCCAGAGTTCCGATTGCCTAATGCCATCGTAGACGTAGAGATTGAGAACCTTCAGAAGATGGGCGTGAAATTCATCACCGACTGTATCGTAGGTAAGACCATCTCCGTGAAAGACCTGGAAAAACAGGGATTCAAGGGCATCTTCGTGGGTTCAGGAGCCGGACTTCCGAACTTCATGAATATCCCTGGTGAGAATGCCTTGAACATCATGTCTTCCAATGAGTATCTGACCCGTGTGAACTTGATGGATGCAGCCAATCCTCATACCGATACCCCTATCAACCTGGGTAAGAAGGTGGTTGTTGTGGGCGGAGGAAACACAGCGATGGACAGTTGCCGTACAGCCAAGCGTCTGGGTGCCGAGGTAACATTGGTTTATCGCCGTTCTGAAGCAGAGATGCCTGCCCGACTCGAAGAGGTGAAGCATGCCAAGGAAGAAGGCATCAACTTCATGACTCTCCATAATCCTAAAGAATATGAAGCAGATGAAAAGGGCGCTGTGAAGTCTGTTGTCCTCGACGTCATGCAGCTGGGAGAACCTGATGCCAGCGGTCGCCGTCGTCCGGAAGCTACAGGCGAGACCGTGACATTGGAATGCGACCAGGTGATTGTTGCAGTAGGTGTAAGTCCTAACCCTCTTGTTCCTCAGAGCATTGAGGGATTGGAGCTCGGAAGAAAGAACACCATCGCCGTAAACGAGCAGATGCAGAGTTCTATCAAAGAAATCTACGCAGGCGGTGACATCGTCCGTGGTGGTGCTACCGTAATTCTTGCCATGGGTGATGGTAGAAAGGCTGCACTGAATATGAGCGAAAGACTCCTGGAATGATAAACAAGAAAAAGATAGCGTGTCATAAGTTTAGATAATAGTTAGCGCATAACAGTTGACTACCGCATGCACATCAGTTGGTGTGCGAGTGCATATCAGCTGATATGCGAGCGCACAACAGCTGTTGTGCGGCCAGAGATACTAGCTTTCTCAAAAACTTTAGCTGTCTTTTCCAACAATATATCAATAAGATATAAAAGAAAAAGAGGGTGCGTCATAAACTTATGACACACCCTCTTTTCTATTTATGTTTTAAAGATTGAATCTCAAACCAAACTGGAAATTGAAGTTCAGTTTCTTATCCTTGAAAGTGTTTTCAATCTCGCTGCCATTGTCAATGTAATATTTAGCACCCGGCTCGATATACAAGCCCACATTTGGCGTGATATCATATTGTGCTCCGAGCGAAGCCTTTCCTGAGAACTGCACTCTATCGCGTTTGGCATTCTCTTTCTTTACTCCCTCCTCTTCCGTATCATTCTTCACATTCAAGTCAGCCTCAGCACCAGCCATCACATAGGCATGGAATCCTCCACTCTTCCATAACTCATAGTTCAAACCTACCGGGATGCCCACATAGTGAAGTACCTGATGAACATTATAATTGTTGTGAGGAGCATACGGATAAAAATCGGAAGAGGTACGGGTATACACGAAACCCGAACTCAACGACAGACGTGGAGCAATACCAAATGCCACCTGCAATCCTACAGAGACAGGAGCATGATGCTTGGCTTCACCTTTATAGGTTTTCTGAACCACCTTATAGGATGCCATCAGATAATCGATGTCATTCACACCTCCTACTGTTGGATCAGGAACAACACCCGGCATAGGGTCTGCCAAAACACCAGAACCAGAACTCGCATAGGAATCATCAGAAGTAGACAATCCCAAGTTCGGACTCAGATTTTCTGCATAGAGTTTCATTGACAAGCCAGCAGTCTCTTCATGATGAGAGAATTGATAAGCATCAGCCACTACGGCATTCGCAAAGAGGTTGTCAATAGACTTTGCCTTTTGAGTCTGCCGGACCGGAGAATCCTGCTGAAGAGTTGACTCAGTTTTCTCTTCTGCAGATGAGACTGGCTGAGAATCAACAGATGCCACCATCAATTCATTCTCCGAAGTTGGCATCAATTCATTCTCCGAAGTTGACATCACTTCATTCTCGGAAGCAGAAGCCAAAAGAACCGTTTGATCAGCCAAAAGGTGTCTTCCAGCATTTTTACCTTCTACGGTTTGCTTTGGATTCCTTTTCATCCCCAACCCTACATTGTCATCTCTGGAATCAAGCGAATTTCCAGCTCCATTTTCCGATGTCTTACCCATAGGATGCGAATGCTCTGCAACCGCTGATGCAGATGCTTTATCTGTTACCATTGCCAACTGCGAACTGGCAAGTTTGTCTTCCTCCTGATGGAAGTAGACATAACTACCTCCTACTCCCAACAAAGCCACAGCCGCCGCAGCAGCAGACCAACGTTTCCAAGTGTTTATATGGATTATTTTACCAGGTTTAGATACCTCTTGATGTCCCGTCTTCTGAGCAAGCGATTGTTCAATACCCGCCCACAAGTCACGGCTGACAGGCTCTTGATAGTCTGCCAACTGATCTCGAAGTTTGTTTGTCCAATCATTATTACTCATATTCTTTCTCGTTTAATTTACTCAGATAATCATTAATTTTTCTTGCCAAGAGTTTCTTGGCTCTCAGATACTGCGATGCAGAACTACTTTCCTTAATGCCTAACCGCAGGGCTATCTCCTTATGACTCAACTGTTCGAAGACATACATATTAAGTACTAATCTATAGCCATCAGGCAGTTCTCCAATCATTTTAGTCAGCTCCGCAGGTGGTATCTTTTCTACAGGCGGTTCCTCTTCCAAAGGCTCATCCGGAAATTCTTCCACCAGCGTAAGTTTACTTTTCTGCCGAACACAAGTAATCGCCTCATTAACAACAATACGAAACAACCACCCCTTCAGTGACCCTTCACCTCTATACTGGAAATTCGGAATCGCAGCAAAAACCTTGATGAAGCTGTCCTGGACAACATCCTCGGCATCTTCGCGCAAAGGGACATACCTCAGCGCAACCGCCATGGCATGCCCTACATACCGTTCGTACAACCGATGCATAGCATCCCGGCTGCCACGAAAAATATCGTCCAAAAGCTCCTTCTCAGATTCCACTTTTATTTACTCTTTTATAAATTAAACGAAAGATATGAAAATCCTTGCATCAAATCATGAACTTTTTTTGAAAATCTTATCAAACGACATCAAAAACCATTCCCTCCTGAGAGAGTATAGAGTGATCAAACACCGCTTTCGCTTCTTCCAGCAAGACCTGTTCGTCATTATATCTCGCACTATAATGTCCCAGGAGCAAGGTACCCACACCAGCTCCTGCTGCTATGGTAGCAGCCTGGCGTGCCGTACTATGATAATAAATCTTGGCACGATCTTCCTGATCCGATGTATAGGTACTCTCATGATATAACACAGTAACGCCTTTCACCTTCTCTTTCAAACCAGGCACAAAACGAGTATCACTGCAGTAAGCATAACTACGAGGCGAATCAGCAGGCTGAACGAGTCGGGCATTCGGGATAATATCACCATCTTCATTCGTCCAATCTGCACCATTCTTGATATTGTTGATCTGACTAACAGGAATGCCATAATAGTCGATCATATCACGACGGATATGTGGCAAGGTAGGTTTCTCACGGAAGATGAATCCACAACAAGGCACACGATGCTGCAAAGGTACAGTTTCAACGGTAAGAGAGTGGTCCTCATATATGACCTGCTGCTTCTCTGTATCAACGGGAATCATTTCCATCTCATACTCCATCGTCTGCATGAAGAATTCAACCTGCTGCCTGAAGAGAGGTTCATAATCCTTGGGAGCATAAATTCTCAACTTGGAAGTACGTCCGAGCATTCCAAGCGTAGACAACAATCCCATCAAACCGAAACAGTGGTCGCCATGCATATGACTGATAAAGATGGCATTCAGTTTGGAGAAATGGATGTGAGAGCGACGGAACTGCATCTGCGCTCCTTCACCGCAATCCACCATGAAGCACTTGCCTCTCATCTCTATGAGTTGAGAGGAAGCGTTATGTTTGAGGGTAGGCAGCGCACTGCCACAACCCAGAATATGTATCTTAAAAGGTTCCATTAGCAAAATTATTCATCTTACACCGTTCCTGATTCACCAGGCAACTATTCCTGACGCTTAAAGACGAAGATACCCTGATGATTCTCCAACAGCAAACTGTCAGGACCCAAATTATCGATATCAAAGGTGTCCTTATTCAAAAGCAGCTTACCATTCAGGATTTTCCAGGAAGTCCAAGGGTTGGTTTCAGCCTTGACATTATTCTTCACCACGCCACCTTCCAGAAGGTCGAAATTCTTATCCAGAGAAATCCACTTACCCAACAAAGAAGTCAGATTGATAACCTTCCTGGCTACCATCTCCCCATCCTGTGCCTTATAAGCCAAAAGGGCAATACGGTCGCCAGCCATCAATCCTCCCTGAACAATAGAAGGGTCAGCGTCATCAATAAAGACAGAAAGCGTATCACCCTCATCAGAACACAGTTCCAGACTGTGCATGGATGTACCTTCTCCGCACACACCATATATCGTAGAATCATTCATCTCCTCTACTTCAACAGAGTCATTGGTACTGATAACAGAAGTCTCCTTCTTTTCCTTACAGCTATTGGCAGCAAACATGACTACCAAAGCTATCGCTATATACACTAACTTTTTCATAACTTTCCTAAGTTAAATATTAATATTGCTCAACATGACTGTTGATTTCCCAACTTATCTACGTTTACTCACTCTTGCGCTCTTCCTGCTTGGCTTCATTCCAGAGTTGATCCATTTCTTCCAGGCTCATATCCTTCAGATTTCTGCCCTGCTTAAAGGAATGATCTTCCACATAATTGAAGCGACGGATAAACTTCTGGTTCGTCTTTTCGAGGGCATTGTCAGGATTGAGTTTGTAGAGACGGGCAGCATTGATGACAGAGAAGAGGAAATCTCCCAATTCCTGGGTAGACTTTTCCTTGTCTTCCCTAGCCAATTCCACCTTGAGTTCCTCCAGTTCTTCCTGCACCTTATCCCATACATCCTCCTTTTCCTTCCAGTCAAAGCCCACATTGCGAGCCTTGTCCTGAATGCGATAAGCCTTGATAAGCGAAGGAAGAGAATTAGGTACTCCACTCAGGACTCTTTCATTGCCATCCTTCTCCTGCTGCTTGATCTGCTCCCAAGTCTTTTCCACGGAAGCCGCAGTCTTGGGTTTGCCAGCCTTCAAAGCCTGAGCATCAGACTCCTTATACACAACCTGTCCGGATTCATTGATATACATATCAGGATTAGAGACCGTCCATTCCCCCTCTTCATTCCAATTGATGAACGGATGGCGGAACATCAGTTTATCAGCTTCCTGGTTGCAGACATCACAAATATCAAACTTGCCATCTTCACGACCAATAATGCTATAAAACATCACATGTTCCAAGACGTCACCCAATTCTTTCTTTATATCCTTATAATCACGCTTCATGAGGGCATCACAAAGTTCGAAAGCCTCCTCGATGGTGTTAGGTCGAAGACTTTCAAACGTCTGTTTCTTGTCCCAAGGACATTGAACACGAAGTCGGTCCTGAACATCCAGCAATCTGCTGAATGCAGCTAGTTTTTCTTCTTTTGTATGCACTTTTATTGAGTTAAAATTAAATATTCATTATAAAATCATCGATAATCGAATTATTTTTGTGCAAAGATAGGCAAAAAATTTGGCAGAAACAAATTTTTTAATTATCTTTGCACTCGAAAGATAACTTTTCGAGCGATGTTTCAATTCTTGAAACGTCAAAATCACTCAGAAACAATATTCACATATACAATATATAATAATGTATAGCAAGGAAGAATTATCAGCAAATAGTGTCGTTCAGTTGAAGGACATTGCTAAGCAAATTGGAGTCAAGATTAAATCTGGCGACAATAAGGAAACGATTATCAATACTATTTTCAATGCTCAGACAGAGGATTCTACTCTGGCTGCAACAAAACGCAAGCGTACCCGTATCGTCTCCAGCAAAGAAGATAGAGTATATAGCGTAAATGGTATCGACGGAGAAAACTTTGACGTACAAAAGCATCAAGTAACAGGTCCAACAGAGAACAATGCGAAGGAAGAAGCCCTTCAGGAGGAAGAGACAACAGACCCATTGGCAGCATTCCCAAAACACCGTGGGCGCAAGAGTAAAGCAGAGCTTGAAGCCATAGCTGCTGCCAAGGCTGCTGCCATCAAAGCACAGTTGGAAAAACAGAATGCGCAACAAGGAACTCCAGAAGAGGCAAACCTTAACTTTTCAGAGCAGAATGTGCCTGAGACATTAACCACAGAGCAGACTGATTCTACAGGATCAGGTCAGGACGATTCGGCCACATCAGGAGAAAACCACTTCCAGCAAAACGATTCCTTCATACCGGAAGAACAATTTGCACAGAACGAGGCAAACAAGGACAATCAAGGAAACGATAAAGAGGAACTGATTGCAAAATTGCAAGCCAAAATGGAAGCACACAACAACAAGAATACGGATTCTGACAATGATGCCGATTCTGCTGAAGAGAATCAGGAAGCATACAAACCAGAAGCAGCATCCAACAATGCAAACGGTATATGGGAGGGAGATCCAGGTGATGGTACTGACTTCATCACCGTTGTAGACATTCCTATCGAAGACCAGACTGCCATTCCTTCAGTAGACATCTTCGACAGACCAATCAATACAGCAAATCCTGCGGCAGCACAGGAAACACCTAACGTTGAAGTGGTACCAGAGCCTGCCTATGATTTCTCTGGCATCGTCACATCATGCGGAGTGCTTGAAGTGATGCCGGATGGATATGGATTCCTGCGCAGCAGCGATTACAATTACCTTTCTTCACCAGACGATGTCTATGTATCTGCCAATCAGATCAAGCGATATGGTCTGAAGACGGGTGACGTTGTATTCTGCCAGGTTCGTCCGCCACACGAGGGTGAGAAATACTTCCCACTCACAAACATTGAAAAGATCAACGGTCGTGAACCATCAGAAGTAAGAGACCGTGTACCATTTGAACATCTAACTCCTCTCTTCCCAGACGAGAAGTTCAACCTTTGCGGAGACCGCAAGACCACCAACCTGAGCACACGAATCGTAGACCTGTTCTCTCCTATCGGTAAGGGACAGCGTGCCCTGATTGTGGCTCAGCCTAAGACCGGTAAGACCATTCTCATGAAGGATATCGCCAATGCAATAGCAGCCAATCATCCAGAAGCCTATCTGATGATGTTGCTCATTGATGAGCGTCCTGAGGAGGTTACCGACATGGCCCGCACCGTCAATGCAGAGGTGATTGCCTCTACATTCGATGAACCTGCTGAGCGCCATGTGAAGATTGCAGGTATTGTTCTGGAAAAGGCAAAGAGAATGGTAGAATGTGGACATGATGTAGTCATCTTCCTGGATTCCATCACCCGTCTGGCTCGTGCTTACAATACAGTGGCTCCTGCATCCGGTAAGGTTTTGACCGGTGGTGTTGATGCCAATGCTTTGCAGAAGCCTAAGCGCTTCTTTGGTGCTGCACGTAACATCGAAGGCGGCGGTTCTCTCACCATCATCGCAACAGCCTTGATTGATACTGGTAGCAAGATGGACGAAGTAATCTTCGAAGAATTCAAGGGTACAGGTAACATGGAATTGCAGCTTGACCGCTCACTCAGTAACAAGCGTATCTTCCCTGCAGTCAACCTCGTGGCTTCATCTACACGTCGTGATGATCTCCTGCAAGACAGAACCACACTCGACCGTATGTGGATTCTCCGCAAGTACATCTCTGACATGAACCCTATTGAGGCAATGAATACCATCCACAAGTCAATGCAGAACACTCGCAACAATGACGAGTTCCTGCTGTCGATGAATTCATAAAAAGTATCAGCATAGTCTCATTGACTCAAATCAAGAAATGCATGTTACATACACATTTCATGCAGAAATATTCGTTATTCCGATAAAAAAGTGTTAACTTTGCACTCGTATTAAGGAATAACGAATAATAAAATTTAAAAAGATTAAAAAAATTATGATGACTATGTTTACTTTAGCGTTAGCAGCAGTAATGTTCTCAGGAATGGTTGTATGTATGGGTATGTTCTTGAAGCATGTTATACATTCTATACCAGAAGTTGTAGATATCAACCACAGAGTATGTCTCTGCAAGTAAAGTAGACTCAAAATATTTCAGAGAGAGATTTTAAAAAAGAAAGGGCGGGTTCCGAATATGGAACCTGCCCTTCTTGCTTTATTGTTATTACCAATCAATCTTATTTACCGCTTTCCGGTACCAGGAACTTGTCACCAGACTGCTTAACCAATTCCTTGGCATACTTCTCTGGATAACCAGGACGAACTGGGCGAGCACCCAATCCATACTGAGTCTTCTCGAAAGTACCGTTCTTGTCGGTTGGCTTGATGATCATATCATTGTACTTCACCACCATAAACTCGAAAAGCTGGTTCCAGCGAGCCAACATCTGCTGAGCCTTCTCTACACTGTAGTCGTTGAGATACTTCACAGCTGCCTGTGGGTTCTGGGCATAAAGCTCCTGAGCCTTCTTCTCAACACCAGCCTGAGCAGCGAAATAGCTGTTGTCCAAGCTATCACGAACCTCCTTCAAGGTTGGGAACATCAGGCTGTAACGAGGATAAACCATGTTGCTGGTCATGTTGCAAACCCAGTAAGCATTCTTCTTGCTGAAATGCAAGGCATCAGCACCTGGAGTATTGTAGCACTCAGGACGCTCGGTCATTGAGCAATATACTGGAGTGAATGCAGCCATGTTGGCATCATCGTTGGCAAACCAGAGCACGCCACCAATCTCTCTTGGCATCCATGAACGCATCTGACTTACGAATACGAAACCACTCTGCTGGGTGCTGACAGGACGCTCGTTGAAATACTGCTTGCCATCCACCTTGTACATCAATGGTGTAGGACGATAAGGCATCTCCCAGATACCACCGCCGATGTCAGAACCGTCGGCTACAGAAAGAGGAGTACCCTCGTAATGGTCGCGCATCACATTCTCCACATCCTTCACGCTCACCTTCTTGTTAGGAACCACCCAGAGAGGCATATCCTGCGCATCAGGATTCTTGCCGAGTGCCCAATCCAAATATGGAGTCATGTCATAGAAGTGGTTGAGCATAGACCAGGCACGGGCATCGCAGAAGCGACGACCAGAGAAATCAGGCTTGGCATAAGCCATCTTCCAAGAGAAATCAGCATCCTTGCCCTGGAACCAGCCCTTGCTGCGAGCAAAAGAGACTACGTCCTTGGCATACATCACGTTCTTCTTGTCCTTCATGTTGAACTTGCCGATGCGGCTCTGGTTGGCATGAGCACAGACTGCATCATCCGGAATGCGGAGGGCTACCCAAACAGCACCCTTGGAACCGGCACCCTTACCCATCATCTCCATGATCCAAGCCTCATTAGGATCGCAGATGGTGAAGGTTTCACCTTCTGAATTATAACCGTACGTATTGGCGAGGGTGGTCATCACCTTGATAGCCTCGCGGGCAGTCTTACTGCGCTGCAAAGCTACATAGATAAGTGAGCCATAGTCCATGATACCGGTAGAATCCACCATCTCCTCACGACCGCCATAGGTAGTCTCGCCGATGGTAACCTGCCATTCGTTGATATTGCCGATAACGCTATAGGTCTGGGCAGCCTCAGGAATCTCACCATGATACTTGTTGGTATCCCAGTCATAAATCTTGCGCATCTCGCCCTTAGCGTGCTTAGCCGCAGGATAATGGCAGAGGTACTGGAACATACCGTAGTCATCGGCACTATAAGAACACATCACGGAACCATCCACAGATGCCTTCTTGCCCACAATGAAGTTGCTGCAAGCCTCTGCCTCAGAGACGCAGCCCATCATAGCTACAGCCATCATGGCTGAAGCAAAAATCTTATTCATAAAATATACCTTTATTTATAATATAGAGAGAAGAGCAATAGAATTCTTTACTCTTCCCTCTTCATTCTTCACTTACTCACAAGCCTTGAAGCTCATATCCAAGCCCTTTACACTATGTGTCAAGGCACCAACTGAGATGAAATCAACACCCTGCTCTGCATAGTCACGGATAGTATCGTAGGTGATACCGCCAGATGACTCTGTCTCATACTTGCCAGCAATGATATCTACAGCCTTCTTGGTATCAGGCACAGAGAAGTTGTCGAGCATGATACGGTCGACACCACCGTGCTTCAATACCTGGTCGAGCTCATCGAAGCTGCGAACCTCGATTTCAATCTTCAGGTCGAGACCCTTCTCCTTGAGATAAGCATGGCAACGGTCGATAGCGTTGTCGATACCGCCAGCGAAGTCGATATGGTTGTCCTTGAGAAGAATCATATCGAAGAGACCGATACGATGGTTCATACCACCACCAATCTTCACAGCCTGCTTCTCCAACATACGGAGACCTGGAGTGGTCTTACGGGTGTCGAGGATGTGAGTCTTGGTACCTTCGAGGCGCTTAACATACTTAGCGGTCATGGTAGCAATACCACTCATACGCTGCATGATGTTGAGCATGAGACGCTCAGTCTGAAGCAGAGAACGGGTCTTGCCTTCAACAATCATGGCGATGTCGCCCTTCTTGACATGGGTACCGTCCTGCAGCAACACCTCCACCTTCATGGTAGGGTCAAAGCGGGCAAATACCTTCTTTGCCATTTCAACACCAGCCAAAACGCCATCTTCCTTGATGAGCAAATGACTCTTACCCATGGCGTCCTCTGGGATACAACACAAGGTTGTGTGGTCGCCGTCACCGATATCCTCAGCAAATGCCAAGTCTATCAACTTGTCTTCTAATTGATCTACGCTTAACATATTATAAATGTTTATTGTTTAATGTTTCATGTTTACTTTTTGGGGGGAGATTTCTTAATTATCAATTCTCTTCCCCTTCCAATAGGCACGTCGGATACCTTCCTCGTCTATGATGATTCGAATTTCACCGCCTAGCCATTCCGTCATCGGCAGTTCATCCCGAAATTCATAATAGTTGACTACCCTGCTATCTTCCAGTTCAACAACGGCCTGAAGAAGCTGGGTACCATCAGGAAGGCTAACGACATGCGCTCCACATCTTCTTATTTCCATCAGCCTACTCTACCTTCATTTCTACCGGACGCAGCTGTTTCCCATTTGGAGAAGGAAGCGGCTGGTTGAGCATCGGTCTTGCTCCATGATCGATAGGAATAGGCTTCAGAGAATCTACCTTGGTACTGTCTTTAGAAGCAGAGTCCTTCGCCTTATCTTCCTTCTTGGCATGCATTCTGATGAGTCGGATATGCTCAAGGAACATCAGCTTGAGAGTAGATTCGGAAGTTTCATTCGTTGCGAAACCACCATCACTCAGCATAAAGTATCCCTTTACCTGCTTGATTCCAAGATTCTCATTATCCTTAATCTGCATAGAATAATGCTGGGAGCCGGAGATATGGATGATAGACTGAGCAACACTATCATTGGTGAATTCAACAGCCAACAAGGCGATACCATCACGAATACCATCCTGATAGATGAACTGGGAATCGAAATCCAGCATCAAGCAGTCGCCCTTGTGGTAGGCGGTATCAGCTTCCATCTTAAAACTGAAGACATTATATGGCTGAATAGTACTGAAGACCATAGAACGGGCATAACTCCAGATATTAGCCGTATCACCAGTAGCTGACAAGGTGTTGAAATCTGCACCAGCATGGCTACTTCCACCAAGCGCTTCAGTCTCATTACCCAGACGGTCGGCCAAGTCTTTATAGACATCCTTCAACAGTTCCGTATGTCGCATGTAAAAAACCATAGAGCTGTCAAACTCAGCTGACGTAACATCATGCTTCTTCAGAACCGCCTCACGATAGGTCAGACTCTCTCCCTTGTCGCCACCTTCCTTGGTATGCGCCATGGACAGCGCCAAATGATAATCGTAAAGAATATCTGTCATCTGGCCCTTAGAAAGCACATCACCAGGAAGCGACGGCTTACATGAAGCCATCATCTCCATCAGACATACGATACCAACCAGGAAACACAGATAGATGAATGATTTTTTCATAAGACTAATCCTCCTTGTTTTGAGCACTATACTCTTTAGCAACCTCTACATGATTCTTTTCTTCAGCAGTCATGTCCTGTTCTTCATCAGCAGACTTAGCTTTCTTCTTTCCATCTCCCAGACTTTCCAGTTCCTTACGGCAGAAAAGAAGCATAGAGATAATACCGACAGAGACACAGGCATCAGCCAGATTGAAAACAGGATCAAAAAAGACACCATGCTGACCTCCAAGGAAAGGCACCCATTCAGGCCAGGTATAGCTAAAGAATGGGAAGCGGAACATATCTACAACCTTACCCATCAGGAAAGGAGCATAACCATCGCCAAAAGGAACCTGATAAGATACATAATAAGGCGAAGCTGCTGTAAAGATGAGACCGTAGAACATGGAGTCGATGATATTACCAATGGCTCCGGTTGTGACCAGAGCTACCAGGATGATATACAGCTTCCGATGCTTTCCCGACTTGATGATGTGGCACAAATACCACAACAGAACACAGATGGCGGTGAGGCGCAGCATACTCAGCCAGAACTTGCCGATAAACGTCATGCCCCAGGCCATACCATTGTTCTCTATGAACTCTATAAAAAACCAATCTGTAACACGAACAGACTCGCCAAGGCAAAAATGGGTCTTGATGTACAACTTGATAATCTGATCGATAATCAAAAGTACAACCATCATTGCGGTGACGAGCCAACCGATATGTAATTTACTATTTTTCTCCATTTATTAATGTTTTCTTGCTTCCTTGGAAGCTACACTCAATGTGGCATGAGGTACAGCACGCAATCGCTCCTTAGGAATCAGC
The DNA here is from genome assembly GCF_009494395.1 of Segatella copri. Lineage (GTDB taxonomy): Bacteria > Bacteroidota > Bacteroidia > Bacteroidales > Bacteroidaceae > Prevotella. Next base: position 87,443 of record NZ_VZCB01000057.1, on the reverse strand, counting down.
TCACCTGTCTCGCGGTCGATACCGTAGGTCTTGTTCTCGATGCGAATCAACGCAGCCTCCAATCCCTTGATAAACTTCTGCTGGCGCTGAGCCATCTGGATGATTTCCTCCTTGCTCTGTGCCTCGCTTCCCTCCTCCAGGGCCTTGTAGGTTGGTGATGTATCTACCACATCATTACTATCAGAGTGATTAAGCTGAGCCATACAGTCTCTGTAGGTCTGCTTTGCCACCTTTAATTTCTCTTCAATGATAGCGCGGAACTCAGCGAGATCCTCATCGCTATAACGTGCTTTTTCGTTAGCCATAGATGTTCTTTTGTTAAAAGTTATTATTAATGTTGTCTAGCTATTAAGGTATTAGAAGTTAGAAGTAAGCAGTTTTGGTAAAACTCCGAACTCCCAACTTCTAACTCCTAGCTTATTTAATTCTTCTCTACAAGAATGTTCAACTTAAAGTCATCAAACTCGGTCTCAACACCTGCGTTGTCACCGATTTCGATGCTGTCTGCCAATACCTGCCCCTTAATGTAGTCGCCGAATGCCTCGATAGCTGCATTGGTCTCCTCGTTAGGAGCCACAGTTACGTTGATGCGGTCGGTAATCTCCAGTCCAGTCTCCTTGCGGAGGTTCTGGATACGGTTGATCAGCTCACGAGCCATACCCTCCTTCTTCAATTCAGGGGTCAACTCTACCTCAAGTGCAACGGTCAGATTGCCCTCGTTAGAAACGAGCCATCCTGGGATATCCTCAGAGATAATCTCCACGTCGGCTACCTCTACCACGGCTTCCTGTCCGTCGATATTCAATGTGATGTTGCCTGCCTTCTCGAAGGCTGCAATCTGGTCCTGATCGAGTGCTGACATCTGGGCTGCAACACCCTTCATCAGCTTGCCGAACTTCTTACCCATCACTCTGAAGTTACACTTCACCTTCTTAACGAGAATACCCTGACCCTCAATGAAGTTAACCTCCTTCACGTTCACCTCGTTCTTCAACAGTCCGGCTACTGCCTCGATGTGTGCCTTCTGCACATCATCTACGGCTGGAATCATGATCTGCTGGAGTGGCTGACGAACCTTGATGTTCACCTTGCGGCGCAATGCCAATACCATAGAAGTAATCTTCTGGGCGATGGCCATACGCTCCTCCAGGTCGGCATCGATAGCAGCTTCATCAGCTACTGGGAACTTGTCGAGGTGTACGCTCTCCAACTCGCCGCCCAAGTCGTGATACAACTCGTCTGCATAGAATGGAGCGAATGGTGCCAGCAGCTTAGCCACTGTCATCAAGCAGCTATAGAGAGTCTGGTAAGCGCTCAACTTGTCCTCGCTCATCTCCTTACCCCAGAAACGTTTACGGTTCAGACGAACGTACCAGTTAGAGAGGTCATCGTTTACGAATGCATCGATGAGACGGCCTGCACGGGTTGGATCATAGCCAGCCAACTCTCTGTCAACGCCCTTGATGAGGGTATTGAGTGAAGAGAGAATCCAGCGGTCAATCTCTGGGCGCTTCTCGAATGGCACCTGAGCAGCCTCAGCATCGAAACCATCTACATTAGCATAGAGGGCGAAGAAACTGTAGGTATTATATAAGGTACCGAAGAACTTGCGACGGGTCTCATCTACACCGTTAGGGTCGAACTTGAGGTTGTCCCAAGGCTCGCTGTTGGTCATCATATAGAAACGAACAGGGTCGGCACCATACTTATCGATCATCTCGAATGGGTTGGTCACATTGCCCACGTGCTTACTCATCTTGTTGCCCTTAGCATCGAGAACGAGACCAGAAGAGATTACGTTCTTGAAGGCTACGCTATCGAATACCATAGTAGCGATGGCGTGCAGGGTGAAGAACCATCCACGGGTCTGATCCACGCCCTCGTTGATGAAGTCGGCTGGATAGAACTTAGGAGGAATAGCATATCCCTCGTAGGTGCTGTGGATGAGTGCATCGCGGTCTGCCTCTGTGCCACGGGCCATCTCTCCCTCGAATGGGTAGTGGAGCTGGGCGTAAGGCATTGAACCTGAATCGAACCAAACGTCGATGAGGTCGCTCTCACGATACATTGGCTTGCCCTCCTCATTAACCAATACAATCTTGTCAACGTATGGACGGTGGAGGTCAATCTTATCATAGTTCTCCTGACTGTAGTCGCCAGGAACGAAACCATTCTCCTTCAGTGGGTTGCTCTGCATGATGCCTGCAGCCACAGACTTCTCGATTTCAGCATACAGCTCCTCAAGACTGCCGATGCACTTCTCGCCACGGTTCTCGTCACGCCAGATTGGCAATGGAGTACCCCAGAAGCGGGAACGTGAAAGGTTCCAGTCGTTCAGGTTCTCGAGCCAGTTGCCGAAACGGCCTGTACCGGTGCTCTCTGGCTGCCAGTTGATGGTCTTGTTGAGTTCTACCATGCGCTCCTTGCGGGCGGTATCCTTGATAAACCAGCTATCCAATGGGTAGTAGAGGATAGGCTTGTCGGTACGCCAGCAGTGAGGATAGTTGTGCACGTGCTTCTCGCTCTTGAAAGCCTTGCCCTCCTGCTTCAACTCGTAGCAGAGTACGATGTTCAGGTCTTCGGCCTTATCAGAAGCCTTCTTGTCCCAAACACCATCCACATTAAACTGTGGGTCGTAGGCATTCTTCACGTAGTCGCCTGCGTGATGAGCGTATGCCTCCTTGTTGACGCAAGCGTTCACGAAGTTGTCATCGAGGTCTTCGATGAGATAGAACTTACCCTGCAGGTCAACCATTGGGCGGGTCTCACCCTTCTTATTAATAAGGTAGAGGGCTGGGATGTTGGCATCCTTAGCCACCTTGGCATCATCGGCACCGAATGTAGGAGCGATGTGCACGATACCAGTACCGTCATCGGTAGTAACATAGTCGCCGAGGATTACGCGGAAAGCCTCGCTATCCATCTCAACGAACTTATCGCGACCATCCTCAGAAGCGAATACCTTCTCAGGATGAGCAGCAGCATATTCTGCAACGAAAGCTGGAGCAAAAGCATCTACCTTCTCGCATGGCTTCACCCATGGCAGGAGCTGCTCGTAGTGCATGCCTTCGAGGTCGGTACCCTTCATGTGGTCGATAATGCGCCATGGGCACTGCTTCTTCTCCTTGTCGAATGGAAGGAGATCGCCCTCCTTGCACTCCTGGTCTGCCTTCAGATAAGAACCTACCAAAGCCTCAGCCATCACGAGTGTCATAGGCTCGCCATTGTAGAGGTTGTAGGTCTCGATAGCTACATAGTCAATCTTAGGACCCACACAGAGAGCCACGTTAGATGGCAAAGTCCAAGGTGTAGTGGTCCATGCGATGAAGTATGGCTTGCCCCACTTGGTCCACTCAGCCTTAGGATCCTTGATGAGGAACTGGGCTGTGGTTGTGAGGTCCTTAACATCGCGATAGCAGCCAGGCTGGTTCAACTCGTGAGAGCTCAAGCCTGTACCTGCACCTGGAGAGTATGGCTGGATGGTGTAACCCTTGTAGAGCAGGCCCTTGTTGTAGAGCTGCTTGAGGAGCCACCAGAGAGTCTCGATATACTTGTTATCGTAGGTGATATAAGGATGATCGAGATCTACGAAGTAACCCATCTTCTCGGTCAACTCGCGCCACTCAGCGGTGAACTTCATCACGTTCTCGCGACACTTGTGGTTGTAATCCTCAGTAGAGATATACTTCTCAGAAGCCTTGTTGTCGATATCCTTCTTGGTGATGCCGAGTTCCTTCTCGACACCGAGTTCAACAGGGAGTCCGTGGGTATCCCATCCCGCCTTGCGGTGAACCTGGAAGCCCTTCATGGTCTTGTATCTGTTGAATGTATCCTTGATACTACGTGCCAACACGTGGTGAATACCCGGGTGGCCATTAGCTGATGGAGGTCCCTCAAAGAAGATAAACTGAGGGCAGCCTTCACGCTCGTCGATAGACTTGTGGAAGATATCGTTTTTCTCCCACGCTGCTAGTACGTCATTGTTTGTCTGAGTCAAATTCAGACCGTTGTGCTCGGCAAATTTCTTAGCCATATTATCAATTTAAATTTTATATTGTTTTTACTTTTGGGCGCAAAGTTACAAAAAAAATATGTTTTACCCAAAAATAGAAAGACTTTTTATATAATTATTTTATTATAAACGAAAAAGTTAGGAGTTGGAACAGCGCCCCGACTCCTAACTTTTTATTTCCCGTTTTATTAAAACTTCGCTGCCATGTATTATAAATTTTCCGCCTCCTGCAGCCAGATAGTGGATGCAGCATCGCTAGGCATGCGCCAGTCGCCACGAGGACTGAGGCTCACGCTTCCCACCTTCGGACCATCAGGCAGACAGCTGCGCTTGAACTGCTGGTTGAAGAATCTCCTCACGAAGGTCTTCAGCCACTTCTTGATGGTCTCCTCATCATAGGAATCAGGATCGTTGTCGCTGATTTTCACGCGCTCCAGCTCGGTATCGATAAATGCCTTCTTTGCCAGCATGTAGATCTTGGCTGGACAGAAACCGAAGCGAAGGAAGTAGTAGAGGAAGAAATCGTGCAACTCGTATGGTCCCACCAGGTCTTCGGTCTTCTGCTTGATATTACCGTTCTCATCTGCCGGAATCAGCTCAGGACTGATTGGCGTATCGATGATGTCGCGAAGGGTGATGCGGCTCTGCTCGTCTACCCCACTCTCGGCAACATGGTTTACGAGATAACGGATCAGGGTCTTTGGGATGCTGGCATTCACGCCATACATGCTCATGTGGTCGCCATTATAGGTAGCCCATCCCAAAGCCAGCTCAGAGAGGTCGCCGGTACCGATAACCATTCCTCCCATCTTATTTGCCAAGTCCATCAGGATCTGGGTACGTTCACGTGCCTGCGAATTTTCATAGGTTACATCATGCACGCTGGCATCATGACCGATGTCCTCGAAGTGCTGGGTTACCGCCTTGGCGATGCTGATTTCCTTGATGGTGATACCGAGGCTCTGCATCAGTGAGATGGCATTGTTGTAGGTTCTGTCCGTGGTTCCGAAACCAGGCATGGTGACGCCCACGATACCCTTGCGGTTCATCTTCAGTTTATCAAATGCCTTCACGCAGACGAGCAAGGCAAGCGTAGAATCCAGTCCGCCGCTGATACCCACCACTACGGTCTTGGCATGGGTATGGACGATGCGCTTGGCAAGTCCCATCAGCTGGATATTGAATATCTCCTCGCAGGAGGCATTCATGTCGTTGCTGGCAGGAATAAAAGGATGCGGATTCACCTCACGCTCCAGCACGAATTCACGCTCATTCTCGGTAGGATCTGCATCGATGTTGCGGATATTGAACTGTCCTCCGAGAACAGAATATTTGATGTTGCGCTGGGCATTCACATAGGTTGAATTTGTACGACGTTCCGAGCGGAGTTTCTCTACATCTACCTGCGAGATAACCATCTGAGGATCAAGTGAGAAACGTTCACTTTGTGAAAGTAAAACTCCATTCTCATAAATCAGGGCATTTCCACCATATACAACATCCTGTGTACTTTCCCCGAAACCGCAGGAACTATACACGTATCCGGTCATCGTGCGGGCGCTCTGCTGACTCAGAAGACTCTTCAGATAATTGTGCTTACCGATGAGTTCATCGCTGGCAGAGAGATTGAAGATAAGGTCAGCTCCAGCCAATGCCAACTTGTTGCTTGGAGGAGCAGGAGCCCATACATCCTCACAGATCTCCACGCCAAACTGCACGCCGTCGTAGGTCTGGAATATCTGCACATCCGGAGTCAGTTTCACCTTGTGTCCGGCATAGCGGATTTCGCAGTCTCTCAGGTCCTGAGCAGAGGCAAACCAGCGCTTCTCGTAGAACTCGCTGTAGTTAGGCAGATAGGTCTTAGGCACGACACCCAAGATCTGTCCGTGCTGGATGACGATACCGCAGTTGAGCAGCAGGTCACCAGCCACAACCGGTGCACCGACGATGGAGATGATATCTAGCTTGCGTGTGAAATCAAGCAGCATCATCACCGCCTGCTCCGATGTTTCCAGCAGCATCTGCTGGCGGAAAAGGTCCTGACAGGAATAACCCGTAATGGACAGTTCCGGGAAAGTAATGATCTCTACGCCCTTGCCTTCAGCCTGGGCTATCAGATCTTCTATCTGTTGAGCATTGAATACCACATCACCCACCTTGACAGATGGAATGGCACTCGCCACCTTGATAAATCCGTACTTCATATTACTTTGAACTTTGAGATTTGAACTTGGAACTTTAAGATTTGAACTTGAAACTTGGAACTGTATGATTACTTTGAGTGATATAACTTGCTAAGCATATCATAAAGTTCAAAGTTCCAAGTTCAATGTTCAATGCTCAATGTTCGATGTTTACTTAATCGTTACCTGTGTGGCACCATAGCCGTATTCCTGGAAGGAAGCATCCTGGTAGCTGCAGCTCTTATAGCGATAGTTCAGCTCATGGATGAGAGCCTGGCGCAGTACGCCTTCGCCCTTGCCATGGATGAAGACAATCTTCTGTCCCTTCTTGTTCTTGTATTCATTCATCGTCTTCGTGAACACATCCATCTGATAATGAAGGATATCGGCAGAATTCATTCCAGCAGTTGTTTCAAGTACCTCGTCCGCATGAAGGTCTACTACGAGTGTGCCATCATCCTTCTTGCTCTTCTTCTTGCCGGTATTGGCAATCACCTTCTCGTCCTTGTACATCTGCTCCTTCAATCGTTTGGAGTCGATAACGAGCGGACGAGCCACCTCGTCATTCTCTACGATGGTGAAGAGATAGGCTGGAGTCTCGAAGAAATCATTCTCCCCGAAGAGATGAAGCTTGTAGAACTTCACTGGGTCCAGACGGAACTGTACGTCGGTAGCCGGCTTCAGGAGGAAAGGTTTCTCCTTCTTGTAGGCAATCATCTGGATGGCGATATGCTCCATTTCGTTCAGCGCCTCACGGCCGAACTCCTCGATGAAGAGCTTGGTATTGGGTTCGATTTCACCCTCAGCCTTCAAGGTCCAGGCATTGCCCTCTGCTACGAGATAAGTATAGTGCAGATAATAGTTGCTGTCGTTCACCATATAGGTCTCGAAACGGGTATTGGTAACCTCCTTGATATCGATAGGCACGAAGGCGAGATAGGCGCTCAGCTTGTTGCCGCCCGTACGCTCCTGGATGTGCTTGACGAAGGTTACTTCCCTGTCAGCCGGATCATACTCTTCCTCCTCGATGTCGGTATCATGCTCATTGAGGATAGCCTTGATGCTTCGGCTGTCCTGATGCAGTTCCGTGTTGGCATGTTCTTCCGCCTTCTGCTTGGCATCCATCTTAGCCGAAATCATCTTACCCATGGCATAGTCGTCCTGCTCTACTACCACTACCTCGTTGATAGGCATAGGGATTTCAAATCCATCCTCGTCCTCTACCAGGACGATATTCTTACCCTGGAAGCCGGCAACCTTACCGCCACCCACTTCACTCAGGAATCTTACTTTATCTCCTTTTTTCATATCTGTTATTTTTTATATTCTTACTTACTATTGCGATATACGGGTCGTTGAAAGACCGGCGCTGACGACATACGGTTGCTAAAAAAGCCGTATATTTTCTGCAAAGATACAAAAGATATTGCAAAATACTACCGTTTTTTATTATTTTTAATGTATGTAAGAAAATAATCTATAGGAAAGGGAGCAGTATTGAGATATTTTTTATATCTTTGCAAGAGAATTATCGACTCTTAAACAATTTAGATTATGATTACATTTCCTTGCGCCAAGATAAACCTTGGCTTAAATATAGTCAGCAAACGGGCAGACGGTTATCACAATCTGGAGACCGTGTTCTACCCTATTCCGCTAACAGATGCGCTGGAAATCAAGCTCATGGGCGAAGAGTTTCCGAGCGAAGTGCCATGCGATCTCAAGATAACAGGCAATGCCATAGATTGCGATGAGCAGAACAATCTAGTGGTGAAGGCATATAACATGATTGCAGCCGACTTCAAGATACCTCGCATCCATGCCCATCTCTTGAAGCGTATTCCGTCTCAGGCAGGTATGGGTGGCGGTTCTTCTGATGCAGCCTACATGATTCGCCTGCTGGATGAACGGTTCCGTCTCAACATCGGCAATTCCGAGATGGAACGATATGCAGCCAAGCTGGGTGCCGACTGTGCCTTTTTCATCGCTGCCAATCCAGAGGATGGAGATACAGCCTGCTATGCTGAGGGAATCGGCGATGTATTGATGCCGGTAAGCGGTCCTGGCGACAACATGAAGGGCTATTACATCGTTGTGGTGAAGCGCGATGACATTGCCGTGAGCACCAAGGATGCCTATGCAGCCATCACTCCTAAGCAGCCTGCTAAGTGCTGCCGTGACATCGTACGTCAACCTATCGAGACCTGGAAGGAAGAACTCATCAATGATTTCGAGGCTCCTATCTTTGCGATGCATCCTGAGCTTGCCGAAATCAAGGAGAGCCTTTACAATCTCGGTGCCGTATACGCAGCAATGAGTGGCAGCGGAAGTGCCATCTTCGGCATCTTCAAGCATAAGCCAGCAAACATAGAGGAACAGTTCGAGGGAATGTTCTGCAAAACAATGAAACTTTAAAAAATGATGAACGAAGAAACACATCAGAAACTGATGACTATCAAGCGAAGCTTTCGCTTGCTGATGAATGGTCCGGGTTCGCAGTCGATGCGCGACAAGGGCTTGGGATATAAACTGAATTGGGGCGTGCCATTCTATGAGCTCAAGAAGATGGCGCAGGAATACGGCAAGGACTATGACCTCGCCATCGAACTCTGGAAGGAAGACATCCGAGAGTGCAAGATTCTGGCTACGCTCATCATGCCTGCCGACAGGATGCTTGCCGAGATCACGGATATCTGGATGGAACAGGTACAGAGCCAGGAGATGGCTGAGATGCTTGCCTTCAACCTGCTGCAGCATGTAGACTATGCGCCTGTGATTGCCTATCAATGGATTGCAAGCGACAAGCCATTCTATGAGATTGCCGGTTTCCAGCTCCTTGCCCGTCTCTTTGCAAATGGTCAGGAGCCTAACGAGCGTGGCATCAATGAGTTCCTTGATCAGGCTGCCGTGGCTTTGCAGGGTGACAATATGGGCATCAAGCACGCTGCTGCCAATGCCGTCATGCGATTCTGTGACTTCGGAGAGGATTTCGAGAAGATTGCTCAGGGGGCACTCAAGGGAATCTTCGAGATATAATCTTACTTACATGTTCTTAATGTCTCACAGATTTTAACATCCCACAGAGGTGTAATTTTAAAAGTCCCACAGATTTCACAGATTTACACAGTTTTTTTCTCGAACTGCAGAAATGCTCTGTGTAAATCTGTGAAATCTGTGGGACATTTTCTTAGCGGTCGAAAAACTTCTGGTATTCGTTTTCGAAATTAGGAGTAAAGACACCTTTTCCAATGTTTTCCTTAATTTCCTCCTTACTCCAGAATCTGCCACCAGCCAATTCTTCCTGGCTAGGCTTCACCTCACCGTCGTATACGCAGCGGTGAACGTATACCAGTTCCTTTTCCCTCTGACTTTCAAAGACATAATGTCCCAAAGACTCCGGTTCGAAATCGGTGATACCCAGCTCTTCCCTTACTTCACGATGAAGCGCCTGATTCACGCTCTCGCCTAAATCTACGTGCCCACCACAGGCTGTATCCCATTTATCCGGCTGGATATCCTTCCATGCCGGACGATGCTGAAGATACAGTTCTCCCTTGCTGTTGAATACATGCAGATGAACCACCGGATGCAATATCTTGCTTCCGTCATGGGCATGTCCCCGGGTGATGGCACCCAGGATATTGCCCATTTCATCCACTATCGGAAATTCCTCGTTCTTATTATCTGTCATCATTTCTTATTACAAAGTTCCGTATTCGTCTGAATAACGAAGCATCTGGTCGGTATAACTCTCCTCGTAATCCAATAAAACATCTGTAGGAGTACCCTCCTCATCATAATGCAGCGTCATCTTCGGATTGATGAATCCCTTATATGGAGCGAGATTCAGCTTCTTGTATCTTGCCAGTATCTCACGATGCAAGGCTGGGTCGATGTTCACTGCATACTTCTCTACCAGCTGTCGGGCTGCCTCATAATCGCCCTCGCTCTTGATGCGCTGAATCTCGGCAAGTAGTTCACCGAAGAGATGACGGAGCTTTTCATAATCATTCACCTTCACATAGGTTCGGGTGGTGATGATATTGCCCTCTGCATCCTTCAGCGCATCCTCGGCAGAAGCATAGTTCACTTCTTCCTGAACGAGTTCCACGGCTCCCTCTGCATGTTCCAGCGTCCACCAGGCGATGAGGGCACGGTTACGCATGTGGGCTTCCTCTATCTTGTCGCCCTCCTTGATGCGGATGGTCTGGGTGAGCAGTCCGTTCATCAGATAGCTGTAATACTGAGCCTTATACGCCTCGTCATTAGGCGTCAGACCGAGTTCTACCAGCTTATGATCGGCTACATAATAGAGTCCGAAGAGGTCGGCACGGGCTTCTTCTATGGTGTTGCCGTAAGCTTTCAGAGCATCCGGGTCTGTGGTAGGAAGCAACTGTCCGCTACCATGTCCCAAGCACTCGTGCAGGTCGGTATGCAGGTCATCGGTGATGTCGGCATACTGGTTCATCAGCGCCACGGTTTCCTTGTCGATGACAAACTCATCTCTGAATCCGTTGCCCTGTGCAGCTTTATTGTAGGCATCAGTCAGGTTGCCGATGGTAACGCTCTTGGAGCCATGTTCCTGACGGATCCAGTTGGAGTTAGGCAGGTTGATGCCGATGGCAGAAGCCGGATATTCCTCACCGCCCAGCATGGCAGCACAGATGACGTTGGCTGTAACTCCCTTCACTTCCGGCTTGCGGAAACGGGGATCTACAGGCGAATGGTCCTCAAACCACTGTGCGTTCTGGCTGATGGTCTGGGTGCGCTTGGTAGCCTCCAGGTCCTTATATTCCACGATACCTTCCCATGTACCTTTCATACCGAGAGGGTCACCGTATACTTCGATGAATCCATTGATGAAATCCACCAGACCTTCATGCTGTTCTACCCATGCGATGCAGTATCGGTCGAAATCCTCCAGGCTACCGGTGCGGTAGAACTTCACCAGCAGGTCGATGACATGCTTCTGCCCTTCGTTCTCAGCATACTTCTGCGCCTTGAGCAGCCAGGACACGATTTCGCGGATGGTCTCCCCATAGAGTCCATCTTCCTTCCATGTCAGTTCCACTACTTCATTGTTGCGCTTGGTCAGTTTGGAGTTGAGTCCGTATGAAGGAGGGTTCGGATTGTCCGTGTTCTTCATCTTGGCATAGAATCTCTCTACCTCCTCCTGCGTCACATCCTCGTAGAAGTTGCAGGCAGATGTCAGCACCAGGTCTTCCCCATCCGTCTGGTTCACGCGCTTAGGCATCACCTCGGGGTCGAAGAGGATGGATTCCAGCTGTCTCATGAGGTCTTCCTTGGTTTCTCCCCTCTTGATGGGCAGGAGTTCTTCCCCTATGTTTTCCAGCAGATGATAGAAATATTCCTCGGAGAATCCCGGTTTGAATTTTTCACAACCATAATGGTGATGAATGCCACTGGCAAACCAGATGCGCTTCAGGTAGACTTCGAATGCCTTGAATTCCTCGCATTCTCTGTCGCCTTCATAGTGCAGATAAACGGTTTCCAGTGTTTTTCTGATGCGAAGATTGTACTTTCCCTGCTGGTCGAACGTGATATCTCGTCCCATCAGGGTAGCCTTAGCCAAGCAGAAAATATACAGTTTCTGGTTGAGCGATAAGTCCTCAAATCCCTTCAGCTCATAGCGGAGCATCTGGATGTCGGCGAATCGCTCATTCGTGTTCACATTACATTTTGCCATGTTATCATTGTTTGATTCTACCGCAAAAGTACGACAATTATTTTATATTTCAAACTTTTTTGGCTACTTTTCTTACTTTTAAGTGTAGAAAATGACTATTCTCCCGATTTTTTAGTAACTTTGCAGGAATATCGAACAAAAAAGTAGAAAATAAGAAGAAAATGCAAATCCACGAGATATTAAAGACATACTTCGGTTACGACTCGTTCCGTCCCAATCAGGAAGCCATCATCCAGGAGGTGATGCAGGGGCACGACTGTCTGGTGCTGATGCCTACGGGCGGCGGCAAGAGTCTGTGCTATCAGGTGCCGGCATTGGCGATGGAGGGAACGGCGGTGGTCATCTCTCCGCTCATCAGTCTGATGCACGACCAGGTTGAGGCGCTCAAGGCGAACGGTATTCCTGCCGAGGCTCTGAACAGCGGCAATGATGCTACCGATGAAGTCATCATCCGCCGTCGCTGCGAGGCTGGCGATCTGAAGCTGCTGTATGTATCACCCGAGAAGCTGATCAGCGAGATTCCTTTCCTCTTCAGCAACATCAGGATATCGCTCTTTGCGGTAGACGAGGCGCATTGCATCAGCCAGTGGGGGCATGATTTCCGTCCGGAGTACAACCAGCTGGGTCTGCTCCGCGAGAAGTTCCCCAACGTCCCGGTGATGGCGCTCACGGCTACAGCCGATAAGATTACGCGCCAGGACATCATCCAGCAGCTGCATCTCAACGGTCAGACGTTCGTCAGCAGCTTCGACCGTCCTAACCTCAGTCTCTCCGTCCGTCAGGAGAGCACGAAGAAGGAGAAGCTGAAGTTCATCTACCGCTTCATCCAGAGCCATCGGGGCGATGCGGGTATCATCTATTGCCTGTCCCGCAAGAACACGGAGATGGTGGCAGAGGCACTGAAGGAGCACGGTATCAATGCCGAGGCCTATCATGCCGGACTCTCCAGCGTGCAGCGTGCATCGGTGCAGGAGCGCTTCAAGATGGACCAGATTGATGTGGTATGTGCCACCATCGCCTTCGGAATGGGCATCGACAAGGGCAATGTGAGATGGGTGATTCATTACAACATGCCGAAGAGCATCGAGAGTTTCTATCAGGAGATAGGACGTGCCGGACGAGACGGCGATCCTGCCGATACCATTCTCTTCTATTCGATGGGCGACATCATCACCCTGCGCTCGTTCTGCGAGGAGAGCGGACAGCGGACGGTGAACCTGGAGAAGCTGCGAAGAATGGAGGAATATGCCGAATCACGTGTGTGCCGCCGCCGCATTCTCCTGAATTACTTCGGAGAGACATCGGCAAAGGACTGCGGTCACTGCGATGTTTGCAACAATCCTCCGCGCACTTTCGACGGTACGGTACTCACGCAGAAGGCGCTCAGTGCCATGGTGAGAGCCAGCGAGAAGATTGCCGTGGGTACGTGTATCGAGATTCTCAGGGGCATGCAGACGCCTGCCGTTGTCAGGAATCATTATAATGAGCTGAAGACGTTTGGCGTGGGCAAGGACGTGAGCGTGCGCGACTGGCAGGCTTATCTGCTGCAGATGTTGCAGATGGGTTTCTTCGAGGTGGCGTATAATGCGCATAACCAGATGAAGGTTACGCCATTGGGATGGAAGGTTCTCAAGGGCAAGCATCAGGTTTCGCTGGCAATCATGGAGAATGAAGAGCGGTCAACTCGTCCGCAAAAAGCCAATAGGTCAGCACGCGGCAACAGCATCCCTGTGGTTCATGCCGAGCGTGTTGTTTTCCAAGAAGAAATGTCGGGTGCAGAAGACAAGAATCTCTTTGAATATCTGCGCAAGATCAGGAAGAATCTAGCTGACGAGCAGGGTTATCCGCCATACATCGTCCTTTCCGACAAGAGTCTGCATGAGTTGACCAGGATGAAGCCAACCACACTTGATGCCTTCGGTCTCATCAGCGGCATCGGTGAGTTCAAGGTGAAGAAGTATGGTGAAACATTCATCAAGGCTATCAGGAAATATACGGGAAGTTAGGAGTAAATTCATTCTCACACATAAGAAAAAAAAGAGGTAATCCATTCATCTGGGTTACCTCTTTTTTTATAATGAAATTGGAAGGAAACTTAGTTATTCACGCTACCTCCCACAATATCAAGCAATTCATTGGTAATGGCCTGTTGACGACTCTTGTTGTACTGCAAGTTGAGCTCACGAAGCAGTTCGTCGGCATTATCCGTAGCGGTCTGCATGGCAACCATGCGGGCAGCATGCTCACTCGCCTGACTATCCAGCAAGGCAGTGAAGAGCATGAGATGCAGCTGCTTAGGAATCAATACACCGAGAACGGTCTCCAAGTCTGGCTCCACGATGAAGTCATCGTTCAGAGGATGCGCCTCTGCCGATTTTCTTTCATTCTCCTCAGCCTGTTTCTTGCGTAGATACTCCTGCGCCTTAGCTGTAGCCACATTCGAGGTGAGGTCTCTGTCGTTATCCCCTCCTATTGCTTCTGTGCTGAGGTCGATAGGCAGGAAGGTCTTGCGGGTCAGAATCTGCGAGCCGGCACTCTTGAAGTGGTGATAAATCATCTCCACCTTGTCGAGTTCGCCAGCCGCATACTGCTTGGCAAGATTACGGGCGATGTCGGCACATGCGCTTGAATTAGGATGATCGGCAAGATCCATGAAGTTGCCGCCAATCTTGACTCCCAGCTTCTGTGCTTTCTCAGCCACCTTTCTTCCGATAGGATAAACCGTGATGTCGTCAATGCCCTGAGCCTTATACTCGTCGACCGTATGCATCATCATCTTGATGACGTTGGAATTGAATCCACCGCACAAGCTGCTGTTGGAACTGTAAACCACAAGAGCCACTCGCTTGGTTTCCTTGTGCTCCACCTGTAACTCATGGTCCACATTCGGAGTACTCACCAGGAAGCTCTTGAGGATATGTTCCAGCATATTCTCGTAAGGCAGCATGTTCTGTATAGCCACCTGTGCATGATGCAATTTGCTCGAAGCCACCATCTTCATGGCACTCGTAATCTTACGGGTACTGTTGACGCTGGCGATGCGAGTCTTAATCTCTTTTAACGACGGCATAGGCTATTACGCTTTATATTGTCCTGCAACATTAGCCATGGTCTCCTCGACTGCCTTAATGGCCTCGTCGGTGAGCTTACCATCGCCTAAAGTCTGAATCACATCGGCGTGCTGGCTGCGCATAGCGTCGAGGAACAGATCCTGGCACTCGCGAACCTTGTCCATTGGTACATCGTGCATCAATCCGTGCACACCGCAATAGAGGATAGCTACCTGCTCGCCCACTGGCATTGGGCGGTACTGAGGCTGAACCAGCAACTGGTCGTTCTTGCGACCACGGTCCAGTGTCATCGCTGTTACGGCATCCATATCGCTTGAGAACTTGGAGAAGGCCTCCAGCTCACGATACTGAGCCATATCAATCTTCAGTGTACCAGCCACCTTCTTCATACTCTTGATCTGGGCAGAACCACCTACACGGGATACGGAGATACCTACGTTGATAGCTGGACGGAAGCCCTGGTTGAAGAGGTCGGTCTCAAGGAAGATCTGACCGTCGGTGATGGAGATCACGTTGGTTGGGATGTATGCTGATACGTCACCAGCCTGTGTCTCGATGATAGGGAGGGCAGTCAAGGAACCGCCACCCTTTACCTTGCCCTTCATGCACTCAGGCAGGTCGTTCATCTGCTCTGCTACCTCCTGCTGGTCGTTGATACGAGCTGCACGCTCCAACAGACGAGAGTGGAGATAGAAGACATCTCCAGGGTAAGCCTCACGTCCTGATGGACGGCGGAGGATCAGGGATACCTCACGGTAAGCCACAGCCTGCTTACTCAGGTCATCGTATACGACGAGAGCAGAGAAACCGCGGTCGCGGAAATACTCACCGATGGCTGCACCGGCAAATGGTGCATAGTACTGCATCGCAGCTGGATCAGCAGCGGTAGCACTGACGATGATGGTATATGGCAGAGCGCCATGTTCCTTGAGGTTCTGTACCAATGCTGCAACGGTAGAAGCTTTCTGACCGATGGCTACATAGATACAATATACTGGCTTGCCTGCCTCGTAGAAGCTCTTCTGATTGATGATGGTATCCACTGCGATGGCAGTCTTACCGGTCTGGCGGTCGCCGATGATCAACTCACGCTGTCCACGACCGATAGGAATCATAGAGTCTACAGCCTTCAAACCTGTCTGAAGTGGTTCCTTTACTGGCTGGCGATAGATTACACCAGGGGCCTTGCGGTCCAATGGCATTTCGAAGGCATCAGTAAGGTCGATATCGCCGAGTCCGTCGATAGCCTGTCCCAGCGGATTAACGACACGTCCCAGGAAGTTATCGTTCACACGGATGGAAGCGATACGGTGGGTACGCTTCACGCTCTGTCCCTCCTTGATGCCAGCAGTAGGACCTAAGAGGACGCAACCTACATTGTCTTCCTCCAGGTTCATGACGATCGCCATCGTGCCGTTCTCGAACTCAAGAAGTTCATTAGCCTCTGCGTTGCGGAGTCCGTAGATACGTGCCACACCATCGCTGACGGTGAGTACAGTACCGACCTCATCAAACTTTTCAGAGCTATTCACCTCCTGCAGTTGCTGCTGAAGAACTTCAGACACTTCACTTGGTTTAATTTTATCTGACATTGTTTTATACTTTGAAAATTGAACTTTGAGATTTGAACTTTATGATTACCTTTCAAGGGTATCATTCATTCCATCCCTTTTCGTTTTACTTTTTGAGCTGTGTCAGAATGTTATTGAGCTTAGTCTTTACGCTCGCATCCATTCTGTAAGTATCATACTCAAGGATGAAACCTCCGATAATATCAGGGTTCACCTCAGTCTTGAACTCCACAGTACCTTGCGTTCTCTGCTCCACCATCTTGCGCATCTTATCCTCAGTAGAGGCATCAACGGCAGTGGCGGTGATCAGCTTACCGCGGATGATGTTCTTCTGTTTCCTGTAAAGAGTGATATACGAAGCAGCCATGAATTGCAGGGTGCTCTCCCTATCCTCCTTCAGTACGAGTGCGATGAACTTCTTGCTCAGCTCGGATGGGTTCTTGCCCAGGGCTGTGGTGAGAAGCGCCTGCTTCTTGTCTTTAGAGAGCATAGGGTTGTCTATCGTAAATCTCAGTTCAGGCACGTCGATGTAGCTCTTGTAGAGCGTCTGCATCTCCTGGTACACCTGATCTTCGAGCTTCATGCTGAGTGCGCTCTTGATGAGGGCACGGGCATAACGCACCGATATTACACCTATATCCATAAGCTTTACTATTTGTTGTCAGAAGAAACCTCGTCCAGCAGTCGATTTATCATATCCATCTGTGCCTTGTCGTCAGAGAGCTTAGCCTTGAGCACCTTCTCAGCAATCTGAACAGAGAGTTCAGCCACCTGACCGCGGATTTCGCGGATGGCGTTCTGCTTCTCAGATTCAATCTGTGCCTTGGCGTCAGAGAGGAGACGAGCGCCCTCTTCGCGAGCCTTGTCCTGTGCTTTCTCTACGATGGCGTCGCGTGTTTCGGCAGCCTCTCTGAGGATGGCAGCCTGCTTCTCGCGAGCTTCCTGCAAGATGGATTCACCTTCTTTTTGGATATTGGCAAGCTTCTCGTTGGCTTCGTGAGCTTTCTTCAGGCTCTCGTCGATGAAGGCCTTGCGATCGGTCACCATCTTGACGATGGCTCCGAAACCAGCCTTTCTCAAGATGACGAAGACAATCAGAAAAACGACTGTCATCCAGAAAAGCAAACCGCTATCAGGAATCAATAAATCCATATATACTGGTTAAAGTTTTACTTAAACGTTTTTATTTTAACTAACTCTAGAATAGTCTCTATCCTACCCCGGCTTCAGAACCCGGCAGAAACTCTGGAGGATATCCTTGATCCGGGGCTGATAATAGTGACATATGAGATGATTACATAACGATTGCCAAGATGGCGATGATGACAGCGAAGAACGCAACACCCTCAACCAACGCAGCTGCGATAATCATAGAAGAACGGAGGTCGCCCATCTTCTCTGGCTGGCGTGCCATAGCATCCATAGCCTGGCCACCAATGCGACCGATACCAATACCTGCGCCAATAGCGGCCAAACCTGCACCTACTGCGGCACCCAACTTTGCAATCTCTGCTGCTAATAAAAGTGATAACATAATCTTATAATTTAAGTTGTTAATATTTTCTTTATTTATTGTCTAATTGTATTTTTGCCTCTACATCAAATCATAAAGTTGAAAGCTCAAACTTCTCATAAAGTTCAAAGTTCAAACTTCAAAGTTCAATGTATTAAGCAACCTCTGGCTCAGCCTCATGAGACTTTACATGAGCCAGCGAGATGAATACTGCACTCAGCATGGTGAATACCAATGCCTGAATGTAGCTTACCAATACTTCGAGGAGCATCATGAAGACACTCATCGCAATACTTACTACTGTCATACCCGTACCTGCCACATAGTTGGCGATAGCATTCTCACTGATGTTGAACATGATGAAAATGATAGCCGCAAACGAAAGTGCGATGGCGTGACCCGCCATCATGTTGGCGAAGAGTCGGATAATCAAAGCCAACGGTTTCGTGAAGATACCGAAAAGCTCGATGAATGGCATCAATGGCACTGGAACCTTCAGCCAGGTTGGTACTTCTGGCCAGAAGATGTCCTTCCAGTATTCCTTCGTACCAGTGAAGTTGGTGATCAGGAAGGTCGTCACACCGAAGAATGCGGTGCAGGCGATATTACCCGTCAGGTTACCACCACCTGGAGGGAATGGTACGATACCCATGATGTTGGCCACGAAGATGAAGAAGAAGCAAGTAAGCAACCATGGTGCATACTTAGGGGCTTCCTTACCCAGTGTAGCCTTGATCACATCGTCATATACTGACATGACGAACATGTGCATCAGTCCTGTAAATCCCTTTGGTGCAGGGTCATCCACCTTGTGCTTCCTGCACCAGCTGGCTGGTATCAGGATGCAGAGCAACAGGATGATAGCGTCGATGAAGAGCACGCAAACGGTCTTCGTCATGGAGATGTCGAGAGGACGAACCTCCTGACCTCCCACCTTCTCTACTATCTTGTTAGGATTCGTCTGTGCTTCACCGTTCTTGATGACGAGGTTGAATGGTCCCGGACGGTCTCCGTTGGCATCCTTCTCTTCCGAGAATTGGCTGCTGCAGAAGACGTGCCAGCCCGTTGAGCTCTTCACGATGATAGGCAGATGAATCACTACGGGATGATCTCCCACCTTAGTGATATGCCATTCATAAGAATCCTTGATATGACCCCACAATATCTCTTTCACGTCGATGTTTTCCTTGGCCGATACCTGCACAGGTGCCAGCGTAAAGAGCAGCATCGCCATCAAGAGGAATTGCTTGAGATGTTTCATATTCTTTAATTCTTACTTTGTTATTAATTTATTTATCTGGGAGCCGCATCATGAAAGGCGGCTCTTTTTCTCTACCCGAGCGAAGTAGATGCAGTCGAACACGAGAAGCACTACATAGAACAGGGCGAAGATGGCAGTGAATCCCAGGATGTTCTGCTTGTCGCATACCAGCACGTAGATGAGGAACACCAGTGTACCGGCCATCAGCTTCAAGACCAATGCCGCCAGGTAGAACTTGGCGAGATTGGCAGGAGATGATTTAGCCACAGTCTTCCAGGCTTCACCATAAGCAGTACTTGCAACGAGCGAGAATATCGCACTCACTATCAGCGGATTAACAACCCGTGGCAGAATATCATCGCATAAAGCAGAAACCCTACAGGCGAAGAGGATGGCAAGAGCCATGAGAGCTGTGAGCCACAGAGAAATCTGCTTATACCTGATGCTCGCCTGCCTGATAGTCTGCAAGCGCAACTTTTCATCTTTTTCCATTATCTAATAATTAATCACTAAAAATTAATCACTTATCTAAACTTCTACGCAAAGGCTTACTTCGTTTTTCTTACATTCCACGAATCCGCCCTTGATGTTCATAGCCTGCTTGCCTTCCTTGGTGGTATACTCTACCTTGCCCTCTTCGAGCGAAGAGATGATTGGCGCGTGGTCTTTGAGAATCTCGAACGAGCCGATGGTTCCCGGAACCAGTACGCTCTCCACCTCACCCTGGAAGACTACTTTCTCAGGAGATACTATCTTTAGCTTTAACATAATCTTTAACTTTGAATTTTGAACTTTGAACTACGAACTTTGAACTTTGAACTTTGAACTTTGAACTTTATGATTAGCAAAGCTATTGAATTCTTCACTCTTCATTCTTCGTTCTTCACTCTTCATTCTTCGTTCTTCGTTCTTCACTCTTCACTAAAGACTACGCCTGTGCTGCTGCGAGCAACTGCTTAGCCTTCTCCTTCGCATCCTCGATAGTACCTACGTTGAGGAATGCCTGCTCTGGCAGGTCGTCTACCTCGCCGTCAAGGATGGCGTTGAAGCCCTTGATAGTCTCTTCGATAGGAACCATCACACCCTTCAGACCGGTAAACTGCTCGGCTACGGTGAATGGCTGACTCAGGAAACGCTGTACACGACGTGCACGGTTCACGGTCAACTTATCCTCATCCGAAAGCTCATCCATACCGAGGATGGCGATGATATCCTGCAACTCGTTGTAACGCTGCAGCAACTGCTTTACTCGCTGTGCACAATCGTAGTGAGCCTTGCCCACAATCAGTGGGTCGAGGATACGAGAGGTTGAACCCAGTGGGTCTACAGCAGGATAGATACCGAGAGAGGCAATCTTACGGGAAAGCTCTGTGGTAGCATCCAGGTGGGTAAAGGTGGTAGCTGGAGCAGGGTCGGTCAAGTCGTCGGCAGGAACGTATACAGCCTGCACGGAAGTGATGGAACCGTTCTTGGTAGAAGTGATTCGCTCCTGCATGGCACCCATCTCAGAAGCCAGTGTAGGCTGATAACCTACGGCTGATGGCATACGGCCGAGCAACGCAGAAACCTCAGAACCTGCCTGGGTGAAACGGAAGATGTTGTCGATGAAGAACATGATATCTGCTGCCTCACCGTCCTTGCCTCCGTGGTCACGGAACTCCTCGGCAACGGTCAGTCCTGAAAGCGCAACTGAAGCACGTGCCCCAGGTGGCTCGTTCATCTGTCCGTATACCAGGGTAGCCTGACTTTTTGCCAGCTCCTCTGGGTCTACGAGAGAAAGATCCCACTTACCTTCGTCCATTGCCTTTCTGAACTTCTCACCGTACTTGATAACGCCAGACTCGAGCATGTCTCGAATCAAGTCGTTACCCTCACGGGTACGCTCACCTACACCTGCGAATACAGAGTATCCGTTGTGTCCCTTGGCAATGTTGTTGATCAACTCCATGATGAGCACCGTCTTACCTACACCGGCGCCACCGAAAAGTCCAATCTTACCACCCTTCATGTAAGGCTCGAGCAGGTCGATGACCTTGATACCGGTAGCAAGCATCTCCTTGTGGGTTGACAGTTCGTCAAACTTAGGAGCTTCGCGGTGGATAGGATAAGCGCCCTTCATGTCCAATTCTTTCATACCATCAATAGGCTGTCCGATGACGTTCATCATACGGCCCTTGATCTGCTCACCTGCTGGCATGACGATAGGATTGCCTGTAGAGACAACCTCCAAGCCACGCTGCAAGCCGTCGGTGTTGTCCATAGCAACGCAGCGCACTGTGTCCTCACCGATGTGCTGCTGCACCTCGATGACCAGTTCGCGTCCGTCTGGGCGTTTCACCTTCAGAGCTTCGTAGATCTTAGGAAGCACCTTCTCAGGATTCTCGCCCTTGGTATCGAAGTAAACGTCGATAACCGGACCGATGATCTGCGAGATGCGTCCGTTAATTTGTGACATAAGCTTATTAATTTAAAGGTTATTTTTATATTATTTTTCTATTGTTCTATTCGCTCGAAATCAGGAATAGGAGTTGTTTCAGCTTCTTTCTTGATCAAGTAGATAGTGGGGAGATTCGCCTAGTGGCTTCGCCCCTGTTTTGCCCGGGAACTGACGAGCCTCGCCCATGGCTCCGCTCTCTCAATTCCCGGCGGCAAAAGTAACAATAATTTATGAAAACCGCAAATCTTTTTGTGGTTTTATACGGTTTTTATACCTTATTAAAACACATTTGTACCGTTTAAGACAATTTTCAATTTGAGAATCCTTCTTTCGGACACCCAACCGCCTTTTCGCGATACTCAACCCGTCTCTTTTAGATACTCAACTCGTCGAGAACCTTGATGAGCTTGCGGTCGAACGGCTTGTCTGAACGGATGGCCTCTGAAAGCGGTACGTATACCACCTCGTTGTTGCGCACACCGATCATCACGTTGCGCTGACCCTGCATGATTGCCTCGATGGCACCGCAACCGGTACGGCTGGCAAGGATGCGGTCACGGGCTGATGGACGGCCGCCACGCTGCAGGTGACCCAGGATAGATACACGTACGTCGAACTCAGGGAACTCCTTGCGTACACGGTCTGCATAATAGAGCGCACCACACTTAGGACTCTCTGACACGATGACGATACAGCTCTTCTTTGACTTGCGGATACCACGCTCCATGAACTGTGCCAACTGGTCTACGTCGGTAGAGTCCTCTGGGATGATGGCAGCCTCTGCACCGCTGGCGATGGCTGAGTTCTGAGCCAGGAAGCCGGCATCTCGTCCCATCACTTCGATGAAGAAGATACGCTCGTGGCTCTGCGCAGTATCACGGATACGGTCCACGCACTCTACGATGGTGTTCATGGTTGTATCATATCCGATGGTATTGTCAGTGCCGTAGAGGTCGTTGTCGATGGTACCAGGCAATCCGATACAGCAGATATCAAACTCACTTGCGAAATTCATCGCTCCGGTAAGCGAACCGTTACCTCCGATGACAACGAGTGCATCTATTTCCTCTTTCTGGATATTCTCAAAAGCCTTCTGGCGTCCTTCCTCGGTCATGAACTCCTTGGAACGGGCTGTCTTCAGCATCGTACCTCCGGTACCGATGATACCGCTGACGTTCTCTGTAGTGAATGGTACGATTTCATCATTGATGAGACCGTCATAGCCACGGTAAATACCCTTCACGTTGAATCCGTTGTAGATGGCAGAACGGGTCACAGCACGAATTGCTGCGTTCATACCTGGAGCATCACCTCCAGAAGTCAAAATTCCTATAGTCTTAATCTTTGCCATAACTATATTACCTTATTATATATATATGATAAATTTATTAATAGTTTATTTTTTCTGTTTTTCTCTTAGATCCAATTGTCCTTTTCGTCTTCGGGATGCGTGTTTCCATCCCCTTTTTCTTCTTCAGATATGGTTTAAATCATCAGGTACATGGTTCCGCCCATCAGGGTATGGGAGAGCCAGAGGATAGCGAGGCCTGCCACGCCACCCACGAGAGCCTTCGAGCCGATGTTGCGGAAGAACCAACCTATGTGCATGTGTTCCATCTTCATCAGGGCAAGGCCGCTGATGGTTCCGATGCCCAATACGTTGCCGCCTGCCATCACGCAGTAGGCTACTACCTGCCAGTAGAGTCCGTTGGTGCTGTAGTTTGGATCCAGAACCATGGATGGGTCGCCCAGTCCCACTACGTCGTGCAGTGAGAAAAAGTTCATAGCGGTGGCAAAGTTGTCGAGCACGGTACTCAATACGCCTGCAGCAATGCCGTGCAGCCATACGTTAGGGCGCTCCTCTCCCCCGCCAAGCAGGTTCATCAGGTCGTCGAAGGCGCCTGATTCCTTCACTACGCCAACAGCCATTATCATTCCCATCACGAAGAGAATCATCTGTATCACGCCATATTGCAGCACTCTAGGGGTGCGACGTTCCACCATCGCATCCATGTTCATGAGCTTGCGGTTGAAGATTTCGTTCACAATCCACAGGATGCTGAGCACGCACAATGCGCCCAGGAACGGACTGAGCTTGGTGATGCTATGGAATGTAGGGATAAACCAGAGTCCGCCGATACCCACGAAGAGCATCAGCTGTCTCTGCCATGCGTTGAGTCTTGTATCATCGCCTCTGAAAGGCATCACGATCCATTCGCTGTCTACCCTCTCCGGCAGCATGCGCATCATCATCGCCGTCGGGATGAGCCAGGCAGCGAGACAAGGGAGAAGCAGGGAGAAAGAGAAGACGGTGGCTGTGACGGCTCCGGAATTCCAGAGCACCAGTCCTTCAGGATTACCTATCACGGTGAGTGCTCCGCCACAGTTGGCAGCCAAAAGAATGGCACTGCCATAGATCATCCTCTGACGGCGGCTAGGTATGATGGCGTGCATCATAGTAAGCATCATAACGGTAGTGGTCAGGTTATCGAGGTTGATTGAAATCAGGAAAGTAACGATGGCGAGCGTCCATAGCATCTTCTTGCTGCTGCGGGTTCGCAACAGCTGTCTTACGAAGTCGAAGCAGCCATTGTTGTTGAGAATCTCCACGATGGTCATCGTAGCCAGCAGGAACAGCACGATTTCAGCTGCCCTGCCCACCCAAGGGAGGAAGATGTTGCGGGAGATGTAGTACTTGACAGTAGTGCTGGTGGAATCGGCGTCTCCAAGATGGAGGAACCGGGAATAGTCAGCCAGATGCTCGCTGGTAACGAAGTCCATACCAAAGCACACATATAGCACCCATCCCACCGTTCCGGCAAAGATAGCCACGGCAGCACGGTTCACCTTGGTCACGTTCTCAGTTGCGATGAGCACGTAGGCAAGCACTAATATGGTAAGGATGACCAGCGTCATATACTCTACTGTTAAATCATTATTTTCATAATTACTAATTCAATGGCAAAGGTAACAAATTATTTGATATAACAAGCATTTCGAATCTTTTTTTTAATGTATTTAACGCAAATTTCATATAAATGAAACAAAAAGCCGACTGTGTGCGCACAAAATGAAAGTAATCATTAATAGATGTATACATTATTTATAGTTAACGGCTCCATAAGGAAGAAAACAGGCGAAAGGCATCCGGCAGAGAGGGAAAGAGAGGCTTTTTAGTTAAATATCATTAACAGAAGAAAGAAAAGTGGAGATGAACGCTTGTAAATCAAAGAAAATGAGTAATTTTGCAGCCGTTTTATATAATTCACATAAAGTCAAACTTTATTAAATTTAAATTTTTAATTAATTTTTATGTCAAATTTCAAGAACGTACAGCCACTCGACGACTTCAATTGGGAAGAGTTTGAGCAGGGTACAAACGCAGGCGTCAGCAAAGAGGACCTCGAGAAGGCCTATGACGAAACATTGAACAAGGTAACTGAGCACCAGGTAGTAGAGGGTACAGTAATCTCTGTTGATAAGAAAGAGGTTATCGTAAACATCGGCTACAAGAGCGACGGTATCATCCCAGCTTCTGAGTTCCGTTACAACCCAGACCTCAAGGTAGGCGACAAGGTAGAGGTTTACGTAGAGAACCAGGAGGACGTAAAGGGTCAGTTGGTACTCTCTCACAAGAAGGCTCGCCTCAGCAAGTCTTGGGAGCGTGTTAACGCTGCTCTCGAGAACGAGGAGATCATCCAGGGTTACATCAAGTGCCGCACTAAGGGCGGTATGATCGTTGACGTCTTCGGTATCGAGGCTTTCTTGCCAGGAAGCCAGATCGACGTTCATCCTATACGCGACTACGACGTATTCGTAGGCAAGACAATGGAGTTCAAGGTTGTAAAGATCAACCAGGAGTTCCGCAACGTTGTTGTTTCTCACAAGGCGCTCATCGAGCAGGAGTTGGAGCAGCAGCGTAAAGAGATCATCGGCAAGCTCGAAAAGGGTCAGATCCTCGAAGGTACCGTTAAGAACATCACTACTTACGGTGTATTCGTTGACCTTGGTGGCGTAGACGGTTTGATCCACATCACAGACCTCTCTTGGGGCCGCGTAAGCGATCCACACGAGGTTGTTTCTCTCGACCAGAAGATCAATGTTGTTATCCTCGACTTCGATGAGGAGAAGAAGCGTATCGCTCTCGGTTTGAAGCAGCTCACTCCACATCCATGGGATGCTCTTGATCCAAACCTCAAGGTTGGTGATCACGTGAAGGGTAAGGTAGTGGTTATGGCTGACTACGGTGCATTCGTTGAGATTGCTCCAGGTGTAGAGGGCTTGATCCACGTTTCTGAGATGTCTTGGAGCCAGCACCTCCGTTCTGCTAACGACTTCATGAAGGTTGGCGACGACGTAGAGGCTGTTATCCTGACTCTCGACCGTGCTGAGCGCAAGATGAGCCTTGGTATCAAGCAGCTCAAGGAAGACCCATGGGAGACTATCGATACTAAGTTCCCTGTAGGCAGCAAGCACGTTGCTAAGGTTCGCAACTTCACTAACTTCGGTATCTTCGTAGAGCTCGAGGAAGGTGTTGATGGTTTGATCCACATCTCTGACCTCTCTTGGACAAAGAAGATCAAGCACCCATCAGAGTTCACAACAGTTGGTGCAACTCTCGATGTAGTAGTTCTCGAAATCGATAAGGAGAACCGTCGCTTGAGCCTTGGTCACAAGCAGTTGGAGAAGAACCCATGGGATGAGTATGAGACAATCTACACTCCAGGTTCTGTTCACACTGGTAAGATCATCGAAATGATGGATAAGGGTGCTGTAGTTGCTCTCAACGAGGGTGGCGAAGGCTTCGCTACTCCAAAGCACCTCACAAAGGCAGACGGCTCAATGGCTAAGAAGGGCGAGGAGCTCGACTTCAAGGTAATCGAGTTCGTTAAGGAGACAAAGCGCATCATCCTCTCTCACTCTCGTACATTCGAGGAGGGTAAGGACGAGCCTATTTCTAAGCCAGCACGCAAGCACAACAACGGTGGCCGCAAGAGCGATGCTCCTACAATCAACAACGTAGCAGCTAGCACATCACTCGGTGACATCGATGCACTTGCTAAGCTCAAGGCTCAGATGGAAGGCAAGGCATAAGTTTGATGTATAAAATACACCAATAAGGGTTTGTTGTTTTACATTCCCTATTGTTAATAATTTTGTTTAAAAGATTGCTTTTTTCCCGGCTCTTCGTGAGAAGTGCCGGGATTTTTTTGTTTATTCATCGGAGGATTGGTTTATTCATCGGAACATTCTTGCTATTTTTTAAACCCACGCAGATTTCGCAGATAACGCAGATTTTTCTTCGCTGTCACCCGTCCCGGCGGATTTGAAATCCGTCGAAACGCCTAACGGGAGGCTACGAAAACTTAGTCCACACCTATATTATAACCCAAACGGTCTTTTCTCGTTCCATCTATAAAGGTATAATAGTTGCCAGTCGGGGTTTCTGTAAATGAGACTTCCGTATAAGTGAAATCGGAATGAAGCCTGTGCAAAGTGTCAAGCACGCGGCTTGGAACAACGATGTCTTTAGGCAAAGCATATCTCGTTTCTTTCCATCTTGTGTCAATGCTGTTTGAATCGAACGAAACAGACTTCAACACTCCGTTGTGCATGATGAGATATTCGTCATAGCCCATATCGTTTACATACCCGAGAACAACAGCAGCACTGTAACGCTCAGAAATCCATTCTATGTCGGAAGGAAGCGGACGCACATATGCGGAGTTGTTCAGTTCATATCCGCACGACTTAATAACCGTGCCTTCACTGTCGATAACAAGCGTGTGG
Organism: Segatella copri; assembly: GCF_009494395.1. Classification (GTDB taxonomy): domain Bacteria; phylum Bacteroidota; class Bacteroidia; order Bacteroidales; family Bacteroidaceae; genus Prevotella. The sequence continues at coordinate 59,898 of NZ_VZCB01000057.1, read as the reverse complement.
AGGCTTGGTATGGACGAGTCATTAGCAAAGACCGAATCATAAAGAAGATAACACAGCTCATAGTATGTGCCGCTTATGCAAGCCTGTGACACTTCATTTATCTTCCTAAACTCGTATTTGGTAGCATTGGGGACTTCCTTAAAAAAGCTCCACCGCACGGCATCGGGCAAATCATTAATGGCTGACAGGGTTTGCACAGTGCGGTTCCACACGTTATCCACGTATGCCACAAACAATTCATTTCCTGCCTTGTCCTTGGAATAGACCATCGTTTCCTGTTGCCCTGTGTGGCGGTAAAAGTCAGAACCCGTATAAACGTGTTCTATGGTGTTGTCTCCGTAGCGACTATTGAAGTCTTGAGCTATTACCTCTGGTAATTCGTTTTCTGTTACCGTCGGAATTTCATTCTCAGAATTGCATGAAACCAGCGTAAACGCAGTTATTACAAGCAATCCACATACAAACAAACTACTTATTTTTGTCATTCTTCCTCTATTTTATTTTTTCTTTACTAATTTTGATTCCGCCAAATTTCTACCTGTACGGTTGAAATTACCCAATACGCCCTGAAAGGGCAGAAGCTCCTAGCCCAGGGCAACGCCCTGGGGTATATGCAGTTACAAACAAGGCGCCCTGTAAGGGCAAAAGCTTTAAAATCGCAATTTGAGTATTTCTGCTAATCCTCTAATTTCATCCACATATCCTTGAAATCCACAAATTTCTCCTATCATATATTATTGATTTACATATAGAAACGTCTTACTCTCTGTTGATTCTTTCCACCAATTCACCTGGTGTAAGTATCTCCATCTTTGAGAATCCGAACCACTTTTTGCCCAAGTCCTTGATAGATGCTCCTATATGATACACATCATCATCTATACAAAGGAAGCGGTCATGTGATAAACGGAATGTTTCAACATCAATCGGTGCATATTGAGCGTTATGACGCTCTATGTCAAGCTGGAACTGACGACTTATCTGCTGAGTATAGATGACCGCAGACACACCATTTTCTCTTTTATCGAGCAATGTCAATACTGTCTCGTCAACATAGTTGTCGATAAGGATAATACGTTTCTTCGCACTCTTAATCAAGTCAGACACGAAAGTATAGGCATCATAAACTTGCCCATTGTAGAACACACCCTGCTTCGGCTTTGCATTACCCTCGTCCAATCTGCGGAATACCTCGTCAATGCGTTTGTCTGTTTCCTGCTGATGTTGCTGCATTTCCAGTTGATGGTACTCCATTGTTGAAAGACGTTGGAAAACATCTGCATTTGTCACCATGAAACGTCTCATTGCAACAAATGCATCCATAATTCGTATGCTTACACGAATTGCGGTTTCACTTCTAAGAACAGTGGAGAGCATAGCCACTCCCTGCTCAGTGAAAGCATATGAACGAACTGTTGAGTGCTTCAAACTATTGAACCGGTCGCAATTTGCGACCAGTTCAGCCATTTCCTCCTTAGTTAGTTGAAAACGGAAACGCTCAGGGAAACGTTCTATATTACGTTTTACAGCCTCGTTTAATCTTTTAGTTTCCACTCCGTAAAGTTCAGCCAAGTCTCTGTCTATCATAATTTGATTTCCACGAATAGACATTATTCGACTTTCTACAGGAGTGGTAACTACGACTTCATCATTTTGTAACCGGTCACAATTTGTGACCAGTTCTCCTTTATCTTGATGTTCATTATTATCTGCCATATTTATATCAATTTTCAAAATCACAATTTGTGACCTTAAACGCTTATTTTATGGCTACCTTGATGGCATTATCACCGAATTTAGCGATAACCATGGTTTCTGACACAGCGCAGGATGCGGTACCGTCTACGGCAGAAGAGGAGCCGATAAGCTTACCATCTGCTGCATAGAACTTGACAACCTCGCCATTATCAAGGCCCGAAATGCTGACGATGCCGTCATGGGAAGAAGCCACAACGCCACGGGTTCTAGCCTGGTTGATGTTGGTTGCATTCTCCAGGTTGGCATTGACCCAATATAGTGTAGCCTTAGCTTTTTCTGATGTTTTATAGCCATCAGCTGTTGCATATACAGATATGTCATAAGCAGCAGAAAGGTTTACATTACCGTCTTCGCTAAGTGCATCTGTAGCCATATCCTTATCGCTGATAGTATAATGATACTTTGCTCCTGCAGTTTCGCAAGAGAACTTCAACTTGCCAGCGCCATAAAAGACAGATGGAGTAGCACATTGAGTAAGAGGCTTGTCGTCATCGCCAGATTCGTTTGGATTCCAAGTATAGATATACTTATAATCAGACCCCAAAGCGTCTTTGTAGTCCTGGAGATATTCTGCAGGAACATATATTATGCATGTTTTAGAGATTGAAGCATTGCTTATACGGTTAGGGGTTTTACCTTTGAAATATATACTTTCGAGGTTGCTACAATAGACGAAACAAAAGATACCTAACGAAGTAACAGATGAAGGAATCGTGATGGAAGTTAAACTGATACAACTATAGAAGCAATATTTCCCCAACGAAGTAACAGATGAAGGAATCGTGATGGAAGTTAAACTACTACAGTCTCTGAAGCAATCACCCCCCAACGAAGTAACAGATGAAGGAATCGTGATGGAAGTTAAGCCACTACAACCAGAGAAGCAGGATTTTCCCAATGAAGTAACAGATGAAGGAATCGTGATGGAAGTTAAGCCACTACAATTATGGAAGCAATCATCCCCCAACGAAGTAACAGATGAAGGAATCGTGATGGAAGTTAATTTTACACACCCCCAGAAGCAACCAAACCTCAAAGAAGTGACAGATGAAGGAATCGTGATGGAAGTTAAGCCACTACAACCAGTGAAGCAGGATTCCCCCAACGAAGTAACAGATGAAGGAATCGTGATGGTGGTTAAGCCCTTACAATCACTGAAACACGCAATCCCCAAAGAAGTAACAGATGAAGGAATCGTGATGGAAGTCAAGCCGCTACAACCACCGAAGCAATGTTCCTCTAACGAAGTAACAGATGAAGGAATCGTGATGGAAGTTAAGCCGCTACAATAAGCGAAGCACTCAGCCCCCAAAGAAGTGACAGATGAAGGAATCGTGATGGAAGTTAAGCCCTTACAACTACCGAAACACCGAGCCCCCAACGAAGTAACAGATGAAGGAATCGTGATGGAAGTTAATTTTACACACCACGAGAAGCAATCTTCACCAAAAGCCGTAACCTTATAATCATTCCCATCTTTTGCTTTCACGCTTTCTGGAATCACAACATCACCTGCATATTTTTCTGTATTAGGTACAAGTGTTGCCGTTTTTGTATCCGAATCTAGTAAATACTTAAATCCATCAATCACTTCAAAGCTGGCACCAGCCAATGCTTTGCTCGTAATCATAACCAGCATGACCAGAAGAATGGCAAAACGCTTCGTGATGCCACAAGTAACCTTGCGAACATCCAAGTCCTTACAATTTGATAAAGTAAAATCCATCATAATCATATAATTTATTAATGAGTATTATTCTTTATTTTCTTTTTAAAACGTCACCGCAAAGATAAGTTTTTATTTTGAAACACGCAAGGAAATCGGGGAAAAGTTTCAGAACATGTTGAAAAATCAAATAGATTTTGAACTTTCACTGAATATATGGAGGTTTCTTAACAGTTTGCCAGTCGTCCTATACGGTCCGATGGTTCCTGCCATTGCATAATAATCGCGACTCATCTTTACCTCTACCCCACAGAGATATTATTCAAAAGTCCCACAGATTTCACAGATTTACACAGATTTTTTCTCGCACATCAGAATGAAATCTGTGTAAATCTGTGAAATCTGTGGGACTTAAAATATTCAATCATCAATACGGGTTCTATCGACGTATTTATGTCGAGCGTGGCAAGACACAGAGAAGAGGTTGTATCCAACCCAAATATCCCCTTTTCGGGATAATCAACCATCCTTCAAAATTAGTTTTTCCACTTACGCCCCTAGAGGGGGAAGTGGAAAGAATCGTTGCCGGTTCAGCTATTTTTTGTTACTTTGCAGTAGATAAAAAGAATAAAAAATAGAACAACTAACAAAAGAACATGGCAGAGAATATTTTCAATAATTTTGATGCTCAAAAAGCAGAAAAATCACCAGCTTATATGATAGAATGGAAGGCTGAAAGAGCTCAGACGGATAGAATCATACAGTTTATACTGAGGATTCTGAAACTGAACAACATCTGTAAAGGCACTATCACAAAGAGGGCTGGAATGGGAAATGGACAGATAGGAAAAATCCTGAAATGTAATACTGATAAAGTACTTCATCAGAATATGGCTAAACGATTGGCTATCACCATTATCACGCTCATCCCAGACTTGAATAAGCATGAAGCTTTACGGCATATGACCAAGAAGAAAATCTGCCCTTGTGCTGTATGCAGAATAGATGACACCGACCAGCAGGAACAGCTGAGAGCGGAGTTTATCGCAGCATTCGGGAGCTTCGGACAGTATCTGGTGGAAGACCTGAAGGATATAGACGAAGCGATGAATGCATGTAATGATTTTTATCAATCTTATACAAATTTATAAACAAATTGAATTATGATGACAACACAAACAAATGACAATTCCGGAGGCACGGGATACAGTGCCGGGAACGACTTCACGATCAAGCCGCTCACTACTACAGTTGACATCAAACTGGTTCGCAGATTGATGGCAACATGGCATACGAATGGACTTACGGATTGCAATATCCGCAAGATGATGCTGCTATACCTGGGAGAACCAGCCTGGATGGATTTGAACAAAGTGTATCCATGCGGGAATTTTTATAATATTTCCAGAGGTTTGCGCTATGGCAGCAAAACTGATTTTCTTAATATCATATTGCGAAGCAAGGGATTTGGCTACATTTGGAAAGATAATAAAGCTGAACACAACATCAAGAATCTATTCGCTTTTTATACCCCAATATGGCATGAAGAAAAGGAAGAAGACATGGTTGTAGATAACGCTTCTGAACAGCCAGGCAATGACGGAACGGCTCCAAATGCAACGCAAATTCAGTCTGGCTCAACACAAAATCCGGCAAATTCTGTGCGCTATAACTCCCTATATGATAATATAATAAAGAAAAATATAAAAAAGAAAGTATATAGCTATTATGTTAGCGCACAAAATTTCCAGAATTTTTCGCCCGAACAGAAGGCCCGCATCGAAGCCGCAGCCAAGTCGCTCATCAACTACATCGCTACCGACCAGGATGCCTACACCAACATCGTGGAAACCATCAACGAAACTACGCTGAAACTGATGCCGGAGCTATACATCGACAAGAAGGCGGCATGCCCCGCAACCATGGCTACCCGTCAGTTCTTCAACGCCTACCTCTACCCTTACCTCCTGGAGCACAGCGAAAGAATGATGAAGATTCCTACGCTGCTGGGACAGAGCTGCTGGATCAAGAATCTCATCCAAAAAGATTTCATGCAGAAGAAGATTTCTGCTGCCGTCAGCGATACCCGACTCTACATGATGCAGCACGCTGCCGAGATGATTCGACAGAACCGACCTGTCTCCGCATACGAATACCAGGACAAGGCAACGGAACAGAGATTCTATGACGTCAGAAACAAAGACGGAACCATCAAGCAGATCCGAATACCGAATGAGGCACCGCCAAGACCTTCGGATTCAGCCGCATGGAACAAGTTTGCAAAGAAATGGAACCAGTAGCCTAGAACATAGATAAGGCACGGATTACACGGATTACACGGATTTATGACGCTAATGTAAGTAAAGCGACTATAATCACAGAAAAATATCCGTGTAATCCGTGCCTAAAAACAACAATCATTAAACGCAAATTCAATATCAACCTATGAAACAAGAAGATTGTCACAATGAGAAGCCACGATATTACGCTACCGACTTCCCCGAAATCAAGGAAAAGATTCCTGATGAAAAAAGAAAGCTCTATCTCGAGTACGAACAGCAGCACAACGGAATCGCCCAAAAAGCTTCCGATGACATCGACGCCACAAACGAGAACTCCGGCAATCCCGAAGAGCAACCCGTAAACCTGAAAAACCTGCAGGCCATCACCACCGATGCCATCAAACAGATCACCAAGGGCGGACTCGACGTCCAGGTTACCTGCCCCAAATGCAGCAGCCGCAGATGCTTCGTGAAAAGAAGCAACGGATACTTCCACTGCTGGAGATGCAACTGCAGCGGCATGCTCGAGGAGATGAAAGCCCTCAACCACCAGGAATCCTCACGCATCGACGGAGCCTACTACGCCAGAGCCAGCAAGCAGAAAGCCAACCAGCAGAAGGACAAGAACTACGTGCCCATGGTATCCAGCGACTACAAGGAAATCAACGAGGAGGTGCGCTCCTGGCTCTACCCCATCTACCCCCTGGAAAGCGATGAGGAACGCCAGCAGTTCCTGGAGCATTTCCACTCGCCCCAGCTCGCCATCACCTGTCCCAAGGCACGCCCGCTGCTCCAGCCCAAGGAAATTGAAGCCCTGCAGAACCAGGTGAAGAGCTACATACAGGCGATGAAACTGGACCCCGAAACGGTGAAGAAAGCGGGAGTGATGTGCGCCTACATGCACAAGAAAGCCGACGACGGGAAGAGCGAAGACCCTCACGGCATCACCCTCGTCCCAGCCATCGCCTACTGCAACTATCTGGACGGCAAGATCATCAACGTGAAATTCCGCTCCGTCGTCCTCAACCCCATCACCGGAGAATGGTCCAAGGACTTCGCCCAGGAGTCGCCCACCAAGCCCTGCGCCCCCTACGGCATCGACAGCATCAACCCCATCCGTCCCGATGCCGAACCCGTCAGTCAGCTCATCATCACCGAGGGCGAGAAGGACCGGCTGACGCTGATGAGCTGCGGATTCCCCTACGTGCTGAGCATCGCCAACGGCGCCCAGACCAACATCGACGAGAGCCACGAGGCCTTCGAGGAATGGATAGCCCAGGTGGAGGAAATCATCATCTGCGGAGATACCGACCGCCCCGGCAGAGGCATGGTGAAGGCGCTGCTCAACGCCTATACCGCACGCGCCAAGGTGGTGCATCTCTCCGGCAACCGCAAGGACATCAGCGACGTTTATGCCGCCTTCGGAGCCAACGAGGTGAGGCGAATCATACAGGAGGCGGAAGACGTGGCGGCGCAGGACATCTACGACCTGCACCAGCACGAACCCGATATCCTGGAGGTGATGATGGGCAACTACGACAAGGGATATGACGTGGGCATGGGCATGCTCACCGACCGCATCTTCCACCCTACCTCCGACGGCGGACTCATCATCCTGACGGGCATCCCGAACTCCGGAAAGACCGATTTTCTGAACTGCATGATGGCTCATCTGATGTTCCAGCGCCAGAAGCGCGTGGCGTTCTTCTCCTTCGAAAAACCTGTCAAGGCGAAGCACGTCAGGGAGATAGCGAGGGTGGCACTGGGAGTGGAAGACACCGCCAGCATGGACCAGACTATGGAGGAGAGAGATGCCAGGGAGGTGAACAGCAAGGTTATCAGCTACCTGACGCAGCACATGGTGGATTTCGACACGAAGACACGCCTGCCCGACAGCGACTACTTCATAGCGATGGCTGAGCGCGACATGCGCAAGCACGGCCTCGACTTCCTGGTGATAGACCCGTACGTATTCATCGACATGACGGAGGGCGGCAGCCGAGCCACGGAAACGGAGAAGGTGAGGCTGATGCTGACGAAGCTGCAGGCATGGAGCCGTGCCCGACGGGTATGGACGATAGTGGTGGCTCATCCGAGAATCCAGTACAAGGACGGTCATGAGTCGTTTCCTCCGCTCGACATCTATTCCATTGCGGGCAGTGCCCAGTGGGCTAACCTCGCCGATTTCCTGTTCACGGTAAGGCGCATGAACAAGCCGGAAGAGGGCAAGTCGTATACCATCGTAGAAATGCTGAAGGTGAGAGATCAGGAGTTCTGCCAGCCGGGCAAGGTATTGTATGTTCGCCAGCCGTGCGGCAGGTATGACGAGCGCGATTCGGAGGAAGACTGCATCGCCGAGCGCCTTCAGCGCAAGATACTGCCGAAGGATGTGGAGCCGTGGGCGGTATAGGAATCACCCTTGCGCTATACCCCACACGCCCTGAAAGGGCAAAAGCTTTAAAATCATCAAATTTCTTGGAATTATGACGAACGAAGAATATCACAATCTGAAACTGCAGGCCCACCAGCAGCTGGTGGAAGATTATCACTGGCTGATGAGTCAGAGTCCTGCGCAGTATACCTGGCGCTGTCCTCAGCGCTGGCTGATAGAACTGGTGTATAATGCCAATCAGGACCGTCCGGTAGACGAATGGCAGCGCGACATCCCGCTCAACCGCCTGTACCGTGACTTCTTCACCCATATCGGCACGAAGCCCCCGAACCATCCCTCCACACAGCTGAGCAAGCTTCGCAACATGGAGCGTCGCCGCGACATCCAGCCCGACAGCATCACGCACTACTACATGCAGTTCATCGGCAAGCAGCTCAACTGCCACATCATCGAGAAGCTCCTTCATCGGAAATAGGCATCATGTTGGGGACATCGTTCATGCCCCCCGCAAACAAGCCTCTTTTGCCAATCAAAAGCATCCCCCTTTCATCCCAAACAAGCCTCTTTTGGAGTTGGTTTAAGCCTGAAATAAACGTTACGTAAGGCTTAAACCAACCTCAAAAGAGGCTTGTTTCAGATTCGATATCACTAGAATTTTACCACATGTCCCGCCCCACACAGAGACCGAGCTGGTCCCAAAAATCTGCGAGAATAGAACCATGAATCAAAAACTCGACTAAAAATTTGGTGGTTTCACAGAAAACCCTTATCTTTGCTGCAAAAATAAACATTTAAAGTTATGGCACAGTTGACATTACAAATAGATAGTCCATCTTTGTTGGAGCAATTAAAGAACGTTCTCTCTCTTATGAAAGGCGTTAAAATAGTTCCGGATTCTCCTGTCTCAAAGAGTGCAGCCTTGGAAGATGTCCCAAACGCAGAAACATTGGCAGCAATGAAAGAGGCAGAAAGTGGTCATGATGCAGGTGTAGTTCGGGTAGATAGCTTAGAAAGTTTCATGGCATCAATGGAGGAATAGAGCTTATGAAAGAAATTCGAAAGACCTCGCAGTTCAAGAAAGATTATAAGCGTTTTAAGAATGATAAAGAATTTATAGCAACGCTTATGGGGATAGTTAAGCTTTTGGCAGAAGGTAATCAGATACCAGAAGAGTATAATCCTCATCCTTTGAAAGGTAACTGGAAGAACTTTATGGAATGCCATGTTGAGAATGACACACTTTTGATTTGGTTTGATAAAGAAAATGACAGAATTGAATTAGTTCGTTTAGGTTCACATTCTGAGTTATTTGGTAAAGGACGTAAGCGCTGACCTATTCAATTCCGTTTATATCTTGCTAGCTTTCGTCGAAACCTGATAGAATTTCTTCTTTAGTCATGCAGGGCTTTTCTTGAACAATACATGCCTCATCTGTATCATTCTGTGCTGCCTGTATAATTTCCCGCTCTTTATTATAGAACTTATAGGCCATGTCATTGGCATCCCCCAATCAAATATTTTTTATTTCTGTTGCAGAGTGTCTTTTTTATCTCCTGTAACAGTATTCTCTATCGTCACAAAGAAAAGATCCGAATGTGACATAAGTCAAGATTATTGCAAAAATCAATATACCTACCATAATTCCAAAGTTTATTATTAACTTTGGTGCAAAGAGACGCTTTTATTTGGAAAGCGCAAAGAAAAATGAGATTATTTTTTTGTCAATCCAAGATTTTGTAGTACCTTTGTCCCCAAGTATGGCGAGGCAAATGCCAAACCTGCTCTATTTTCGTGGGTTAACGATTAGATTCGTATCGATTCGACTGGAAGTTCAATTCAGAATAGCTCCTACCAAAGCAAAATTCAAAACTACGAACGTACAGTATGAGACGGTGCGCCATGATATGGCGTACCCTCATCTCTTGTATTTCGTAGTTGGGCCATCTGTGGTAGGAGCAGCCTTGAATTGGAATTCAACGAGATGACGGGTACGCTCTTTTTGTATCTTGTACCCTCGGAATACATTTTTATTAGTTCACAGATTTCAGTAATAAGATTTAAAGCTCCTACCAACATGCAAAAGAATCTGTCAATTGAAAATCTTCTAGATGAGTACTTTAAGGCATTAAACGCAACCTATAGTACTCATGATGCCAGCGAGTATAGCTACCGCTCGGCATTGGAGAATTTATTGAATAGTCTGCTACAGCCAGAATATCAAGCTATCAATGAGCCACGCAATATGACTTGCGGTAAGCCCGACATATCCATCATTCGCAAGCGTGATGCTGTAACTGTAGCCAGTATAGAAACCAAGGACATCAACAAGCCTGACTTAGAGGGAAAAGGAAGAAACCAGGAACAGTTCGACCGCTACAAGAAGGCGATGAACCATGCAGTCTTTACAGATTACCTCCGTTTTCTGTTTTATGAAAGCGGCAACGATACTCCTATCTTGGACATTTGTATAGGCACATGCCAGAACGATGAAATCATACCCGACAGCGAAAAAGGCAAACAGCTATGTTCGTTCCTTCGCAAATACATCGGGAAGAAGATTCAACCTATTCGCTCTGCTACAACTTTGGCGGATCTCATGGCAAAGAAAAGCCAGATGATGTGTGCCATTCTTACAGACTTATTGAAGGAAAACGGCGAAGACAATGCATCGGGACTATTGAAGAAGACTTATACAGATCTCAAGGATTCTCTCATTCAAAATCTCGACGAGGATGGCTTTGCCAAGATATACTCGCAGACAGTAGCTTACGGCTTATTTGCAGCCCGACTAAACGACTCCACCCCAGAGAATTTCTCCAGGGCAGAGGCAGCTGAGCTGATACCTAAAACCAACAAGTTGCTACGAGGAATCTTCAACGACTTGGCTGGTAATACAATCCATGAGAGCATCTCCTGGATTATCGACGACTTGGTTGAGATGTTCGGTGCCACCAATTTGCAAAAAATGTTCGAACGAGACATCAGAAACAACCGAGACCCACTGATACACTTCTACGAAGACTTTCTGAAAGCATTCAATTCAGCAGACAGAAAGAACTTCGGCGTATGGTATACCCCACTCCCCATCGTCAAGTTTATCGTAGATTCCATAGACATTCTTCTGAAGAACAAGTTGAGTATTGAAGAAGGCTTGGCCGACACAACCACAATCATTCACAAGACGCTGGATGGAGAAACGGAACTTAGTCAAGTACAGATACTAGACCCTGCAGTAGGAACCGGTACATTCTTAGCGGAAATCATCAATCATATCGCTGACCAATATAAGGGACAGGAGACACTTTGGCAGAAATATGTCCACAGCTGTCTTTTGCCTCGTCTGTATGGTTTCGAGATACAGATGGCGTCCTATACTGTAGCACACATCAAGTTTGATATGGTGTTGGCACATACTGGTTATAAGACTGAAAAAGACGATGCATTCCACATTTGCCTTACCGACTCTCTCAGAAAGCCAAACAAGACAGGAGAAAGCAACACAGGATATTGGATTTCCCTAGAACAAGCGGAAGCCGACCGCATCAAGTCGCAACGTCCTATCATGGTGATGTTGGGCAATCCTCCATACAATGGGGAGAGCCAAAACAAGGCTGACGAGATAGAAGAACTCATAGAAAAGTACAAGCAGGAGCCAGACCAAATACTCAAAAAAAATGAAAAGGCAAAGAAGATTGCCGACACGAAATGGCTAAATAATGACTACGTGAAGTTTATCGCTTTGGCACAGCGTTTCATAGAAGAAAATGGCAAGGGTATTATAGGCTACATCACTCCCAACACACATTTAGACAGTCTCACTTTTAGAGGAATGCGTTATCAGCTGCTGAAGACTTTTGATAATATATACATCATTAATCTTCACGGCAGTAACAAAACAAAAGAGACTTGCCCTGATGGTTCTAAAGACGAGAATGTGTTTGGAATCGAAAGCGGGGTATGCATCACTCTCTTTGTAAAAACCGGAAAAGAAAAAAGCGAATCTTCCTTAGCCAAAGTATATTATAAAGATTTATATGGAAAGAAGAAAGACAAGTTTGATTTCTTGGAGCAGAACGACTTGGTGGCTTTAGATTTTGAAGAAGTTACACCTACATCACCGATGTATTTTCTTCTCCCAATCAAGAAGAACATGGAAACAGAATTCGGGCAAGGATTCCCTGTTGAAGAGCTCTTTATAAAAAAGGCTCTTGGAATATGTACCAAAAGAGATTCTATCGCCTACCAATCTAGTCTAAATGGAATAAAAAGGATAGTTCAAGACTTCAGAGACTTGGAGGAGCAAGCCATCAAAGAAAAGTATGACATCACCAAAGAGAGTGAAGACTCAAAAGTAATCAATGGTATTCGTAACATTAAAGAATTTGGCATAAAAGAAGAGTTTTTTAAAGAAGCTACATATCGCCCATTGGATAAACGATATACATACTTCACAAACAAATCCAAAGGATTTATTGCCAGACCTGTTTATGATACGATGCGCCACCTTGCCACCCAAGACCAGAGCAAGAATCTAGGTTTAATCATCGGCAAGAGTGGCAATGTAGTTGGCGACATGCCTTGGAATTTATGCTTCGTTACCAACACAATAGTAGACTTGAACATCTTCTATCGTGGAGGAGGATACGTGTATCCTTTATACGTTGATACGAGTAAAGCTGTCAACCAGGGAGACTCCAGCACTCAGGAATTAGGTGACGAAAAGGAAACCATAATTTCTAATCTTAATGGAGACATCATCAAGAAACTAGCCGACTGCTTAGGAGTAGAACCTTCCCCAGAAGATTTGCTCGACTACATCTATGCCATCCTGCATTCCTCAAACTATCGAGAGAAATTCAAGGAACAACTGAAATACCAGTTTCCTCGTATTCCATACCCTCAAAATGAAGAAGAGTTTAAAAAACTTGCGGCATTGGGTAACCACTTGCGTCATCTGCATCTTATGGACAATACGGCAACATGGAATGCCAAGAGTCAATTCCCTTTCAAAGGAAACGGGAGCAGCATAATCGTTAAGCCTCAATGGAAAGACGGCAAAGTGTACATCAACAAAGAAAACTATTACGACAATGTACCAGAGGAAGTTTGGCGATACTATATTGGCGGATACCAAATAGCAGAGAAATGGCTTAAAGACAGAAAAGGCACAGAGCTAGACTTCAACGCCATCATCCACTATTCCAACATATTGTATGTGTTGACGCAAACAATATATCTTTCTAAAGAAATAGACAAAATATACATATAATCCTTGCTTCTCGCCAAGCATTACGGCTTTACAGAAGAAGAGCTCGACTTCATCATCAACTACGACATTAAGTATCGTATGGGAGATGAGCAGAACAAGGACGAGGAGTAAAACAAAGACTCCCTGTTGCTGATGCTACCTGACAAGCATCGGCAACAGGGAATTTTCGTTGTATTGTTCTATTCTTCAGAATTATAGAAATCTAGCAAGGGCGTACAGAAACAAACTTTGCCACATGTCCTTCAGGAATTTCTGGTACTACTATCGAATAGCTAACAGGATATTTCTTTTCAAACTCCTCAATAGGAAGAGCGAATACTTTTAGTTTCTTTTCCTTCATAAATTACTCCTTTCTTAAATAGCATATCAAACTAAGCCATTCTTCTTCAACAAATCTGTCAATTTTTTCCCCTTTAAAGTACTCCGCTCCGATTTATCATAAATATAAAGCAAGCCGAGACCATCCTCTATATCAGCTAACACAACTGTTATAATACGGGCACCGCCACTTTTACCAGTTCCTTTCGATTTGATAGCCATACGAACCTTACGCAAGCCACCACCTAAATCTGCACCTAAAGAGGGGGAAGAACTCAACTCATTCATCAATTCCTTCAAATCAGATTTAAACGACTTATAGCGCTTATTCAATCGTTTAGCTTCCCTTTCAAAAGAAGGGAACGTATATATCTTACAACTCATTCAGCACGTCCTCCAATGGTTTAAGCTCTAGCTTTCCTTCACGATAGGACTTCAGCTCATGAAGGGCATTGTCGAAACCTGAGAGTATTTCTTCTTTAGTCATGCAAGGCTCTTCTTGAACCATACACGCCTCATCAGCCTCTTTACCAGCAAAGAGTTTTCTGATTTTATCCAAAAGATGGATATCTTGTGTATTAAGCACCTGACGAATAATATCATTCTGTGCTGCCTGTATATTTAATGCTGTCATAACAAACTCCTTTTTCTTAAAATTGCTTTCGTTATTTAATCACATTCTTTCTGCAAAAATACACAGAAGTTTTCAAAATACCAAATATTTCCTGGCAAATCTACAAAAAAGTTACAGTTTCCTTTGATTTTCAGCGAATTATTCGTCTTTTTGCATCATTATAGATATAAATTCTTTACTGAATTTTCGGAAGTTTTGCCCTACACGCCCTGAACCAACGGTCACCGGCCGAAGGGAAAGGTAAAGGGCAGAAGCCCCTAGCCCGTACTTAAGCCACATGCGAAAGTTCAGTATTATTTGAGAAATCTGAGAAAAACAGAAATAACTCCTCTATAGGAAGAGCGAATACTTTTAATTTCTTTTCCTTCATATTACCGAGCAGGTCCCAAAAATCTGCGAGAATAGAACCATGAATCAAAAACTCGACTAAAAATTTGGTGGTTTCACAGAAAACCCTTATCTTTGCTGCAAAAATAAATATTAAGTTATGGCACAGTTGACATTACAAATAGATAGTCCATCTTTGTTGGAGCAATTAAAGAACGTTCTCTCTCTTATGAAAGGCGTTAAAATTGTTTCAGACTCCCCTATCTCTAGGAGTGCTGCCTTGGAAGATGTCCCAAACGCAGAAACATTGGCTGCAATGAAAGAGGCAGAAAGTGGTCATGATGCAGGTGTAGTTCGGGTAGATAGCTTAGAAAGTTTCATGGCATCTATGGAGGAATAGAGCAATTACTTTGCAAAAGGACTCTTTCCTCCATGTGCTTTCAAATTAGCAGTTGAACGAACCTATATTTTCTCCACATCAGCATATGACATTCGCAAAGCCTTTCTTTGCGGATTGCGCTCATTCTCCTCAGCCTCACGAACAAAGCGTTCTGCAGTCTCACCTGTCAAAACAGGAATACTTCTTATCTCTAAAGCCATAACCTTTCATTTTAAACGTTTAATAATGTCGCAAAATTACACATATTCTTCGAAACCACCAAGAAAATCAGAATAAATCTGCAAATTATCAGCCAATTACCCAAAAATCAACAGTAAACTATAAACTTTCAACAGCAAACAATTCCTCTAAGGTATGTTATTGAGAGATTTATGAATGTCTATCAGGCAGTTTTCCCACTTTTTATTTGGTCGTTTCAGGAAAAAAGCGTAATTTTGCAGTGAAACTAAATGAATATCGTATGAAACAGGTAGAAGAACGATACATCAGCTTGCTGACCGATTTCGGCTTCAAGCGCATTTTTGGAACAGCGATGAACAAGGATTTGCTCATTTGCTTCCTCAACAGCTTGTTTAATGGCAGACAGGTTGTGAAGGACGTTTCGTATCTGAACCCGGAGCACGTCGGGGATGTCTATACCGATCGCCGTGCCATCTTCGACGTGTATTGCGAAGGAGAAAACGGCGAGAAGTTCATCGTTGAAATGCAGAATGCCTACCAGGCTTATTTCAAGGACCGCTCCCTCTTCTACTCCACGTTCCCGATTCGCGAGCAGGCACCAAAGGGCAGTGACTGGGATTTCAAGCTCAATCATGTCTACACCGTAGCCCTGCTCAACTTCAACATGAACGAGGATGCCTTCGACAAGGAAAAGATCCGCCACCATGTACAGTTGTGCGATACCGCTACCCACAAGATTTTCTACGACAAGCTGGAGTTTATCTATGTAGAGATTGCCAAGTTCAATAAGACCTTAGGAGAACTGGAGACGCTCTACGAAAAGTGGCTCTATGCCTTGAAGAACCTCTACAAGCTTACCCAGCGTCCGAAGGAGCTGTGCGATAAGGTTTTCGACCGACTTTTCGAAGAAGCCGAGATTGCCAAGTTTACTCCTCAGGAGATTCGGGAGTATGAAGCTAGTAAGAAGGCATATAGGGATATCAAAAATTCCATTGATACGGCGAAGCAAGAAGGTAAGCAAGAAGGACTTGCGGAGGGTATGGAATTAGGTATGAAAAAAGGCATGGAAAAAGGCAAGAATGAAAGAAGCCTGGAAATAGCCAAGACTATGCTGTCGAAAGGCATGGAGGATGCTACCATCATGGAAATAACTGGGTTAACACGAGAACAGTTGATGCAACTAAAATAAAGAAGGCTATGAACGGAATTTACCATAAAAGCATGAAGCAAAGAATAGGAAGATTCTTTGAGAAAGTGCACGAATGCATACTTATCTTTACCAACTGGCTGGGATAAGTATAAAATAATTGTAATCTCTACCCTCATTCGTAAATTTTATTCACAAAAAACGAGGATTTTATAACAACTTTAATAAAATCCTCATCAATACGAAAGAAAATTGGTAAAAACTTGTCGGTTTATCAAAAATTTAATATATCTTTGCACCAAGTATCAGATTTTAAACCTTGAAGTTTATCTAAGCAGGCACTAATATAGGTGCAAAAACTGGTAAATGCAAGCTGACTATATACATTAATAATAGCAGCTTACAACGGAATTAAGAAATGAAAAGCCTGCAAGAACGAACAGAACAAAGTATGGCAAAAAATCTAAAGGTAGGTATGCTCGTATGCGCCTCTATCCTGGCTGCAAATGCTGCATACGCTAACTACCCAACATCTAATGAGCTACTGACTGTTACACAACAAACAGGAAAGATTAAGGGAACCATCGTCGATTCCAAAACAGGAGAACCTGTCATTGGAGCAAGTGTGAAAGTAAAAGGCACCAAACTGGCTGCCGTAACCGACCTGAATGGTGAGTTTGAACTCAATACCCACACCAACGCTACCCTACAGATTTCGTATGTCGGATTCAAGGAGACTGAGGTGAAAGCCAGCAACGGCATGAAGATCTCACTGGAGGAAGACACCGAGGCGCTCGAAGAGGTTGTCGTAGTGGGATACGGCACTCAGAAGAAAGAGAGCCTCACTGGTGCCATGGCAAATATCAAGGGAGAAAAACTGAAAGACATCACATCTGCCACCGTTGAAAACATGCTCAACGGCAAGGTTTCGGGTGTGTATGTAGCTCCTGGTTCTGGTCGTCCTGGCTCTACGGGAGCCATTATTATCCGTGGACAGACTTCCATCAATGGTGCCACAGCTCCTCTCTGGGTTGTGGATGGAGTCATTGTGGGCAACAGTGCCGGCGACCTCAACCCTGACGACATCGAGACGATGACCGTATTGAAGGATGCAGCCTCAACAGCCATCTATGGTTCAGAGGGTGCCAACGGCGTCGTAGTAGTCACCACCAAGCAAGCCAAGCACGAAAAGATGTCTATCTCCCTGTCTGCCAAGGCCGGTCTGAGCACTTTGAACCGTGGCAACCTGGAGATGATGGACGGTGCGGAATTCTACGACTACTATAAGTCGTTCCAGAATGTGGAGTCAGTGAACTTCCCACGCTGGAACGAAGACCTGAGAAACTCCAACTTCGACTGGTTCAAGCTTGCCAAGAAGACCGGTTCCACCCAGGACTATAACCTGACCCTCAATGGTGGCAGCGAGAACATACAGTCAATGTTCACCCTGGGCTATTTCAAGGAAGAAGGTGCCGTCAAGGGTTATGACATGAACCGCTACAGCACCCGCATCAAGGTGGTTTACAAGCCTTACGAGTGGCTCACCATCAAGCCGAACATCAGCGGTTCACGCACCAACGACAAGGACAAGCAGTATAGCGTGGGCGCCATGTATTCCATGATGCCATGGGATAGCCCTTACGATGAGAACGGCAACCTGGTGCCAAACTACTATGCCGGATGGGTGAACTCCAAGGCAACCAACTATCTGAACGACCTTGCCGCAGGCGACTACTCAACAAGTACCACCTACGACCTGTCTGGCGGATTGGATTTCGACATCAAGATAGCTCCTTGGCTCACATTCTCATCTGTCAACAACTACAGTTACTACAACAGCCAGACTCACGGCTACTACGATCCGAAGTCAAGTTCAGGCGAGGGAGTGAATGGCCGTACCACAGAGTACAACTATGTATCTACCCGCCGCTATACCAACCAGTTGCTCCGTTTCAAGAAGAGCTGGGGCAAGCACAACGTCAACGCTTTGCTCGCCTACGAGTTCAACGACTATGAAATGAAGTATACCGATGTGTATGCCACAGGATTCATCTCAGGATTCGAGGACTTCATGACAGCTGCCAAGCCGGAGATGGCCAACGGTTACCGCACGGCATGGGCCAAGCAGTCTTACTTCACACAGTGGCGTTACGACTACGACAGCCGCTACTACGGAGAGCTCTCATTGCGCCGTGACGGCCGTTCCAACTTCGGTTCCAACAACCGCTATGGCAACTTCTTCTCCGTAAGTGGAGCATGGAACATCAACAACGAGTCATGGTTCAAGGCAGACTGGGTAGACCAGCTCAAGCTGCGCGCCGCCTTCGGTTCTGTAGGTAATGTGCCTACCTCCCTCTATCCATCCTACTCTCTCTACTCAGTGGGTGCCACCTATAATGAGAATCCAGGTGCGCTCATCTCTCAGATAGGAAACAAGGACCTGACATGGGAGAAGACCTATACCACAGGCGTGGGTGTGGATGCCTCTTTCTGGCAGAACCGCCTGCATGCCACCCTCGACTACTACATCAAGAACACCAGCAACATCCTCTACCAGGTGCCTGTAACGGGACTGGTGGGCGTGACATCCATCTGGAAGAACATCGGCAAGATGCGCAACACCGGTATCGAGTTCACCATTGGCGGAGACATCATCCGCACAAAGGACCTGACATGGAATGTTACAGCCAACATCTCCCACAACAGCAACGAACTGAGAGACCTCTACAAGCAGCGTGATGCCAACGGCAACTATGTAGTGAAGCCAGTGCTGATCAGCGACGGTACATCGATTGCAGGTACAGCACAGCGCATCCTTGAGATTGGCGAGCCTGTAGACACCTATTATATGAAGGAATGGGCTGGCGTTAACCCAGAGGACGGTAAGCCACAGTGGTATATGGACGATGCGAATGGCAACAAGGTAGTAACCGACAGCTATTCCAAGGCTTCATACTACAAGTGTGGCAAGGCATCTCCTGATGTATATGGCAGCTTCTCCACCTCTCTGTTCTACAAGAACTTCGACCTGCAGGCAAACTTCGGTTATTCACTTGGCGGCCAGATCTACAGCTACTATCGCCAGGAGTTCGACTCCGACGGAGCCTATGCCGGCGACCGCAACCAGATGAAGCTGCAGAAGGGCTGGAGCCGCTGGGAGAAGCCAGGCGACATCGCCACTCACCCACGTGCCATGTACAACAACCAGGACAAGGGTAATCTGGCATCATCACGCTATCTGGAAAGCTCAGACTACCTGAAGTTGCGCTCACTCACCCTGGGTTACAACTTCGATTTGAAGAAGTATGGCATCCAGACCCTGCGCCTCTCTGTATCAGGCGAGAACCTGTTTACCATCACCGACTATTCTGGCGTTGACCCAGAGTTGCCAGCAGGCACCAACGACAAGGGAGTGCTGAGCGTAACCAACACTGGAGGCACCTCAGTTTATCCAGCCGTACGCAAGTTTATGCTTGGTGTTAACTTAACATTCTAAATTCTTGACAACAATGAAAATGAATAAAAGTATATTGATGCTCATGCTTGGCGCAACCCTCCTGGGTTCTTGCGACATTGAGCGTTTCCCGACCTACAGCATGTCGGACGAACAGATAAAGAACAATCCTGCAAGCAACCTCGATGCCTTGCTCAACGGTATGTATGCTCAGCTCAAGAGCTGGTCTGACCCTATGCACCGTTGCGGAGAGTATGCAGGTGACAACATGGTGATCCGTGGTTCTTCAACCGATGCCTTCTTCGAGTTCATCAGCTATTCACGCACGCCGAACAACTATCGTCTGCAGAGCTTCTGGGACTCAGGCTACAAGGCCATCGCACAGGCTTCCAACATCATCAACATGATAAATGAGGGACAAAGCACCGAAATCGACAACTCACTCGGCGAATGCTACTACGTGCGTGGCATGATGTATTTCTACCTCTGCCGTGCCTACGGTCGTCCTTACTACCAGGCACCGGAGAAGAACCTGGGTGTGCCTATCGTAAACGGTACCCCAGACAACATCCTCGACCTGCAGCTCGCCGACCGTGCCACCGTGCAGCAGACCTACGAGCAGGCCATCAACGACCTGAAGAAGGCAGAGCAGCTGCTCAGCACGAACCGTGGTCCAGCCTACGCATCAAAGGCAGCAGCCCAGGCGATGCTCTCACTCATCTATCTCTATATGAGCGGCACCTACGAGAACCCTAACCGGGAGTATGCACAGCTCGCCGTTGACTATTCCAACAAGGTAATCGAAAACAGCGACTACTCTCTGCTTCCACGCGAGGAGTTCATGATGTACAACACCATCGTTCCTGAGAACAACCCGGAGGACATCTTCGTGGTGAAGCGTGTGGCTTCTGAATACTCAGGCTATGACCACTACTATGGAATCGGCGGTATGTATTCCAATATCGGTGGCATGGGATGGGGAGAGATGTACGCCAGCGAGAAATACATCGACCTGCTCAACGAGACGGGCCGCAACGACTGGCGTCCTGCATCAAAGAAGATTGTAGATGCACGTGCCAACTTCATCGAGCCTACATACACCGAAGACAACAAGGAAGTGTTCCGCTTCGTATATGTGGGCAGCGACGGCAACAAGCACTATGCCCAGTTTGACACCAAGCACAATGGCGACAAGGTATCCTGCACCGACAAGAACGGCAACTCCTACGACCTCACTCTGGTCAGTGCCGCCGACGAGTACTATACCATCAACTATAATGGCATAGAGTATCAGGGCATGCTCGACAACTACATCACCGTGAACCGTGAGTATCCACAGTTCTACATCGTGAAGTGTTCGCGCGAGGGTGAGGACTCTCAGCTTCACTCACCGGTCATCAGCCGTCTGGGCGAGATTTACCTCAACCGTGCAGAGGCATACGCCAAGCTCGGCGAATATGACAAGGCGCTCACCGACCTCAACACCATCCGCAACCGCTCCATCGTAAACGGTGGTTATCCTGCAGGTAAGCTCAACGCCGACAACGCCTTCGAACTGATTGACAAGGAGCGCCAGCTGGAACTTGCCTACCAGGCAGAGCGCAGCTATGACGTGTTCCGCAACGGTCACTCGCTGACACGCGACTACCCAGGTCCTCACAACCAGCACGAGGAGGTGAAGGCATCTGACTATCGCGTAACATACTATATCCCTCAGAATGCCATCAACGCATATCCAGGCACTCTTACCCAGAACCCTACCGACAACAGCGGTGTGATTCTGAAGTAACCCACTGAAGGGATAACAGAAAACATCTGTTTCAAATAAAACGAAATGAATAACATCTATAGAAAAATGTACGTTGGCAATTCATTGGCAGTGGCTGTAAGCCTGCCTATGGTTGCCAACGCTACTAACGAAACTCCGTCTGCTTCGACAGCCATCACAGCACAGGCTGCGCAGGCAGACGGCGTGCAGATTCTAAGAATCAACCCAACAACCGTAGAACTCTGCTTCGCCAACCACCGCAGAGTGGCAGTTGACTTCTACGGCGAAAACATCTTCAGAATCTTTGAAGACCACAACGGTGGCGTGATGAGAGACCCGGAGGCAAAGCCTGAGGCTCACATCCTGGTGGACAACCCACGCACCAAGGTGGGCAGCCTGCAGATTACTGAGCAGGGCGATGAAATCACCCTCGCCAGCAGCAAGGCAAAGGTTATCTTCAACAAGACCACCGGACTGTTCAAGATTGTAAACGCCGAGAACGGCAAGACCGTGGCTACCCAGAGCGCACCATCCATCTTCACTCCGGAGAAGGTGACGCTCACCCTCCAGGAGCAGCCAGGCGAATACTACTTCGGCGGTGGCGTGCAGAACGGACGCTTCTCTCACAAGGGAGAAAAGATTGAAATCGTGAACACCAACAACTGGGTGGATGGCGGCGTGGCTTCACCTGCCCCATTCTACTGGTCTACAGCAGGCTATGGCTTCATGTGGTACACCTTCAAGCCGGGACTCTACGACTTCGGTTCCACCCAGAAGGGCAGCGTGAAGCTATCCCACGAATCGAAGAACCTCGACGTATTCTTCATGGTGGGCGAAAAGCCTACCGACCTGCTGGGCGAATACTATCAGCTGACGGGCAACCCGGTGCTGCTGCCTAAGTTCGGTTTCTACGAGGGACACCTCAATGCCTACAACCGTGACTACTGGAAAGAGGCAGACAAGGGTCGCACCATGACCTTCGAGGACGGCAAGAGCTACAAGGAGAGTGCCAGCGACAAGACGGGCATCAAGGAGTCGCTCAATGGCGAGAAGAACAACTATCAGTTCTCTGCCCGAGCTGCCATCGACCGCTACGTGAACCACGACATGCCTTTGGGATGGTTCCTGCCTAACGATGGATACGGAGCCGGTTATGGCCAGGAAGCAACCCTCGACGGCAACATCGAGAACCTGAAGCAGTTTGGCGACTATGCCCGCAAGCACGGCGTGGAGATTGGTCTCTGGACCCAGTCAGACCTTCACCCTAAGGACAGCATCGAGGCACTGTTGCAGCGCGACATCGTGAAAGAGGTGGGCACCGCAGGAGTGAGAGTGCTCAAGACCGACGTGGCATGGGTGGGCGACGGCTACTCCTTCGGACTCAACGGCGTGAGCGACGTGGCGCAGATCATGCCTTACTATGGCAACAACGCACGCCCATTCATCATCTCTCTCGACGGATGGGCAGGCACACAGCGATATGCATCCATCTGGTCGGGCGACCAGACGGGTGGCGACTGGGAATACATCCGTTTCCATATCCCTACCTTCATCGGCGCAGGTCTTTCCGGTCTCTCCAACATCACCTCCGACCTGGACGGTATCTTTGGCGGAAAGAACCCAATCATGAACATGCGTGAGTTTGAATGGAAGACCTTCACTGCGATGGGACTCAACATGGACGGCTGGGGCTCCAATGCCAAGTATCCGTTCATCCTCGGCGAACCATCAGCATCCGTCAACAGAACTTACCTCAAGCTGAAGTCAGAACTGATGCCATACATCTACACCGCAGCCCAGGAGGCTGTGACCGGCAAGCCGTTGATGAGAGCGATGTTCCTCGACGACCCGAACCCTTACACCCTGGGCAAGGCTACGGAATATCAGTTTATGTGCGGTCCTTACTTCCTCGTGGCTCCTATCTACAAGGAGACCAGGATGGACAAGCAGGGCAACGACATCCGTAACGGCATCTATCTGCCGGAGGGAGAATGGGTGGATTACTTCAACGGAAAGGTATACCAGGGCGGAAGAATCATCAACGAGTTTGATGCGCCTTACTGGAAACTGCCTGTGTTCGTGAAGAGAGGGGCCATCATTCCGATGGTGAACCCTAACAACAACGTTTCGCAGATAGACAACACCAACCGCATCTTCGAGCTTTATCCATACGGAGAGTCTGACTACAGTCTCTATGATGATGATGGCAAGACCGAGCTCTACCGCATCGGTGAGCACGCCACAACCCACATCCACTCCTCATTGGTTAAAGACCGCCTCACCGTCAATATCGACAAGACCGAGGGCAACTTTGCCGGACAGGAGAAGAACCAGTCTACAGAGCTTCGCATCAACGTGAGCCAGGCTCCTAAGAAGCTGGTTGCCAAGATGGGTGGAAAGACTGTGAAACTGACAGAGGTGAGCACGATGGAGGCTCTCCGCTCCACAGAGAACGCCTGGTTCTACGACAAGGCTCCACAGTTCAACCGCTTTGCCACCAAAGGCAGCGACTTCGAGAAAGTGGACATCACAAAGAACCCGATGGTATGCATCCATCTGGCAAAAACCGACGTGACTGCCAATGCCATCGAGCTTCGCATGGACGGCTACCAGTTCGACAACAGCGATGCCCTGCTCAAATCAGCAGGTGCACTGAACGCCCCTCAAGCTAGCCTGAAGGACGCAGAGGGCGCCAACAAGGCGTTCACCATCACTGCAGCATGGGACAAGCAGGCAAACGCAGACTATTATGAAGTGAAGATTGACGGTATGCTCCACTCCACCATCCGCAGCACTGAATTCACCATCGAGAATCTGAAACCAGAAACCGAGTATGACATACAGGTGAGAGCGGTGAACAAGGACGGGGCATCAGAGTGGACCACCCTGAAGGGACGCACCATCAAGGACCCTCTCGACGAGGCAATCCGTGACATCACAGCCACCAACTCCACCCCAGACTGGGAAGGACTGGAGGTAGCCAAGATGTTCGACTTCAACGAGAAGAACTACTGGCACACCGACTACTACAAGAAGGAAGGCGTATTGCCATTCGACATGACGATGAACCTGCATGGCATCGCCAAGCTCGACAGGATTCAGTATCTGCCAAGCTCAGAGCGTGACAGCCACGGACAGATTTACAAGGGACGCATCGCAACAAGTTTCGATGGCAGCAACTGGACTGAGAACGGCACCTTCGAGTGGAACAAGGATGGGGGTGTAAAGGAATACAAGTTCAAGGGTGAGCCAGAGGCACAGTATGTGAAGATGACCGTTGAGGAGACCAAAGGCGGACAGGCGTCAGGTACTGAGTTGTATGTATTCAAGACCCCAGGCAGCAAGATGAAGAAGCCGGGCGACATCAACAACGATAACCGCATCGATGAGAACGACTTCACTTCTTATCTCAACTATTGCGGCCTGCGCAAGGGCGACAAGGACTTCGAGGGCTATGTAAGCAATGGCGACATCAACCGCAACGGCTTGATTGATGCCTACGACATCTCGGTGGTTGCCACCCAGTTGAAGAGCGGTGTAAGCAGCAAGCAGGTGGCTCCTGTTGCAGGCAGCATCTCGCTCGTAGCCGACAAGAAGGCATACCAGGCAGGCGACGTCATCACCCTCACCGTGAAGGGCAAGGATCTCGTATCTCTCAATGCCCTGAGCTTTGCCTTGCCATACAATGCCACCGACTTCGAGTTCATCGGCATCGACGTCAAGGATATGGGCAAGATGGAGAACATCTCCAAGGACCGCCTCCACTCTGACGGCAGCAAGCTGATCTACCCTACCTTCGTCAACATCGGTGAACAGCCTGCGGTAGAAGGCACCCATGACCTCTTCACCATCAAGTTGAAGACCAGGAAGGCATGCAAGCCATCATTCAAGTTCAGCAACCTGATGATGGTAGATAAGTTCTTGCGAGTAAAGAGCGAGAAATAAAAAAGTATAGTATATCATAAAGAAAAACCGTCTGTGGACATCCGATTTGCCCACAGGCGGTTTTCTTTTTCAAAACAACCCCGATGACAACCCTTGCTGCAACCCTCTACCTATTGCAAAAACCGGAAAAATGTTGTATCTTTGCATCAGAAATAAAAAGAAAGAAAAACACGAAAGTATAAACAATTTTAATTGACATAGTTATGGAATATACAGAACAGGAAAACGAGAAGATGCAGAAGATGCTACTCTCACCCCACTTCGCCCTCGGGGAATTCACCAAATCGGGCACGGCCATCAAACATGGCGTTGATAACACACCACACGACATCATCGTGGTAGTGAGACTCACCACGCTCTGCGAGAAGATTCTGGAACCTCTCAGAAACCAGTTCGGAGCTATCCGCATCACCAGCGGTTACAGGTGTCACCTGCTCAATCTGCAGGTGGGAGGAGCTATAGGAAGTCAGCACGAACTGGGAGAGGCTGCAGACATCTTCGTCACCAACAGCGAGGTGCTGCTCAAGTACATGGAATTCATCCGGAAGAACTGCGACTTCGACCAGATGATTCTCGAACCGCGCGGACAACCACAGAAACGCTGGCTGCACGTAAGCTATACCATGCGACGGACCAACCGGCATCAGACCCTGAAATAAACAAACATTTCAAATCATCTAATACTATGAAAAAAGACACCATCAAGACCATCATCAAAATCGCCGCAGCCATCCTCACTGCCATCGCAACCTCACTGGGGTTGACCAACTGCATGAGCTAAGCCGACGACAGATATGGAAAACAGTAAAACAGCCCAGGGCTGCCAAAAAGGACAAGTCCTGGGCTGAAAAAGAAAGAAAAACACATTTTTATTTTAACCTTTTAAATTTTTAATACTATGAGCGTAAAGTACAGAAAAGTAGTTAACAACCGCAAGAACTCCAAGACCGAAGGTAAGGTCTATGGACGAGCAGTAGTAGACGGTGTTATTGACACCAAGGAGATTGCTGGCAAGATCAGCAAGCGATGCACCCTGACCGAGCCAGACATCATCGCAGTAATCAATGCCCTGGAAACCGAGATCAACTACGGTCTCGCCGACGGCAAGCGAGTAGTGCTCGACGGATTCGGCTCCTTCAAGGTAGGACTCACCACTACCCCAGCCGACAGCGCCAAGAAGTTCACCAGTGCCAACATCAAGGGCATGCACGTCATCTTCCTGCCTGCCACCGAGATGGAACAGGGCAAGCGCGTGAAGAACATGCTCCGCAACGTGAAGGCTGAGGAGATGACCGAATACACGGGTCTCGACAACAGCAAGACCACCGACCCAGGCAAGACTGACCCAGGCAGCACCGATCCAGGCAAGACTGACCCAGGCAACACCGATCCGGGCAACACTGACTCTGGCAAGACTGACTCAGGAGACGTAGGATTGTAAAAAGAATTCTACACCCAGAGAAGCTTGAAGGATTCCAGCGGGAATCATCCTAAAGCCCTGAAGAGGGAAAGCATTGATTACAAGATGCTTTTCCCGCCTTCAGGGCACTTCTTTTATCCAAAAAACGAACAGAAATATTCAAATTCTCTGTTAACTAGTTAAATAAAACGAAAAATATTTGGCATTTTCAAGTTTTCATCGTATCTTTGCCAACGGATTTATATATCGATTATAGACAGTAAAAGTTCTAACAAAATGAAAGTAAAGGTTTTATCTCAATTTATAATTGCATCTCTCACTGCTGCCAGCACCCTCTCGCTGACATCTTGCTTCAAGGATGAGCCCCTCAATGCCGAATGCGACATCGAACAGGCTTATATCCATCCCGGACCACTGCTGAAACTGTGGTTTGCCAATGCGGCAGATACCCTCGTCAACGTGCAGAGCGACCAGGACAAGATAGAGTTCACCATGCGTCCGTTTGCCATCCTCAGCAGGCAGGCACCGGAGTTCCGACTCACTCTTGGAGCCACCATCCAGCCGGAAAGCGGAAGCGTACACGATTTCTCCAAAGGTCCTGTTACATACGTGGTTACATCAGAAGACAAGCAATGGACCCGCACCTATCAGGTGAGCATCAAGAAGGGACAGACCGCCATGAGCAACGAATTTGAATTCGAATTCGAAAATGCCTACCTCAACAAGGGATACTACAACTGGAAGGAAAACTGGAACGGCGAAGAACTCGACATCTGGGCAACCGGAAACCCGGGATTCAAGATAAGCAACCCTTCGGCAAAACCGGATGAATATCCTACCGTGATGACAGAAAACGGCTATCAGGGCAAGGGCGTGAAGCTTACCACCCAGCGCACCAGCAAGCTCGCTGACATGGTGAAGAAGCCTATCGCTGCCGGCAATCTCTTTATCGGACAGTTTGACGCCACCGATGCCCTGCGCGATGCGATGAAAGCTACCAAGTTCGGCCGTCCGTTCAGTTTCAGCAGCAAACCCCTCAAGCTGGAAGGCTGGTACAAGTATCAGGCTGGAGAGAAATTCACCGACAAGGAAATGAAGGAGCTGGACCGCAAGGACTACGGAACCATCTACGCCGTGCTCTACGAGAACATCGACGAGAAGGGAAACCAGGTAGTACTCTACGGAGATAACATACAGAGCAGCAAGCAGATTGTGGCTCACGCCCTGGTAGGCGAAACCCATGACGACAACGGCAAGGTGGCAATCGGAAACACGCCGGAATGGCATCACTTCAGCGTAGATTTCGACTATCAATCCTACGGCAAGACCATCGACCCCGTGAAGCTGAAGAATGGCGGCTACAGTCTTACCATCGTCTGCTCATCAAGTTCTGATGGCGCCAACTTCCTGGGAGCCGTGGGCAGCACCCTCTGGGTGGATAGTTTCAAACTGATTTGCAAATAAGAAGAAAAATGAAAAAGATAACAGTAATGGCACTCCTGCTGGCATGCGGCACCGCTTCATGGGCAGGAGACAAGAATAGCGCCTGGAACAAATATCTCCACGGCTATGAGTATCAGGCACGCGTGGCGTATAACCTGGGCGGCACTGCCCCTATCGGTATGCCTGCCACCATCCGCACGCTTCACAGCTACACCCTTCGCCCTAACTTCTGTCTGGGCGTGGATGCCTATCACCCACTCTCCGGAAACTGGGGTTTCGTGGGTGGAATCCGCTTCGAAAACAAGGGCATGAAGACCGATGCGGGTGTAAAGAATTACTACATGAAGATAGTTCGTGGCGGCGAGGAGCTGCAGGGCATCTTTACGGGCGATGTCGTGACCAAAGTGGACATGAGTCTCATCACCGTTCCGATTCAGGCAACATACGATGTATGTGACAATCTCCGCTTCAAGCTGGGTCCATACGTAAGCTATGTTACCTCGAAAAAGTTTGAGGGTTGGGCATACGATGGTTATCTCCGCCGTCAGGAGGAGGGTCATCCGAAGGGCGACCCTACGGGACAGAAGGTGATGCTGGGGCATGACGAAGGCGAGCGTGGTGATTACGATTTCAGCGATGACATGCGCAACTGGCAGGTGGGCGTAGATTTCGGAATAGACTGGCGCTTGAACAACCGTTGGGGCATCTGTGCTGATCTGAGCTGGGGCTTAAATGGTATCTTTAAGAAAGATTTCGAGACCATCGAGCAGACGATGTACCCTATCTACGGCAGCATCGGCATCACGTATCAGCTGAAGTAACAGATAATATTCTGCTGAAGCTATCTATATAATAATGTACGCGAACATTATTATATATAGCCAAAGAGAGATAAAAAGATAAAAAACAACAATTATTCATTAACAAAAAAAAGAAGACAATGAAAAAGTTTATTTATTTGATGGCCATGGTTTGCACCCTTGGCTTCTTCACTGCTTGTAGCAGCGATGATGACAACAATGAAAATGATTTCAACCGCAACGAGAAGATTGAAGGCACCTGGAAGGTACAGGATGCTGGGTTTGATGCAAATGGCAATTCTACAGGTTCAGTAGTATTAAACTGGGAAGGTTCTGATGATGCAGTTATCACTATCCCAGGCTTGCTTGATGAGCCATATCCAGTAAAGAATGCCATCTCAATGGTTCCAATGCTGCTCAACAGCCAGCTCAGAAGCGTTTTGCAGGATGTAACCTTCAATGAGAAGGGTCAGATTTCTGCTACTTACAAGGAAGAGGCTGATGACGACGACTGGAAGGTAGCTAACGACTACGCTACATACCAGGTGGTTAACGAGAATATGATTGCCTTGTTCCTGAACACAGCCAAGATTACAGAAGACATCGACGATGCTCAAGAGAAGGCTATGGTTACCAGCATGCTGGAGCAGTTTAAGACCGGTATTCCAGTACACGTATCTTATCCAGCAGCCAACAAAGTATATTTCTATGTTGACAAGGATTTCGTAGCTCCTATCATCTCTATGCTTTATGCCACGGTAAACAAGATTCCTATTATAGGCATGGACAAGGATGATTTGGCAGCATTCCTGATTTTGAAGAAAGTTGTAAACCAGCTTCCTGCCATCATGGAAAAGACCACCAAGTTCGAGGCAGGTCTTGAATTGATCAAGTAAAGTAGAAAGCTTATAATGCACTAATCCCCAGCTATCTTTTTGATGGATAGCTGGGGATTTTTATTCGTGCATAATCAACGCCCCCCACACGCCCCGAAAGGGCGTGTGAAGCCACCTTTGCCATCTTCTGGAACAGCTGTTTTCAGGGCGTGAGAAGACTTTTCGTCCAATTTCACGGGCACAAAAAAAAGATTGCATCAGCGGAAATACTTCCAACCAATGCAATCTTCAGTTTTCTTTAATCTAGAGGCTAAACACTCTCCCTACGGGGAAAACCCGGAAGAAAAGAGCCTAGCGTCGGATTTACTTCACCTTTGCAACGATAGCCTTGAAAGCCTCAGGGTTGTTAACAGCGAGGTCAGCGAGAACCTTGCGGTTGATCTCGATACCTGCCTTGTGAAGAGCACCCATCAACTGGCTGTAGCTCATACCATCGAGGCGAGCAGCAGCGTTGATACGCTGGATCCACAATGCGCGGAATGTGCGCTTCTTGTTACGACGATCGCGATAAGCGTAGGTAAGACCCTTCTCCCAAGTGTTCTTAGCTACTGTCCATACATTCTTGCGAGCTCCATAGTAACCCTTAGTGAGCTTCAAGATTCTTGTTCTTTTTGCTTTTGATGCAACGTGATTTACTGATCTTGGCATAATTTTTTTTCTTTAAAAGTTCGACTAAAAAGTTAATAATTAACGGAGGCAGAGCAAGTCGCGAACCTGCTTCAAGTTTGAACGGTCTACGAGAGTCTCACCAAGGAGATTTCTCTTCTGCTTCTTTGTCTTCTTAGTCAAGATGTGACTGTGAAAAGCGTGATGACGCTTAATCTTACCTGTACCGGTGAAACGGAATCTCTTCTTTGCGCCGGAATTAGTCTTTACTTTTGGCATTTTTACTTTTAATTTAAATTGTTATTTATTATAGCGATGGCAACGCATATACCAGGGCGTTACGCATCTTTTTTTTCTAATTATTCAGCCTCTTCTGCGAGCTTCTTGAGGGCTTCACCGCCCTTGGCATTGAGCAAGCCATTCTTCTCGGCATTAGCCTCACGCTCTGCATCAGCAGCAGCCTTAGCTTCAGCCTCTCGCTTCTCACGGTCCAACTTCTGCTGGCTCTTCTTGGCAGTACCAGCCTTCTTAGGACTCATGTAGAGGAACATCTTCTTACCCTCGAGCTTAGGCATCTGCTCTACCTTACCGTATTCCTCCAAATCACTGGCGAAACGGAGGAGGAGAACCTCACCCTGCTCCTTGAAGAGAATAGAACGACCACGGAAGAACACGTAGGCACGAACTTTGTTGCCCTCGCTGAGGAACTCGATAGCGTGCTTGAGCTTGAACTGATAGTCGTGCTCATCGGTCTGAGGTCCGAATCGGATTTCCTTGGTCTCCACCTTCACCTGCTTTTGCTTCATTTCCTTAGCATGCTTCTTCTGCTGGTAAAGGAACTTTGAATAGTCAACAATACGGCAAACTGGTGGCTGTGCATTAGGAGAGATTTCAACAAGATCAAGATCCTGCTGCTGTGCTAACTCTAACGCTTTACGTGTTGGCATCACTTCCGCTCCGCCATCACTTACTATTCTCACTTCACGTACGCGTATCTGTTCGTTTACGCGGTACTGATTTTTCATTTTGTCATTTTTCATTAACTATTCGATATATTCTTTTTTGTCTTTTTGATTAAACGGCTGCAAAGTTACGATTTTTTCATGAAACCACCAAGGATTTCACGCAGATTTTTCAGTTTTAACCTCATATTTTATTAAAAATCACGCAGTTTTCGTCTTTTGTCCCACAGATTTCACAGATTAACACAGATTTCACTGATTCAATATTTTCTTAAGTCCCACAGATTTCACAGATTTACACAGATTTAATTCTTTGCTTCAATAATCTGTGTTAATCTGTGAAATCTGTGGGACTAAAAGAAAACAATCTGTGGGACTAAAAGAAAACAATCTGCGGGACTAAAAGAAACAATCTGCGGGACTAAAGAAGATCAATCAACGGAAGTATATCCATTGACTTTACGGAAGATAGAACTTCGTATATCGGTGGTGGTAAAATTGACCAATATTCCAAGATGCTTCTTCGCCACACGCAAATACGTAAGCAATTGCTTATGAAAGACATCTTTCATTTCTGCCACAGACTTCAGTTCGATTATGACTTTATCTTCAACAAGAATATCCAGACGGAAATCAACAGGCAAAACCTTACCGTCATACATGACATCCAACTTAACCTGACTCTCAACCCTAAGTCCATCTTTACGCAACTGATAGCACAGAGCTGCTTCATAAACCGACTCAAGCAAACCTGGTCCCAATTCATTATAAACCTTATAAATGGCTCCAATGACCTTATAAGATATCTCATTTTCTGTCATAACCAAACGATTTTAAAATCCTCCATAAAAAAATCTCCCACAGACGTCACAATCTTTACAGATATTCTGCAGAACAAAAAATCTGTGTAAATCTGTGAAATCTGTGGGAGATTCGAATATATCAATCTGTGGGATTACTCCTCAGCTGCCTTCAGCTGCTCTGCAACCTCGGCGTTGATGCGCTGAGCAAACTCTTCCATGCTCATGGTAGCCTGCTCGCCACCACCCTGCTTACGCATAGAAACGAGGCCCTCGGCACTCTCCTTCTCACCTACGATGACCATGTAAGGTACTCGCTTCAACTCGTTGTCACGAATCTTGCGGCCAATCTTCTCGTTACGATCATCAACCAAAGCACGAACACCCTGCTTGTCAAGATACTGACGTACCTTCTGAGCATAGTCGTTGAACTTCTCTGAGATAGGGAGAATAGCAACCTGGTCTGGAGTCAACCACAATGGGAAGTGACCGGCTGTGTGCTCGATGAGAACGGCTGTGAAACGCTCCAATGAACCGAATGGTGCACGGTGAATCATCACAGGAGTCTTCTTTGAGTTATCCTCGGCTGTATATTCCAGCTTGAAGCGCTCAGGCAAGTTGTAATCCACCTGGATAGTACCCAACTGCCAGCGACGGCCGATGGCATCCTTTACCATGAAGTCGAGCTTAGGACCATAGAAGGCAGCCTCACCAACCTCCTCACGAGTCTCAAGGCCCTTCTCCTTACAAGCCTCGCGGATAGCGTTCTCGCTCTCTGCCCAAATCTCCTCAGAACCGATGTACTTCTCGGTATCCTTAGGATCATGGAGAGAAATCTGTGCCTCGTAGTTCTCGAAACCGAAGATCTTGAATACCTTCAGAATCACGTCGATTACATTCTCGAACTCAGACTTCACCTGATCTGAACGAACGAAGATGTGAGCATCATCCTGAGTAAATGTACGAACACGAGTCAAACCATGGAGCTCACCGCTCTTCTCATAACGGAATACAGTACCGAACTCTGCAATACGCAAAGGAAGATCCTTGTAAGAACGAGGCTTACGAGCGTAGATCTCGCAGTGGTGAGGACAGTTCATTGGCTTGAGCATATACTCCTCATCCTCCTCAGGTGTCTGGATAGGCTGGAATGCATCCTTGCCATAGTGAGCATAGTGACCAGATGTTACATAGAGACTCTTACCACCGATACCTGGACAGATAACCTCCTGATAGTTATAAGGCTTCAGGAGCGAACGAAGCAACTCCTGCAAGCGGAGACGGAGCTGTGTACCCTTTGGCAACCAGATAGGAAGACCCTTACCTACACGCTCTGAGAACATGAAGAGTTCCATCTCCTTACCAATCTTACGGTGGTCGCGCTTCTTAGCCTCTTCGAGAACAACGAGATACTCATCGAGCATCTTCTTCTTAGGGAAACTGATACCGTAGATACGGGTCATCTGCTCGCGCTTGGCATCACCGCGCCAGAATGCACCAGCCACACTTGTAATCTTCACTGCCTTGATAAGGCCAGTGTTCATCAAGTGAGGACCACGGCAAAGGTCGGTGAAATTGCCCTGGGTATATGTGGTGATGGTACCATCCTCCAAGTCCTGCTCAATGTGCTCGCATTTGTAGGTCTGACCATCAGCCTTGAACTCAGCGAGTGCATCAGCCTTAGCCACCTCCTTGCGAACCACAGGCTCGTTCTTCTTGGCAAGTTCCATCATCTTAGCCTCAATCTTGGCGAAATCATTCTCTGAGATCACCTGACCCTCGGCTGGCATCACATCGTAGAAGAAACCACTCTCTACGGCTGGACCGAAACCGAACTGAATGCCTGGATAAAGCTCCTGGAGAGCCTCAGCCAACAAGTGTGCAGATGTATGCCAGAATGTGTGCTTACCCTGCTCATCCTCAAACTTGTAGAGTTCTACATTAGCATCCTCATTGATAGGACGGTTCAACTCTACTGTCTCACCATTTACACCGCAAGATACAACGTTGCGAGCGAGAGCCGGTGAGATACTCTCGGCGATTTGTAAGCCAGTTACGCCCTGTTCATACTCACGAACAGATCCGTCTGGGAATGTGATTTTTACCATAACAACTTAGTATTTTTATTAAATCGCTTGCAAAAGTACTATTTCTTTTTGTAACGAGCGAATATTTTCGTATAAAAAATGTATTTTATTTCAAAAGATGCAGGATTATCGGCATTTTCCCCTTATACCTTATATTATATATAGGCATTTACATATCCTCCGCCAACAGTCTGGTTTCCTTACGAATCATAACATAATGTAAAAATGGTAGATATTTTCCGGGCATTTCCTTTGATATATCGAAAGTTTTCACTATATTTGCAACCGATTTAGTGACAAAATGTAAATATCAATTAAGAAAAATGGCAACACCAAAGATCCTCATTATCTATACAGGAGGTACCATCGGCATGGGAAAAGACCCTGTAACAGGCGTTCTGGAGCCACTCGACTTCAACCACCTCGTTTCATCCATGCCCGAATTCCAACTCATCCAGGCTGAAATCGACGTCAGGAAATTCGAACCGCCTATCGACTCCAGCGACATGGATCCGATGAGATGGGCGGAAATCGTAAGCATCATATCCAACAGCTATAACGACTACGACGGATTCGTCATCCTCCACGGTACCGATACCATGGCGTATACCTCTTCAGCGCTCAGTTTCATGCTCGAGAATCTTACCAAACCGGTGATTCTGACCGGTAGCCAGTTGCCTATCGGTGAACTGCGCACAGACGGCAAGGAGAACCTGATGACTGCCATCGAGATAGCATCGGCAAAGGACGAGAACGGCCATCCGATGGTGCCTGAGGTATGTATCTTCTTCAACGGAAAGCTGCTGCGCGGCAACCGTGCCATCAAGATCAATGCCGAGGGTTTCCACGCCTTCGAATCGTTCAACTACCCTCACCTCTGCGATGTGGGCATCAACTTCCAGTATCATCAGCACCACATTCTGACTCCAGACTACAGCAAGCCGATGGTTCCCCATCTGAAGCTAGACCCGAACGTGATAGTCTTCAGTCTCTTCCCAGGCATCCAGGACAATATCGTGCGCCACGTGATGGAATCGCCAGACCTCAGAGGTATCGTGATGCGTACCTTCGGTTCGGGCAATGCTCCTCATGCCCCTTGGATCATGCGACTGCTGGACGAGGCAGCCCACAGAGGCGTGAACATCGTGAACATCAGCCAGTGCCTGACGGGTAGCGTGGAGATGGAACGATACGGTGCCGGATTTCAGCTGAAGACAGCCCACGTGATCAGCGGCCACGACTCAACCGTAGAGGCGATGGTTACGAAACTGATGTATCTGCAGGGCAGATACGAGGACAACCTGAAGGTAAGGGAGATGCTGCAGAAGTCGCTTGCCGGCGAAATCACGCTGCTATAAGACAGCTAAGATGCTGTTGTCTAGATATATGCAGAAAATATGCAGAATAGGCTTAAAAAAGATTAAATTAGAGCAAATTAGTCAACACATCCTTGCTTTGCATTGATATTTTATATACCTTTGCAGTGTGAAAAGATGAAAGTCTAAGTGACCTATATTGAAAAAGTAGCGAAATGTTATACGCATTGAGCTAAATAGATAAAATAATTTAATCAACAAAACCTATTCATTATGCAGATCAACAAAGTGAAAAAGTATGGTGAGTTTGTAGAGATTACAGCTCCAGTAGAAAGAACAACTTCAGAAGAGTATCCAACTATCTTAGGTGGCGAAATTTGGTATAACTAGTATTCTTTCCCAAAGAATGAAAAGAAAGCTCGAAGGTTTTATTAAAGTCTATCCCTTGCAGAACTCGTTCTCTCGCAGATAGATGACAATACCTCTGAGATTTCTAGACAATTTAAACTCAAAAAAGATGAAGGCTCAATCCCAGTCAATTCGGGGTTGAGCCTTTATTTTCCCACAGAGATAATATTTTAAAGGCCCACAGATTGAATATTTTAGTCCCACAGGTAAAATATAAAGTCCCACAGATTTCACAGATTTACACAGATTTAATTTCTGCAGTTCGAGAAAAAATCTGTGTAAATCTGTGAAATCTGTGGGACTAAAAATATTCAATCCGTGGGAATAAAAAATTTCAATCCATGGGTTAATGCTTGCCGCAGCAGCCACCCTCACCGTGCTTGTGATGATGTTCGTGCTTGATGCCACCCTCTACAGCCTGATGCTGGTCGCGGAGCAGATCGTTGACGGTCTTCACTGGGTTGAATGTGCCCAGAGGAACCTCTACGAATACAGTATTCCAGTCGCTCATAGCACCATTCCAGAGACCAGGCAACTCCAAAGCCTTCAGGTCCTTACCATTCTTGCTCTTGCTGGAGATGAAACCGGTAGATGGATCTACGAACTTAGGAAGATCGAAGGCATTGCCCTGGTAATCCTTGGTAGCGCAGACGAGATCTACCGGGTTGAAATGTGTACCCTCGGTAAACATCTTCATATACTCCTCGTTGTTCTTGTCGATCTGTGAGCTCTCCAGAATCTGAAGACTTACAGTACCATCCTGGTTGTAGGTAAGGAATGGACCACCACCAGGCTCGCCTACGTTCTTAACAACACCACAGACACGCATAGGACGGTTCAACTTCTTGCGCAGATAGATAACCAGCTCAGCATCCTCCAACTCCTTGATATCAGACTTACGGCAGCAGAGATCACGCTGAACGAAGCGGATGATCTCCTCCAGCTTCTCGTGGTTGTAATGACCGGAATCCAATACCTTCAGATAATTGAAAGCCTGCTTCTGGAGAGTAACCAATACACCAGCAATCACCTGCTTCCAGGTAACAGTCTCACCCTTCAGACGATCAGGAACCACGTTGTCAATATTCTTGATGAATACTACATCAGCATCAATCTCATTGAGGTTCTCGATGAGCGCACCATGACCGCCCGGACGGAACAGCAATGATCCATCCTCGTTGCGGAATGGAGTATTATCAGGATTAGCAGCGATGGTATCGGTGCTAGGCTTCTGCTCTGAGAATGAGATATTATACTTGATGCCGTAGCGCTGTGCATACTTTTCAGCCTTCTCAGCTACCATCTGCTTGAAGAGTTCCAGGTGGTCGTGAGAAACAGTGAAATGAACGTTTGCCTCTCCGTTGCTGCTTGCATAGAGTGCAGCCTCAACCAGGTGCTCCTCCATCGGAGTGCGAACCTCGTCCTCATACTCGTGGAACTGAAGCAATCCCTTAGGCAACTGTCCGTAGTTCAATCCCTCTGGCTTGAGGAGATTAGCCACGATAGCCTTGTAATCGCCCTTCTTGATGAGGCACATGATGCCCTTCTCGTTGTTGACGTGGCACTTGTCGCAGAGCGCCTTGCGGAAAGCAAACTTCTTGATATTCTCGAAGAATTGTTTTTCAAAGTCAGTAGTAGGAACATCGTATGGAGCATCAAGGAAAGCGAACATGTTCTTGAACATACGACTAGCAGCACCTGATGCAGGCACGAACTTCACAATCTTGTGACCCTCAGCCTTATAGTCGTTCCAAGCCTTCTCGAAGTTTTCCACTTCCTGGGCTGTAGGAGCCATGATTCCCTTACCGATGGCAGCCGCACCCTCGAGCTTGAGGAATGGGAAGCCATTCTTGATTTGTTCCAACTGGTGTTCAATCTGCTGCTCGGAGATGCCGCGAGCAGCGATTTGGTTTAGATCTTGCTGATTCATAATACCATATTTATGTTAAATTTACACTATATGTGCTACAAAGATAATAGTTTTTTCTGATAATCAGAAATATTTCCACATTTTTTTGTACCTTTGCAATGAAAATTTAACGAAGTACGCGGTTTTTAACGCCGAAACGCCATTGTTTGTCAAATTTAAAATGGAATATTGCAACATGGTTAGTAAATTATCAAAAGAGCACGACCGAAGAACGTTGCTATCAACGTATCTGTACGGAGTATCAAACCTTCTCCTAAGCGGGACAGGAATTGGCGGTTTTTCGCCATTAATAACAGGCAACAGCATTGGACTTTTCAATTGCCTATTCCTAGTATTAGGCATTGTATCGGCATTCATCTTTGCCTATAGTGCGAATAGAGTAATGAAGTATAACGATTCAAATATTAAATGATATGGAACTAATGACATTATTCATGTTTATCATGACAGTTATAGGTGCCAGCTTCGCCATCTGGCTTAACACAAAATCAGGCCAGAAATGGATAGACGAGTTATAACAACTCAATAAATATAATCAACGGGAGGGAACGACTATGAACGAAACAACTTTTAAATTCACATCCGAAGAAAAAGAACAGACACTCCAGATACTGGAGCGCCTGAGAACCGCCGTAGGCGATACATTCAAGCCGGGCGATGAGCAGCATCTGCGTGAAGACATACAGCATGCCTTCATCAACCACCAGATCAAGCGCAACGTCTTCGGCATGAACCCTATACTCGCTGCCCTGCAGACAGCAGAAATCGCAGTGAACGAAATAGGTCTGAAGCGAGACGGCGTCATCGCTATCCTGATGCAGACCAGCGTCATCGACGGCTATCAGACCATCGAAGACATCCAGAAGAAATACGGCGACAGCGTGGCGCATATCATCAGCGGACTGCTCCGCATCCACGACCTCTACAAGCGCAACCCGATCATCGAGAGCGAGAACTTCCGCAACCTGCTCATCTCCTTCTCAGAAGATATGCGCGTAATCCTCATCATGATTGCCGACCGCGTGAACGTGATGCGACAGATCCGTGATACCGAACAGAAGGAGGCAAAGCACGAGGTGAGCGAGGAAGCCAGCTACCTCTATGCCCCACTCGCCCACAAGCTGGGTCTCTACAAGCTGAAGAGCGAGCTGGAAGACCTGAGTCTGAAGTATCTCGAGCACGATGCCTACTATATGATAAAGGACAAGTTGAACGCTACCAAGGCTTCGCGCGATGCCTATATCGCCCGCTTCATCCAGCCTATCAAGGAGAAACTCGATGCTGCCGGACTGAAATATCACATGAAGGGAAGAACCAAGAGTATCCACTCCATCTGGCAGAAGATGAAGAAGCAGAAGTGCGCCTTCGAGGGTGTATATGACCTCTTTGCCATCCGCATCATCATCGATGCGCCTAGAGAGAAGGAATACATGCAGTGCTGGCAGACATTCGCCCTGATCACAGATATGTATCAGCCGAACCCGAAGCGTATGCGCGACTGGCTCAGCGTGCCTAAGAGCAACGGATATGAGAGTCTGCACACCACCGTACTGGGACCGGAGAAGAAATGGGTAGAAGTCCAGATAAGAACCGAAAGAATGGACGATATCGCCGAGCACGGACTGGCTGCACACTGGCGCTACAAGGGCATCAAGCAGGGAGAAGGCGGCATAGACGAATGGTTAGCCAACATCCGTGCCGCACTGGAAAGCAACGACGACCTGCAGCTGATGGACCAGTTTACCACCGACCTGAAGGAAGACGAGGTATACGTATTCACCCCTAAGGGCGACCTGCTGAACTTCCCTAAGGGTGCCACGGTACTCGACTTTGCCTACTACATCCACTCTCGCATCGGCAACACCTGCGTGGGCGGAAAGATCAACGGCAGGGCGGTAACCTTCCGACAGGAACTGCACTCGGGCGACCAGGTGGAAATCCTGACCCAGAGCAACCAGAAACCACGCAGGGAATGGCTCAACATCGTGCAGACTTCCAAGGCAAAAGCAAAGATCCGACTCGCCCTAAAGGAAACCCAGAAGAAGGACGGACTCTATGCCAAGGAACTCCTGGAGAGAAGATTCAAGAACCGCAAGATGGAGATTGACGAGAGCACCATGGCACGCATCATCAAGAAGATGGGATACAAGGAGAACTCCGATTTCTACAAGGATGTAGCGGAAGAGAAACTCGACGTAAACACCGTCATCGACAAATATGTAGAGGAACGCGATCACGACCTGAACCCTACCAATGTCACCAAACCAGCCGAAAGTGCAGAGAACTTCGCCTTCGAGAATCCAACCGAGGAACTCCTGAAGCAGAGCGATGACGTGCTGGTTATCGACGAGCATCTGAAGGGTATCGATTTTGAGCTGGCTCACTGCTGCCATCCTATCTACGGAGATCCAATCTTCGGCTTCGTCACCATCAGCAAGGGTATCAAGGTTCACCGCATAGACTGCCCTAACGCCAAGGAACTCCGTCGCCGCTTCGGCTATCGCATCGTCAAGGCAAAATGGAGCGGCAAGGGAACATCAAAGTATGCCATCACCCTGAGAATCATCGGAAACGACGATATCGGTATCGTGAGCAACATTACGAATATCATCTCCAAAGAGGATAAACTCGTGATGAGAGGCATCAACATCTCATCCAAGGACGGCCTGTTCTCGGGCAACGTGACGGTGATGATAGATGATGCAACCAAGACGGATGCACTCATCAAGAAGCTGGCTGCCGTAAAAGGCGTAAAGCAGGTAATGAGAATATAATCCCGCAGATGGATAGCTTAGTCCTGCAGATGGACATATTTTCAAGTCCCGCAGATTTCACAGATTTACACAGATATCAGGAATCAAGAGATATTTATCTATTAAAGAAAAGGTTCAATTCCATTGGTTTGGAATTGAACCTTTTCTTTATAATAGACAGACACAGAAAAAAATCTGTTGAAATCTGTGGGACTTGAAAATATCCCATCTGCGCGATTGTTATTTTGCCTTATTGATTCGCTTAATCACAGAATAAGCATCATACAAGCCCAGCTCTCCAGCCTTCGACAAGTCCTGGATACCAGCCTGCTTGTTTCCACTTTTGATACGAGCCAGACCACGGTTGTAATATGCCTCAGCCAGACGCGAATCTATCCTGATGGCAATGCTGTAATCATCGATGGCCTTAGACAACTCGTTTCTGCCAGCATGCACATTACCCCTATTATAATAGATGTAGGCATTATTGCTGTTCAGACGGATAGCATCGCTGAAATCAGCCTCGGCAGAATGGATATTCGTAATACCCTTGCCCTCAGCACGGTTAAACTCATCCATCTCAGCCTGACAGACAGCACGTTGCCAGTAAGCCAACGAACTCTTTTCATCCAGAGAGAGATAATAGGTGAAATCGCTGATGGCTGCCTCGAAATCACGGAGAACACTGTGAGCGATGGCCCTGCGCATCAGCAGACTCTTCTTCTGCTCGATATCCTTAGCCACACTCAGCTCAGCCGACAGCTTATCAATCAAAGAGAAGATCATCAACGAGCTGTTCTCATCCAGCTGCTCCTTGGTACATAC
Source organism: Segatella copri (assembly GCF_009494395.1). Lineage (GTDB taxonomy): Bacteria > Bacteroidota > Bacteroidia > Bacteroidales > Bacteroidaceae > Prevotella. The sequence goes on along the minus strand of NZ_VZCB01000057.1, from coordinate 18,112 downwards.
GATATAAACCTTATTGGTAGAAGCCTTAGACTGAGCAGCATTCTGCTTGCCGGAAGCACCGCCACTCTGCTTAGCCTGAGCCAGGTGCATATTGAGCTGTTCCACTTCCTTGTCAAACGCCTGAACACCGTTCAGATTCTGCACATTAGGGAAGTAAGAGAGCTGATACATAGGCAGATAGGAAGTCTCCACCTGACGGTTCTGGATGCATCCACGATACTCGCTCTTGTAATTGTGCTCATACTTAGGTTCATCCTCAACAACGATAGAAGCAAACTTATCCGGATCTACCTCAGAACGCTTGCGCACCTCCTTCCTGGTCTTCGCGCTCCATCTAGGCTGAATACCCAGATGCTTGTTCATCTGCGCCTTGAAAATACGGAATTCATCCATCTCGGCCTTTGCTGTCATACCCAACCTTCGGTAACAGCTGGCACGATAGGAAAGACCCGTCCAGAAGTTAGGAAACTGGTCGATGACCGTAGAATAATCACGGATAGCCGCCTTCAGATTACCCGTCTTGTCATGCAGAAGCGCACGGTTGAAAATAGCCATGAAGTTCTTTGGTTCCATCTTGATGACAAAGTCGAAGTCGAGGATGGCACGGTTGTCATCACCCAACTGCACACGCATCAGACCTCGGTTGTAATGAGCCAGGAAGTTGTTAGGATCCAAATCGAGCGCATTATCGTAATCGCTCATAGCTCCACGTAAATTGTTGATGTTGATACGAGCCAGGGCACGGTTGATATAACTGTTCACATTGTTAGGCTTGAAATGCAGCGACTTGGTCAAAGCCTCATCCGCGACCTTCCACTCCTTTCTAGCAAGCGCCATATAGGCACGTGTGGTCCAGGCATCACCGTCATAAGGATTGATTTCCAGGCTCTTGTCTATCCATCTCTCTGCCTGTAGGGTATCCTTCTGCTTCAGATACACCTCAGCCTTGAGGGTATAGGCATTCGCAAAATCCTTCCATTTGGCAATCACCGAATCCAATTCCGACTGCGCCACATCATAATTCTTGCTCTCCATCTGGCAGAGCGCCCTGTTGAACCAATAATTACGGTTACGAGGTTCTATGCGGATGGCAGAATTGTAATCACTGATGGCATCCTGGAAACGGTTCTGACGGATACGGCAGATGGCACGCAAGTCGTAGATATCGTTGATGTAAGGATTCAGATTCAATGCCTCAGAAGCATCACTCTCAGCACCTACATAATCATCGAGATTAAACTTGGCCACACTGCGGTAATACCAAGGCTCATAGAGATAAGGCTTGGCACCGATAGCAAGGTTAAAATACTTAATGGAAAGAACGAAGTCCTCATAATAGAGAGCACTTCTGCCCGCCGTAATCAGGCGGTCAACTCTATATTGCGCTGATGCCGACAAAGCCGTCAGCACCAGCACAAAAGTGAAAATAAACTTTTTCATCGACGAATCTTAGTACGATAGCTGCAGCGGAACTTGCCCTTGATGATATTCTTGAGCTTGCCAGCTATCATGTTCTTACGAAGAGGAGAAACACGATCCACGAACATGGTGCCCTCCAGATGGTCGAACTCATGCTGCATCACGCGAGCCAGATATCCCTCAACCCACTCATCGTGCTCCTGGAAATTCTCATCCTGATACTTCACGTGGATGCGGGTAGGACGAACCACCTTCTCATTGATGCCAGGAATGGAAAGACATCCTTCATCAGAAGAATCCTTCTCAGCCTCCTCATCATACTCCAGGATATGAGGATTAATAAAAACATGACGGAATCCCTTATATTCAGGAAGATCTTCGCTCAATACATCGAGGTCGATGACCACCAGACGGATAGCCAGACCAATCTGAGGTGCAGCCAGTCCGATACCATTGCTGGAATCAAGCGTCTCATACATATTGTTAATCAGTTCCTTCAATTCAGGATAATCGGGAGTAATATCTTCAGCCACTTTTCTCAAAACGGGCTGACCATATATATAAATAGGTAAAATCATCTTCTTGACTCTAAATAATCTTGTAAAATAATGGTGGCGCTGATCTCGTCCACCAATCCTTTGTTTTCTCTTCTAGTTTTCTTCTTCACCCCACCCTCTATCATGGCACGATGAGCCAGTACCGATGTAAAACGCTCATCATAATATTCGATAGGAACCTCAGGATGAGCCTTGCGCCAGCGATTGAAGAAGTTCTCCACTCGCGCCAGGTTCTCGCTAGGCTGCCCGTTGGGCTGGGTTGGCTTTCCGATGATAATACGCTCCACCTGCTCCTTTTGGATATACTGTTCCACAAAGGCGAAGAGTTCGGGTGTAGCAACAGTGACCAACCCATTGGCAATAATCTGCAATGGGTCGGTCACAGCGATACCGGTACGTTTCTTACCGTAGTCTATAGATAAAATTCGCATGAATCTACGAAAAATCCTAGTCTTTATCTTTAATATCAGAAGCTGGGATTACTTCTTGAGAAGCAACCAAGCATCAGGATACTTGCCAGCACGGAGCTGATTACGGCTCTTTACAGCACCAGACTTATCTGCGAATGTAGAAGCTACAACACGATACATGTTACGTGCGCTGTTGAATACAATCTGAGCCTCATAACCTGCGCTCTTCAATGTATTAGCCAAACCCTCTGCGTTAGCCTTGAGAGAGAAAGAGCCTACTACTACGCTGTAGTTAGAGAGACCTGAACCCATAATGAGGTCAACATTCTCCTGACGAACAGTAGCGTTATCAACCTCTGTATTTGTTGACTCAGAAGGAGTAGTTGTCTCCAAAGGAGTAACAACTGGTTCCTGAGCAACTGGAGCCTGCTCCTGCTGCTGAGCCTTCTCGAAAGCCTTCTTATAGGCACTTTCCTTAGAAGTACCACAACTAGCCAATGCCAAAACTGCGCACATACCTGCGCACAAAACTGATAATTTCTTCATAATTTTGAAAATGTTTTTATTGATAAATTCTTAATTAATTGCTTATTCTTATGACGCAATACGCCCCATCTTGTAATCGATTCCAACGAAATTGCACTGCGAAAATACAAAATATTTGGCAAATATGAGCATGGAAACCGCATAAAGTTTGTTAATACAGCATATTTAAATAAAAATTAAGACAAATTCACGCGGTTTTTGGAGAAAAATTAGTATATTTGCATTTGTAAAGCAGCAAAAGAGAATGGAAAGTTCACTTTCCTATCCATCATTTGCTTCAACTTTATAGGTATAAAATCGTATAACGTTTAAAACTTAAGAATTATGAAGGCATTAGGTTACATTGGTGCATTCCTCGGCGGTGCAATCGCCGGTACAGCACTCGGTTTGATTTTTGCTCCAGAAAAGGGAGAAGATACACGCAGCAAGATTGCTGGCGCAGTAGATGATTTTTGCAAGAAGCACGACATCAAGTTGAGCCGCAAAGACGTAGACGACCTGGTAGACGATATCAAGGAAGCTGCTCCTGAGGTATAATTAAAGAGGTATAAAATAAATATCTCAAGATGTTCTCTAACGATAAAAACGTAGAAACCATCGGGCAGCTCGTAGAGGTGCTCAAACATTACATCGGGCTTCAGTCAGAGTACATGAAGCTCGATGTTGTGGATAAAGTGGTAAGGCTGCTCACTGCCATCACCATGACAGTGGTGCTCCTGGGGCTCTTCCTCATCGCCATCATCTACCTTTCCTTTGCTGCGGCTTACGGATTGGCAGGCCTGATAGGAAGCACAGCCCTAGCCTTCTGCGTAGTGGCGGGTGTATACCTATTTATATTAATACTATTCATCATCTTCCGCCACCAATGGATAGAGAGACCGCTCGTCAAGTTTCTTGCCAGCATTCTGATGCAATAACTTTTTTCATTCACCTGAAAGAGCTCAGCCCTCAAGGCGAAATTTTTTCATTCATTCCAAATATTCAAAGAGATGATAGAACAAGATGAAATCATAGAATATAACTCGCTGAACGAAATTCGTCTACGCAAGGAATTACTACGCAAGGATATACAGGCTGACGATGCCAAGATCAAGGCTTTGTGGAAATCGCTTTTCACCAAGCCCGAAGCGCTATCCAAGAATGCGAGCGCCAGCAAGCGTTTCAGCAGCATGATGAAAATCGGAGCTGGAGCCTTTGATGGTGCTCTACTTGCATGGAAACTTTATCACAAGTTCAAGAGAAAAAGATAAGGCATAATTGCTGAAAACAAAAGAAAGCACATCATTTTCTTCCTATAACAAGAGGAAAATGATGTGCTTTTTTATGCTGAAATTCTGACTTTCTTCCAGACTTTCGGACACAAAAAAGGGCCACCGCCGTGGCCCAACCTTGTTAACCTTAAATCTAATACTATGAAAAACACACGTGCAAATATAGAAAGAATCTATGAGTTTCACAAGCTTTTCCGTGAAAAAACTCAAATTCTAAACTATATTTAACTATTTGTGTCTTAATTTCTTATTTATTTAAATGTTATTAAACCTGTTCTATTTAGAACTTAGACAGTTATATTTAGAATAGAAATCTAAATTTCAAAGCTCATCTGATCATAACCAAAGACGAAGCCCTGAGGCAGGCGCGCATTGGCATCATCATGAAAACCTATCTGATGAGTAACATGCGTGAGAATCGTCTTCCGGGCTCCTATCCGACGGGCAACCCGTATGGCATCCTCTACCAGTTGATGACTATGATGCGGCTTATCGAAGCGGAGAGCATTGATAACCAGCGTTTCTACTCCTTCCAGATACTGATATTCTTCCTCGCCCATCGTCTTCATATCCGTAATATAGGCAAATTTGTCCAAACGATAGCCCAGGATAGGCATCTTATCATGGAGAATACGGATAGGCATGAACTCAATATCGCCAATCTGATAAGAGCGATGAGGCTCTATGGTATGGAGCTTGAGCTTCGGCGCTCCCGGATAAAGCTGCTCTACATCCTTAGGAAAACAGTAAGGCATGGTATGCGGCAAGGAACGGGTTACCAGCTCATCGCCATAAATATGAATATCACCAAACACGCAGAAGCCACGCAGGTCATCTATACCTCCCACATGGTCGTAATGAATATGCGTAATCAGCACACCATCCAACTTGCGGAACGGTTCCCTGAGCAACTGCATCCTTATATCCGGACCCGCATCTATCAGAATACGGGTTTTCTCCGTCTCAATCATCGCAGCACTTCTAAAGCGCTTATCCTTAGGATTATTGCTGCAGCAAACCTCACAATTGCATCCCAAAACAGGAACACCACTCGATGTTCCTGTTCCCAATAAAGTAATCTTCATTAATAATCAAATATTTCCTGAAAAACAAACGAATTCTTCACTCTTCGTTCTTCACTCTTCACTTAACATTCACCTCCGGATGGATATCAATGCCAAACTTCAGCTTCACATCCTTACGGATTGTTTCACAGAGATTGACGATTTCCTGCCCCGTAGCTCCACCACGGTTCACCAGTACCAGCGCCTGCTTGTCATGCACGCCTGCACGTCCCAGACTCTTGCCCTTCCATCCACACTGGTCAATCATCCAGCCTGCAGGAATCTTCTCGTGTCCAGCATCAATCGTATAATGAGGCATCCCCGGATACTGTGCAGCCAGCTCCTCATATTTTGCCTTCTCCACGATAGGATTCATGAAGAAACTGCCCGCATTGCCCTGCACCTTCGGGTCAGGCAATTTGGCATTGCGGATCTCGATGATGACATCACGGAGCTGCTGGGCTGTAGGATTTTCTATTCCCTTTGCAGCCAGGGAAGTACGGATGTTACCATAATCCAGGTCTGGCACAAAGTGCTTGCTCAGCCGATAGATGACATGAGTAACAAGATACCTATCCTTCCACTCATGCTTGAACCTGCTCTGACGATAGCTGTACTGGCAGTCCTGGTTGTCGAAAACCACTAATTTTCCAGTAGCAATTTCCACAGTTTCCACCTTATATATAATATCCTTCGCTTCCACGCCATAGGCTCCGATGTTCTGGACCGCGCTCGCTCCCACTTCTCCCGGAATGATACTGAGGTTCTCTGCACCATGATAGCCATGCTCTACAGCGTATGCCACCACGTCATCAAACACCTCACCACTGCCGCAGTTCAAGAAAACAAAGTCGGGATTTTTCAGATTCTCACCCTCAGCAGCAGCCTGGGTTTCATTATCCAGCACCTCGATGCCCTTGATGGCAGAATGGATCACCGTACCCTCGTAATCGCCTGTGAGCAAGAGGTTACTGCCACCACCCAGAATGAGCAGAGGCTGATCGGCAGCAGTAAGCCCAGCCACAATCTGCTGCGCCTCTTCTACCGATGAGTATTCCAGGAATCGCTTGCACTTGGCATCAATTCCAAACGTATTGTGAGCCAAAAGGCTATAGTCTCGAATATCCTTCATATCCAGCTATTTCTAAAAAACAATTAATCACTAAACAGTAATCACTAATCACTATATTTACATCTCCAGCTTGGTCAGCATCCACTTTCCTCCTATCTTCTTGAAGGTAAGCAGCGTTTCCAACCCATTGGCGATGCCACGAATCACGAATATCTTCTGGCTGCTCTCAGTATATTTCTGACCGTAAATGATGTTGTAAATCATGCCAGAAGGCAACTGAGGCGCAAAGGCAGGCCATGTCTCCGGTTCGATATCGCCCGTCATCGTACTGAAATCATCATCAGGATCAGGACCGGTAAACTTCACCGGATTATGCAGATGCTCTGCCTGAAAGGCTGAATCGGTAGCAAACGAACCGTAAAACTTCAGGAAGCTGGCATTCATGTTGGCATACATCGGCTTATAGTTGATGCTGGTCATCAGCCACTGACCGTTGATACGGTTGAAGAGGAACTGCTGAACGGTATTGGTCTTATAGAACACCTTTTCTACCACAACATGGTCGATGGTAGTATCCTTCACCAAATTCATCTGCTTCCGGTTGTCAAAGATCAGCGTATAATAATCTTGACGCATAAAGAAATGTTCCATCTTCCACCGGCGTTTTTCTATCTGCTTGATCACTTTTCCGTTACGACAGACAGGCAACGGGAAGTGTACACGCTGCCTCTGAAGCTTGCGACTGGCAGCAAAATTGAACAGGAAGTCGTCAAACAACTCGTCTGCAGCCTTAGGCATAGGAGTCTCCTCTATGAGCTTTTCGGTAGAGTCCATAGCCTGCGTGTCAGCGACTATCGTATCGGCAGCCACTGAATCAACAAGAGTAGCGGGCTTCTTATCCTTGCACCCCAAAGAGGTAAAACAAACGATGGTAAGCACCGCAAACATTACTGTTATAAAAGATAGTTTCTTCATAAACTTATTAAATTTCTCAAATTTTCATTGCAAAAGTACAACTTTCTTTTGAGATATTTCATATTTTAAGCAAAAAATATTATCTTTGCACTCAAAATAGACAATTTAATAAGATATGTTATTAGAAAAAATAGAAGAACTCTTGAAAGAAGTGGATTCTTTGACTGCTCAGAACGCAGAAGAAGTAGAACAGCTTCGCATCAAGTATCTCAGCAAAAAGGGTGAAATCAATGCCCTCATGGCCGACTTCCGCAATGTGCCAGGCGACCAGAAAAAAGAGGTTGGTATCAAAATCAACGAATTGAAGCAAGCTACCCTTGCCAAGATCAACGGACTCAAGGATCAGATGGAAGAGGCTGACGCAAGCAGCGATGACATCGACCTGACCCGTACAGCTTATCCTGTGGCTTTGGGTACACGTCATCCATTGACTGTCGTAAAGAACCAGATTATCGACATCTTCGGCCGTATGGGATTCACCCTCTATCAGGGTCCTGAGGTTGACGACGACAAGCACGTGTTCACTATGCTCAACTTTGCAGCCGATCATCCAGCCCGTGACATGCAGGATACCTTCTTCATCGAGAAGAGCAACGATGATGACGTAACCAAGAATGTGCTCCTGCGCAGTCATACCTCCAACGATGAGGCACATTACATGGAGACTCATGAGCCACCTATCCGCGTTCTCTGCCCTGGCCGCGTATACCGCAACGAGGCTATCAGCGCCCGTGCCCACTGCTTCTTCCATCAGGTAGAAGGTCTCTATGTTGACAAGAACGTAAGCTTCACCGACCTCAAGCAGGTGCTCCTCACCTTCGCTCGCGAGATGTTCGGTGCAGATACAAAGATTCGTCTGCGCCCAAGCTACTTCCCATTCACAGAGCCTAGCGCTGAGATGGATATCTCATGCAACATCTGCGGCGGCAAGGGATGTAACTTCTGCAAGCATACAGGATGGGTAGAGATTCTGGGTTGCGGTATGGTAGACCCTCACGACCTCGAGGCTTGCGGCATCGACAGCAATGTCTATACCGGTTATGCCTTCGGTATGGGTGTAGAGCGCATCACCAACTTGAAGTATCGTGTAAGCGACCTGCGTCTTTTCTCTGAGAATGATACTCGCTTCCTGCGCGAATTCGAATCAGCTAAGTAACAACACATATTTAATATAGTATATAGGTTTATATGCTAACTTATATTAGCGTATAGACCTATTTATTTTTAAACCTCAAAACATAAAGTTATGAAGAAATTTACGGTTAATGCTGTCATCGCAGTCTCTTTAGGCGCCATGACTCTCAGTTCTTGTATCGGCTCATTCTGCCTTACCAACAACGTTTTGGATTGGAACAAGCGTGCTACTGACAACAAGTTCGTTAACGAATTAATTTTCATCGTTATCAGTCCTGCATACGCAGTATGTTCTGTTGCAGACTTGTTCGTACTCAACTCTATCGAGTTCTGGACAGGCGAAAAGGTGATTGCCAATGTCGGCAAGACCAAGGACGTAATGGGTAAGGATGGTCGTATGTACGCCATCAAGACATTGAAGAACGGTTATGAGATTACCGACCCAGAGGGTGAGAAATCATACTTCGTATTCAACAAGAAGAAAAAGAGCTGGTCATACAGCAAGGATGGCGATATCCGTGAACTCTTCAGCTTTAATGAGGATGGCAGCATCCAGGCTTGTCTGCCAAACGGCGAGAAGATGAACGTGCCAGCCGACGAGAATGGCCTTTTCCAGGTTCGTATGGCAATGAACGATGGCTTCTATTATGCATTTAATAAGTAAACTATAGAAAATCGATAAAGGGGTGTGCAGATATTCAAATCTACACACCCCTTCATTATTTTATATATCCTTAAACTTTAAAGAGTTAACCTAATCCCCTCACAGCTTCTTCCAGCTGCAGAAGCGCCTGCTCCAGCACGCTTCTAGGCTCTGCCACATTCAGTCGCATGAAGCCTTCGCCACCGGGACCAAACATCTCACCGTCGTTCAAGGCAAGATGAGCCTTGTCGACGAACAGATCCAGAAGCTGGTCATGAGAGAGATTCAAATCCCGGCAATTCAGCCATACCAGGAACGAAGCCTGCGGACGGAGCGGACGGATGGCCGGAATATGCTCCTTGCAGAAATCCTCTACAAAGCGGATATTATCCTCGATATACGCCAGCATCTGCCTGCGCCACTCCTCCCCTTTCCGGAAGGCAGCAACTGTAGCAATAGGAGCAAAGAGCGTAGGCTCATCCAGTTCGTTGGCAGAGAGCCAAGGATAGAACTTGCTGCGTATCTCCTCGCTAGGAATGATGGCATAACTGCTCACGATACCCGCAATGTTGAAGGTCTTGGAAGGAGCCTGGAAGGTGATGCTGATATCGCGCGCATGGTCGCTGACAGATGCAAAAGGAATATGCTTGTGTCCGAAGAGAGCCATGTCTGCATGAATCTCGTCGCTGATTACCAGCAGATGATGCTCATAGCAGAAATCAGCCAGTCGCTGCAGGGTTTCCTTGTTCCAGGTAATACCTCCCGGATTATGAGGATTGCAGAGAATCAGCACCTTGCACTTCTCGTCACATACCTTTTCCAGATTTTCGAAATCCATCTCGTAATATCCGTCCTCACGCATCTTCAACGGATTGAAGACCACCTCGCGGCCGTTTCCCTGCGGGGTAAGCCGGAAAGGATGATAAACGGGTGGCTGGATGATGACCTTCTCATCTTCCTTGGTGAAGACGTTCACCACCAGTCCTATTCCCTTCACGATGCCTGGAATAAAGCGAATCCACTCGCGCTTTACATCCCACTGATGATGAGCCTTCACCCAATCGATGATGCTGGGCAGATAGTCTTCCGGCTCTACGGTATATCCGAAGAGCGAATGTTCCAGACGTGCCTTCAGGGCATCGGTGATGAAATCAGGGGTCTCGAAGTCCATATCCGCTACCCAGAGAGGCAGCAGATCGGTTCTTCCCCAGCGTGGCTGCAGCGCCTCGTGCTTGAGGTCGCCGCTACCCGAACGGTCAATTATTTTATCAAAATCGTACTTCATACTTTGAACTCTTTTTACTTTGAACTTTGAGCTTTGAACTTGGAACTTTATGATTAGCATCAGCTATTGAATTCTTCGTTCTTCACTTTTCACTCTTCACTTTCTCTGCTTTTCACTTACCCCAACGCCTGCTTGATATCCTCAAACAGATCGTCAACATCCTCCAGGCCGACGCTCAGTCTTACGGTTGTATCCAATACATCCATGCTCTGACGCATACGCTCCGAGAAACCGCCAAAGATGGTGCTGGCAGGATGGATGGCAAGCGAACGGTTGTCGAAGAGATTGGTGGCACGATGAATCAGCTTCAGATGGTTCAGGAAACTGAAACACGCCTCCTTGTCCTCCAAATCGATGCAGATCATCGCTCCGGCAGTCTTGCCAAACTGCTTCTTTGCCAACTCATGGAATGGATTATCCTCCAATCCCACATAATTCACGCGCTTGATCTGGGGGAGCGACTGAAGCTTCCTTGCCAGCTCCAGCGCATTGCTGCTCTGCACGCGATAACGCGCATCGAGCGTCTCCAGTCCGATAGTCTGCATATAAGCCACCTGCGGAGTCATGTAGGCACCAAAGTTGAAAAGCATCTCACCATAAAGACGCTTGGCAAAATCGCCATGATATGGTGTACCGTAATCGATGACCACACCGCCAAGCGATGTGGCACCGCCACTGATATACTTGGAACTGGATACCACCTCGATATCCACGCCCAGATCCTTAGCCGAGAACTGGGTGAAAGGAATGATGGTAGTATCAGCCACCAGGGGCACATTCTTCTCGTGAGCCACCTGAGAGAGTGCCTTCAGGTCGGCCACCTCCAGCTGCGGATTGGTAATGATTTCCAGAAACACGCAGCAGGTATCCTCATCAATTGCCTCGCGTACCTCTTCTATATTAGTCAAATCGCGCAATCGGACCTTCACTCCGAAACGGCGCAAGGTGGCAACCAGCAATGCATAGGTATTGCCGAAGAGATGCTTGGAGCTGACGATGTTCTTGCCCTGTGCAGCAAGCGCCATCAGCGTATTGCTGATAGCAGCCATACCCGAATTGAAGGCTGTAACATGCTGTGCCCCAGTCAGTGCCTCGATGCGGCGTTCCAGGTTGGTAACCGTAGGATTCTCCACACGCGAATAGTCCGGAGCCTTGATCTTGTCAGTAAAGGCATCCGACATGATGGCTGCGTTGTCAAATTCGTAAGCCAGCGTATTATATACCGGAACGCTCAGCGAATCATAAGCGTCTCTGCGTTCGTATGCCACATGAATGGCCTGAGTCTGTTTCTTCATTTTCTATTAATCTCTCTTTTAATTTTGTATTTGCTATATTTTGGCTGCAAAAGTACTAAAAAAATGCGATATAGAAATACCAAAGATTAGGTATTTTATGAAAAAATTACGCTAAAAACTGCCGAATAGCTTAAAATGAGCTATTTATGAGTCTTTCACCTCAATAGAGGTAATGATTTGGCAACAGTCCTAAATTCTGCTATCTGCATACGTTTGCTGCCTAACAACTCTTTTCGGCTGCAAAAATACAAAAAAATAATGAATCTAAGATCTTTAATTCCCAAAAAAACATCAAACCGAAAGACATGTTACAAAAAGTACAGTTTCCTTACAAAATAGCAGCATAATGTTTAATCAGATTTAATTTTACCGTCAATAAGTTTAATTCTGTTTAAAAATAACCATCAAAAAGTTCTATCAATCATTTTTTTTTGTACTTTTGCAATCGAAAACAAAGAGGTTTATACCTCCGCAACATGTATAACATTTAAAAAGGAGAAAACATGAAAAAGTTTTTGTTTTCTATAGCTTTGGCATTAGGTGCTATATGCATGCCAAGTCAAGCAAGTGCGGCTGAAGTATCTTCACCAGTAGTAAACAACATTAAGGCAACAACAACGTTCCAAGCAACTCCATCAAATGGTCCTGTCGTTATTATTACCAAAGATGGAACAGTCATTATTGTTCTCTAATGTCGTAGTCTATTGCTAATCAACAACGACTGCATATTACATGAGTAGGCACTCTTTTTAATTGGAGTGCCTACTCTTTAATATTTTCTTTCTATTCTGTACAAATATGAAAAGGATTATATTATTCACGCTTTCGTGCTTAGTCTCTTGTCTATTAGTCTCTGCACAAAAGATAGGATTATCCATACATTATAATATGGTGATGCAAATTCCGAAGGAGGTCTATAGTATGAGTGATTTAAGTAAAAGACAAATGATTATAAATCAATTGTCCAATCAGCATAAAACTTATACTTTATTTACTAATGGCAACGAATGTGCATTTTCAACCACAGGCATAGATAACAATGTTATCAAACTTGAAGGAAGTGGCTCATACTATACAAATACAACAGATAATAAGGAAATAAGTATAAAAAGCATTGTAGATAAGGCATTTGTCGTTTTTTCTGATTCATTAAAAAATGAATGGGATTTGTATTTTGATGAGACTATAGAAGTTTTAGGAAAGAAATGTACAAAGGCCGTATATAAGAAAAATCGTTCTGTAGTAGCATGGTTCTGTCAAGAAATACCATCCCCCGTAGGACCTTGTGGATATATAGGGCTGCCAGGGGCAATACTCCGCTTGACGACATCAAGCGAAATTTATGAGGCAGAAAGTATTTTGCCTATAAAAGGGCAAGTCAAGATAGAGTTACCAAGAGGAAAAATAATGCAAAAACCTGCTTTTGAAAAGTTACAGAAGAAAAAGATTGAAGAGTTGAAGGAAAGCGGCAATGACAATGTCATAGTTTTATAGGATAAAACATAAGGATGTATGGGACGTTTAAGAAGTTTACTGTTATGTATGCTAATCTGCATATGTAGATTTTCTATAGCACAGAATATATCGGGTATGGTTGTTGATGCACAAAATACAGCCATACCCTTTTGTACTGTTACATGTTCACAAGATAGTGCGGCACATTCCATCGTTTCGTATGCAATATCAAAAGACGATGGTTCGTTCACTATCCAATCCAACAAGGCTTTGTCCTCATTTTGGTTGACAGCAAGATGTGTCGGATATACTACACTGAGAGTACATTATAAAGAAGTGCCGGCAACCCCATTACACTTAATGATGAAAGACGACAGCTACACATTGTCTGAGGTAACAATAAAAGGTAGAAACTTAGGGGCGAAAATAAAGAATGACACAATTGAATTTAGTCCAGATGTGTTTAAAAACGGAAGTGAACAGAACATGAGCGATGTCATTAAAAAGTTGCCTGGAATGACAGTCGATGAATCGGGAAATGTTTCCTACCAAGGAAAAAAAATAGATAAGTTCTTGGTCAATGGCGAAGATGTGCTTTCTACAGGAGGACATGCACTAAAAACTTTGTCCGCCGACTTTGCTTCTGGTGTGGAGTTGCTTAGTAACTATAATGATGGAAATGTCGGCAACTCTTTTAATTCAAAAGAGACGACAGCATTAAACCTTATAAATAAGGACTTCCATAACAAATGGGCAGGCAACTTTACAGAAGGAGGCGGTATGAAGAACAAGTTTGACAGCAAGAACTCAGCTTTAAAGATGGGCAATAAAGTATCTGCATCCATTATAGCAAATGCGAACAACACCAATGAGGCTGTATTCTCTATAATGGACTATCTCAATGCCAATGGCGGTCTTACAGGAGTCAAAACAACCAATGGATTTGCGCAATTGAGCCTTTCCAGTGCAGAAAGAAATGTCTTGATGCCAAGTAATGACGAATACAAAAGGACTTCAGGTATTGGCAATGTCAATTTAACATTGAAACCGTCTTCACACTACAAGGCCACAATAGGTGTAATCCACAATGAAATGGATGCAAAGTCTGCATTGTCAACGGAACAACATATAAAGATGGCGCAGGAAAACATACGTAAGTCAACAGAAGAGAATGGCAAGAAAAGAGGCAGCTTCAGTTCATTTAACCTCAGCCAAAAATGGGATGTCAATCAATACACAAGCTTGCGTTTCCAAACGAAGTTGGCATATAGCGATATGAGAAACAGTATGTCTATCATGGATTATTACAACAATAATTCCGATAGAAATACAGACAATGACAAAAACAAAGGATTTAATGCTTTACAGCAGGTCAGCTTAAATTCGTTGATAGGCAAAGGCTTGCTTTATGGAAGTGTAGATTTCGCTTTTTCTAAGTCAGACAGAAACTTGGACATTCTTTCCTCTTACGAATTGCCTATCGAATATACACAGGCTGATGGTTCTTACTATATAGATAGAGGTTTGAAGAAGCTGAATGTGGCAGGTGCTGTAGGATATGTATTTCCTATTTCCCATAAAATCAACTTGAAATGGGAGTTGTCCACTCAGAACTACGATTCATGGATAGACCAAAATGTAGATAGCGAACATTTGAACAGTCACAATTTCGGGATTTATGGGGGGCTCATGAAGAACAAAGGTCTCTTTAGGTTTGATGCAGGCGTTAGATTTTCTGATTATGGGAATAATACAAACATTAATGGACTAGCGACAAAGTCTGTAATCAAGTGGGAGCCATCCTTTGCAACAGAATTACGTTTCAGTCAGCAACACTCAGTTGCATTTGGACTGAGTTACAAATATGTGCCAACCGATATTGAAGCACTTTCGAGACTTTCTGTCATCAATAGCTACGATGAGGTCACAGATGCTTCCTCATATTCAAGGTTGGGCAACAACGCCCTGAACATGAATATTGCTTATAAGTTGTATAGTTTGTATAGCAGAACAATTATATTTATGTATTTGACTTATGAGAAGGCTGATAACACCGAAATGCTGAACTATCAGAATGACGGTTTATTACACAGCCAAAATTATATGGATGGAGGAAAAAAGGAAACCGTAAATGCAACTTTATATGCCAACAAAGGATTGGGCAACTTGCCTATTGATGCCAAACTGACCACAACATTTTTATGGAATCGAAACGAAATTGCATACAATTTCATTCCGTGTAAAATGTTGATAGGGAACTTAAAGACAGACTTAGGTTTCGTCTCACGCTTTAAGATTCCTTTCAATGTTGAGGTTGATGGCTTGTACAACAAGTTGACAAACAAAGTCACCGACTTAAACATTGATTCTAGTGACAAGGAATTTGGTGGAACTGCAAAGCTCATATTTGCGAAGAACAAGTTCGCCAGTTTTGTTACCGGCAAGTGGAACAAGATAGAGAATACAAGCGGAAGTAAGATATTGCGAGATATTGATTTTTCCATTTCCTATAAAATCAAGAAATTCACATGCAAACTTTCTGGCACGAATATCTTTCACCTTAACGGAATCAATTGGTTAAAACAAAATGTTACACCAACTTACACATCCTATGTTAGATACAAACAACATTCTGGAAATGTTATGCTATCTCTAACATATCAATTGTAAAAGCAACAACAAAGAGGCGGTTTACCCAAAAAAGTAAGCTGCCTTCTTTGTTCTTGCAAAAAGTATATTAAAGTTTGAAACGACGCTGTGTTTTTAACCTTATATTATTCCACTGTTCCTTAAACCATTCAACCATAGTTTGTCTATTTATATACAAAAATAGTTGGTTCGGCTTGGTAGAATCAGAGAATACCTTAATTTCTGCATTCACTACATTGAACTTTCTTCTGTGCTCCTCGGAATAGAGTGAACCGCTAAAGTTGAGTGCCTTTCCTGTAAGAAGCGCCCCAATTTGTTCAACGGTAAAGCCAACACTCCTGCACAGGTCTTCCATTTGCAAGCGTGCCTCCAACATCGGGAACCAATGCTTGGCTTTGCGGACGATGTCATTGAGCAAAGAAACTTCTGTTGCGTGCTTGCTCTTCAAATCTACGACCTCTGCTTGGTGTATCTGTTGCATCTCGTCAAGCTGTTTGCTGTGACTGTCCTCCATTTGCTGCACCTTCTCATGGAGTTCGTCAATGTATTGCTCTCGGTCAGTCACAAGCTCGCACAACTTTCGGTTGTGTTGCTCCACCTCCTTCAATTTTCCACTGCCCAAAAGAGAACCAATCTTCGACACAAAGGCAGCCTTTGCTTCCGTCTTGGCAGCCTGTAGCTTCTCCGTGTTGATTTCACTCTTGGTCTGTTTGAGCAGTCGCTCCGCTTCCTCCACATCGGATTGCAACAGTTTCATGCAGTTTTGAAGTCTCTCCGTCTCTCGCTTGATGTTACGATAATACTGTGCCGTGGTGGTATGCCTCGCATCCGATCCACGGACACCTCGCTTCAAGCCATACTTGCCCATGGCTTCCGCATAGCTGTCGTGATAGCCAACCATTTTGTCACGGTTGAGCACATCATCGGCACACAACCTCACGGCATTGGCTTTCTTGCGGTATGTCCGCTTGCCTTCTTCCGCTGTCTTGTTCTTCGCCTTTCTCCGCTCGCCTGTCACTATCGGAACGATGGAGGCGTGGAGGTGCGGCGTGTGCTCGTCCATGTGGAGAACCACCGAAACGACATTCTCCTTGCCGAATGTGTCCTGCAACCACTTCAAGCTGTCGTTGCACCAATCGTCAAGCTGACCATTGGCTGCGATGTTCATCATGTCCTCGTGCGTTCCAGACAGCACGGTTCTAATCACCCTCACCTGGTCGTTGGTTATCTTGCGCTTGATGCCTGCCGTCTTGATGCGGTGGGCGATGGCTTCGTCACGACCATACACACCGCTCGGCATCTTGACAAGCTCACGGTTGAGGTGAGTCCTTGTTGGGTCGGCATTGTCTGGTATCACCTTGCGCTCTATGTGGTCTGACTCCCTTGCGTCAGAGCTGCCCTTTGCCTTCTTGAAATCCAAACTGAAATGTCCCATAATAAACTTGTTTTTGAGTTGTACAAATCCGCTTGCCGCATTGCGCCCTGCGCATGGCTCACGGGGTTTCAAAAGGGGATACCCCTTTGCTCAATGGGCGTTTTTAGCGGTGGCGTGCCACTGCGTCAAGAAAACGCCCTATTGAGCTATGGCTTTTCCGTTCAGAATAGCCATTGGAGCAGGAACCGCCTACATGCCCAAGGCTGCGCCTTTCCTGCGAGGTGGAACAGTCTGCTTAACAGGCTGTACTTGGTGTACTGACTGTTTGGATTTCACTCCGCACAGATAGTCGTTCAAGTCGTTGTATTCACTGTACAAGTGGGATGCGTCCCTCACACGGTAGCCGAGAGCAGTCTCGATGGCAAGTGTAGCCTTACGCCCTGCGTCATCGTTGTCGAGCAGACAACTGATGCGCTCGTAGCCATGGAGTGCATCAATAGCCTTGTCCACGTTGCTTGTGGAGTTGAGTATCACATAGTCCTGTGCGTCCAATGACGGACAAGCAGGAAACTTCTCCAAGCGTAACGAGAGAAAAGAAAGATAATCCATCATGCCCTCGAAAACATAGCAAGCGTATCTTGGCTCGCCTTGATGTCGGATATGGGTGATATCCTTGGGTGACATGCACCCCTTGAAGAATCGGTTACGCACCTCATAGCCACCCGACTTGTTCTTGAAGCCGATGGCAAAGTATTTTTTATAGTTATGCGAGAAGTGGAGTTCCGCACATTCCTTTTGGGCAATGTGCAGATTAATCTTTCGCTCGCTCAGATAGCGCAGGAGTGCAGGATGGTTAAGTTCCCTCACTTCCAATCGCTCAAAACTCGGCTCGGTAGCTTGCTGAGTAAAAGAAAAGTCGGTCGGACGAACATGGGGAGTTTGCTTCTCCATCTTGTCC
The DNA here is from genome assembly GCF_009494395.1 of Segatella copri. Lineage (GTDB taxonomy): Bacteria > Bacteroidota > Bacteroidia > Bacteroidales > Bacteroidaceae > Prevotella. The sequence goes on along the minus strand of NZ_VZCB01000057.1, from coordinate 4 downwards.
AAAA
>NZ_VZCB01000036.1 GCF_009494395.1 Segatella copri | reverse complement strand
TGGCTTTAATAGACCCCGACCAAGCTGTGCTATTATTGTAGAGGTTGCATAAGGAGTAAAAAAATGAAGAAGTTTTTCATGGGCATGATTGCCGTTATTGTGTGTGGTACTGCATTTGCAGGAAACTTAAATGAGATTAAGGCTTCAGCAGTATCAGATGATGATCTTAGCTCATCTACACCAGACAAGATTGTATCTACTTTCTATGGTTCAAAGGCTTCAACTAACGCAAACAATCCTTGCAAGGGAGCAACTATCAGAAAGTGCGGAACCATAGAGTCAAGTTTGGTGTCATTTGAAGACCAAACTTTGGTGATGCAGCAGGTAAAGGATGCTGATGGTAACACATTATTTACAAACAATTTCTTTGCTCCATCTTCCGTGTCAGAAACAAAGGCAAATATTAAGCTTGAAACAATGAAATTGGGTGGAACGTTCAAGGCAAATGTGGCAGAATGAAAATAAGGCATATTTTAGCACTCCTTTTCTTAATGTTTTGCACGACCATATTTGCACAGGGGCGTGATTATATAAATGAAATGGAGCAGAACGACTTGCAAATCAGACAGAAGCCTAACACTGAAGGGCTTCTGTCTGATTATTTGCATTCAGCAAACATTAAGGAAGATACAATTTTTGCAATTCTTTATAGTCCTGCTGAATGTTTTAGATGTGAAGCTGCAATTCCTGCATTTTATGATAAACTGAAACGCAATAATCCGAACAACAAGTTATTACTAATAACTGCATATGGGGATTCTAAAACAGCAAGTTGGTATAATTCTAAAAACAACTATAAGGCTGATTATTACATTTATGATACGAAATCAGTTTATAGCAACATCTTCAGTTTCAACTCTGAAGGAATGTACGGATTGTATATACTCAAATTAGTTCCAAAAGAAGGCGTGTTCGTCACAGGTGGACAATATACGGTCTTAGGGGCAGAGTTTGTGAAGCAGTTGGTACTTTGTAAAAAGAGAATTGCTCCTCACATGTATGAATTGGATAAGAAAGACTCATATAAAGAGGTGGCAGACCAGATTGCGATGATAAATGTTCCTATGCCAAAATGGAAACAAACGGACATCGAGGTCAACACGAAAGATGGAGTAGAAATATCATCAATATATGATATTCCCAAAATAGAGAATGGACACCTTTTTTTTAACGACATGCTGAACAATGGTATAATGCTGTTTAATAAAGAAAATGGTTTGTTTAAATTCAAGCGACTCTTCCAAGCAGACGAAGCGGAGAAAAAGAAATTTGTTTCCGTGCCAGATAAGGATTTCAGAAACTTAGTAAAACAAGGACAAGTCTTTTACATAGCATTGTCTGCAAATATGTTGGACTCTTCTCATATCGGAATTTCCTATTCCCTGCCAAAGATTCTTCGAGAAAAAGTAGGCAACGAATGGAACTTTAGCTTTTACAATGCCCCTGCTGTCTTGATACGAGACATCAACAATTATACGTCAGGCAAGATGATTTCACCAGATTTCGATTTGGAACATTCCAAGTATTTCTATCTTCACTTTGTGTTCGACTTGTTCAATAACAAATTATGGACAGGAAGCGAAAAGTTGACATGGCCTATGGATGGATTTGAGAAAGAGGATATTGTAGGACAGAAAGATTTAGACCCTTTTAATGGCAGCTTTTATAAGACCTTCAATCCAATAATAGCTTCTTTTCGTATCAATGACGGAAAGTGTGATGGACATTACGGCAAATTAGAGCGTATTCAAGAAAATAGCAGAACAGGCTATTATTATCTTAATAATGTATTCGCACATGAAGGAAAAACTTTCTTGTATGGAAATGGTTACACAGGAAAACTGTATGTGACAGATAGCCTTCATCTTGACAAATATAAGGTTTACATGGTGTTTGACACAGATACAGTTCCTATGATTGCACCAGACTCCACAAAATTTTATACGCATGAATATGGAAATCTGTATAGTTCTTACTTCACAAAGTGCATCACAACAGTAAAGATGGACAAGAGGAACATCTATTGTCTTGTAAAGCAT
>NZ_VZCB01000096.1 GCF_009494395.1 Segatella copri | reverse complement strand
TGCAAGACAGAATCATCAAACTCTCTGAAATGAATTTCGAAAAACTCAATGTCATTACTTTGACAGAAAGTGGAGGACTCACAGGGGAAATTGTTGTTATCAAAAAGAGACATAATCATAAAAGAAAATAAACTATGGCAAGAGGAAGAGACATTTGCAACACTCTCAAAGCCATTCGCAAACAAATAGCAGATGCTAATGGGATTGCCTATTCACCAGAAGAATGTCACTTCACTGGTGAGTGCAAGGGAACTTGCCCCAAATGCGAGCAAGATGTGAGAGATTTGGAGTATGAATTGCGACGTAGGCAGATTGCAGGAAAGGCCATCAAGGTCGTTGGCATTGCAGTAGGACTTGTTGCTTTAACGGCTTGTTCTGATGGAAAACCACAGCGAAATGCTTCAGACATGGTTACAGGTGATACAATCATTGTTAAAAAAGAAGAACCGAACCCAAGAAACAGACAATTAGAAGGAGCCATTTCTCTTGGCAACAAGGAGAAACTTCTGGAAGAAGAAAACAGAAAGGACGGGGAGGCTTCATACAATCCATCCTTAGAAACAAAAGAGATAAAAAAGAATATCAAAGGCAATTCCTCAAAAAATCAAGGCAGGAATGCTGTCACCAGGTCTGCCATTGGTATAGATTCTATTGAAAGCAGCAAAATATTTGATAATGCTGATGAGGAAGCGTCATTCCCTGGTGGCATAGCGGCGTGTATGAAATATATTGCAGACAATTTTCGCTATCCAAACATACAGGGCGATTGCAGCATACAAGGAAAAATTGTCGTTACTTTCACGGTCAATGAGGATGGAAATCTAAGTGACATCAAAGTGAAGAAAAGCGTCTATTCTGACCTTGACAAAGAAGCAGTCCGGGTGGTGAAAAGTATGCCGAGTTGGATTCCTGCCAAGCAAAACGGCAAGGCTGTGAAATCAAGATACACGCTTCCTGTCTACATCCACGTGCAGTAACTATAAAAAAGGAATAATCATGGCAACAAGAGGACGCAACATTTGCAACACGCTCAAGGCCATCCGCAAGCAAATAGCGGATGCCAATGGAATCAGTTATTCACCCGACGAATGTCACTTCGAGGGTGAATGCAAGGGCACTTGCCCGAAATGCGAGCAAGACGTGAGGGACTTAGAACACGAATTGCACCTCCGACAGATGGCAGGGAAAGCCATCAAGGTCGCAGGAGTGGCTTTGGGCATCACCGCCCTCACCGCATCCGCCACATCGTGCGCCACGCAGAAGGGATATTACAAATTGACACCGCCTAAGTCTGAAAAGGTTATCCCTATCCTGTTCCAAGAATACACCACCAACGATACCGCCCTACTCCAAGCGAAAGATTCTCTCAGCAAGAAAGGAGTGCTCTTCGTCCAAGGGCATCTCATTAGCGACGAGGACAATGAGCCGCTTATTGGAGCCTCCGTCATCGCTAAACATTCGGGAAAGTATGCAATAACTGATGTCAATGGAAACTTCACTCTCGAAGTGGAGCAAGGCGACACGATAACCGTGCAATACATCGGCTTCATAGACCGAAGCATCAAACTATCAGAAATGAGCCGAGACAAGCTCAATGTCATCACTCTAATATTCAACGAAAGTGCCTTAGGGGAAGTCGTGGCAGGAATCGTTCCCGAAGTCAGAGTTAGAGGAACAGCTCCCGTCATCAAAAGAGAAGATACTTTCGAAGAGGCTTCATTCCCAGGCGGTTCGACTGCATTGACGCAATACATCAAGACTAACCTTCAATATCCAAAAGAATGTCGGGAAGGCGCGCCAATAGGCAGAGTCATCCTTGGTTTCACCGTCAACAAGGACGGAAGTTTGAGCAACATCAAGGTGGAGAAAAGTCTTGTCCCTATCCTCGACGAGGAAGCCATCCGAGTACTGAAAAGCATGCCGAAATGGACTCCTGCCAAGAAAAACGGCAAGGTGGTGAAATCACATGCCACCGTTCCTTTCACATTTAAAGTAGAATAATATGAAGACCGCCCCACTCATTTGCATCGACCGCCACCGCCTCACGATAGATGGCGAGGGCGTCACCACGCTTGTGGCATTCCACGGTTGTCCGCTTCGTTGCAAAT
>NZ_VZCB01000106.1 GCF_009494395.1 Segatella copri | reverse complement strand
CGGCAGATTCGCGCAGGATTCCTCGTGTCCCGCGTTACTCAGGATACCGCTATGCCGCATTTCGCTTCACATACTGGACTATCACCGTCTATGGTCACATTTTCCAAAGTGTTCTGTTCACGATTTGCATACAATGTCGCGGTCCTACAACCCCAGCCACGCCTTGCGACGCCACTGGTTTGGGCTGTTCCCCGTTCGCTCGCCACTACTGGGGGAATCATTCATTTATTTTCTCTTCCTGCAGGTACTAAGATGTTTCAGTTCCCTGCGTTAGCTCTAACACTTAAGTGCTAGTAACCGTCCTTCAGACGGCTAGGTTGTCCCATTCGGAAATCTTCGGATCAAGGGTTATTTGCACCTACCCGAAGCTTATCGCAGCTTATCACGTCCTTCATCGCCTCCGTGAGCCTAGGCATCCGCCATACGCCCTTTCTTACTTTCTTTACGACTGTATTCTTGTTACTCGTTTCCGAATAACGAATAAGTAGCTCATACTTTCAGCTGTATTCTAACTTGTGAAATCTCATCTTGCGATTTGATTCACTTTAGTCTGAACTAAAGTTCATTACTTACAGTTTTGCTTGTGTCAATATGTCAAAGATCTTCTTGCCTTAAAAGGCATAGTGGAGATTGTGGAGTTGAACCATTTTACTTGAGCCAAACTATTAATTATACATTATTAATTATTAATTCTCTCAGTCTCCTGTATTTGATTAAACAGATGGTGCGTACAAGAAGAGAAGCGAACTTTAATCAGTCACTATCTCAATAAATATAAGTGAAGAGATAATCAATAATAATTAATCACTAATCACTAAATATATTCGTCTCTCCAGAAAGGAGGTGTTCCAGCCGCACCTTCCGGTACGGCTACCTTGTTACGACTTAGCCCCAATTACCAGTTTCGCCCTAGGCCGCTCCTTACGGTCACGGACTTTAGGCGCCCCCGGCTTTCATGGCTTGACGGGCGGTGTGTACAAGGCCCGGGAACGTATTCACCGCGCCATGGCTGATGCGCGATTACTAGCGAATCCAGCTTCGTGGGGTCGGGTTGCAGACCCCAGTCCGAACTGAGACAGGCTTTAAGGATTAGATGCGCTTTGCAGAACACCATCTCTCTGTACCTGCCATTGTAACACGTGTGTAGCCCCGGACGTAAGGGCCGTGCTGATTTGACGTCATCCCCACCTTCCTCACACCTTACGGTGGCAGTGTCCCCAGAGTGCCCAGCTTGACCTGATGGCAACTAAGGAGAGGGGTTGCGCTCGTTATGGCACTTAAGCCGACACCTCACGGCACGAGCTGACGACAACCATGCAGCACCTTCACAGAGGCCCCGAAGGGCGTCATTGTCTCCAAATCCTTCCTCTGCAATTCAAGCCCGGGTAAGGTTCCTCGCGTATCATCGAATTAAACCACATGTTCCTCCGCTTGTGCGGGCCCCCGTCAATTCCTTTGAGTTTCACCGTTGCCGGCGTACTCCCCAGGTGGGATGCTTAATGCTTTCGCTTGGCCGCTGACCTATTCAGACCAACAGCGGGCATCCATCGTTTACCGTGCGGACTACCAGGGTATCTAATCCTGTTCGATACCCGCACTTTCGAGCTTCAGCGTCAGTTGCGCTCCAGTGAGCTGCCTTCGCAATCGGAGTTCTTCGTGATATCTAAGCATTTCACCGCTACACCACGAATTCCGCCCACTTTGTGCGTACTCAAGGAAACCAGTTCGCGCTGCAGTGCAGACGTTGAGCGTCTACATTTCACAACACGCTTAATCTCCGGCCTACGCTCCCTTTAAACCCAATAAATCCGGATAACGCCCGGACCTTCCGTATTACCGCGGCTGCTGGCACGGAATTAGCCGGTCCTTATTCATAAGGTACATGCAAAAAGCCTCACGAGACTCACTTTATTCCCTTATAAAAGCAGTTTACAACCCATAGGGCCGTCATCCTGCACGCTACTTGGCTGGTTCAGGCTCTCGCCCATTGACCAATATTCCTCACTGCTGCCTCCCGTAGGAGTTTGGACCGTGTCTCAGTTCCAATGTGGGGGACCTTCCTCTCAGAACCCCTACTGATCGTCGCCTTGGTGGGCCGTTACCCCGCCAACAAGCTAATCAGACGCATCCCCATCCATCACCGATAAATCTTTAATC
>NZ_VZCB01000023.1 GCF_009494395.1 Segatella copri | reverse complement strand
CGAAGCGATGGGTGACAAGTTTCTTCTGAGGTGAATTGTTCATCACTTCAAGTTTATCTTGCAATGCTTTTAAGGAAACATCATTCTCTTGTCTCATCTGCTTGACAGCATCAACCAAGAGCTTGCTTCGCTGCTCATTTTTGCCGAGTTCAGCCTTGATAAGGTCAACAAAAACAACAATGGCATCTCTTAATTTGGATATTTTACCTCTGACTTCCTCTTCTTTGATAAACATCGCATTGATTGACTTATCCAACTTGGTTATGTCATTACTTGCAGGAACGGTTTCCGCTCCTGCGTTCTTTGTGGAGACAGAAAGTTCATCGACTTTCTGCTCCAATCTCTCAACTGTGCCGTAGATGGCTTCCAATAGTTCTTCTTTCATATTTCTTTTGTTGTTTGAATGGTTTGTAACTTGCATCAAAGGCTAAAGCCTCTTCTGCGTTTCTTCTTTTTCTTCTTGGATGATTCATCCTCTGGGAATTGCTCAAAGGTCTGAGCATTGGCTGGAGCAAAAAGTCCAATGGAAGAAATACCGCCCCAAGGATCCTGACTGCTCTCCGACATGAATGGCATCTGCTCATTCTTGTGACAGCCCTGCTCATATTGCTGAGCAGATTTGGCTCTTGCTGATAAAAGGTTCTCCGTTCCCTCAAATCTCGCATTCAGTTTGCCAAAGCTATAGTCTCGGCTAATCTGTGTACCCTTGAAGCTATATCCATCCTTGCAGAAACGGATGCCTTGAACCTTGGTTTGCTCCTTGTCCTTATAGACAAGTTCCAAGCGAACACCTCGCTTTGCAAGTTCATTCTTGAACTTTTGCCAATTATCAGCGACTTTCAAGGCATCTTTGACAGCATTGTGAATCTCGTATTTGGCACGCTCAGCATTGCGCAATTTACGAGTATTAGTCTTGCTCTTATCCGTTCCGTAGGTCAGTCCATACTTGGATTTTAGAGCCTTGGTCACTTGCTCATTACGCCTGTAATCATTCCTGTCTGATATGAGCTTGCCCTCGTTATTGATGCGGTTATATACGATATGACAATGTGGATTGTCTGTATTGTGATGCCTCACGATGATGAATTGGGTATCGTTGATACCCATCATTTGCATGTATTCAAGGGCTATCTTAGCCATGAACTCATCCGTCAAACGTGGCTTGTCCTCGGGCTTGAAGCTCAAAGCTATGTGCCCTACAGGCTTCTTAATCCTTGGATTTAGTTGCCTCTGTAGCTCGAAACTTTGCGTCATCTCGGCATTCGTACCGAGCAACACGCCATCTGAGGCGATGATTTTCGCCTCGTCCTTGCCTGTCACGTAGCGGACGCAACCACCAAATGAGCAGCCCTTCTTTAGCTTGCCTATCATGTGGTATCCTCCTTTCTGCCCATACTGCTTGGCTTCGGTTTATAACTTGCTTGGCGATACTCGCCAAGGATTTCTTTCAATCTTCTCAACAAGTCCACCACATATACTTGGGTTTCATGTAAACCTCTCTGATGCGACAGCTTGGTAAGTTGGTTGAGATTGTTAGCCATACCGATGAGGTTCTTGGCGATGGCTACCGTCTCTGCATTGTGTCCGCTGACCACCTCGCCATTCAAGGCTGACTCACGGATATACTCCGCCAACTTGCGATTGGCTTTTCTTGCCCTCAGTTTCAATGCCTCGTAGCTTGGCTTCGAGAACTTCACCGTAACAGACTTCGACAGCTTGCGAACCCTGCCTGTGGGCGGTCTTCCGCCCTTTTTCTTGTTCTGTTCATGTATGCTTGTCATTCGATACACTGTTTACAGTTGGTACACTCACTTTCTGCGACCGTTGGGAGCAAAATTCCTCCGCCCTCATGGTGGAGCGAGGCGTTTTGGGGTTCCCAAAACATAACCTCGCTCCCTCTCAGAACACGTTAGTTGGAACTACAGCCTTTCAGCTATCCACGTCCAAGGTCGCAGACCTTAATTCTCACAATTTGCGCCAAGCCTCGAAGTCCTCTTCATAAAGGCTTAGGTGGTGGCGCACGATGTTCTCGATGATGCCCGATACGCTCATGCGTCTCCCTCCGAGGATGCGGACGACACGATCAAGACGGTCTCGTACATCGGAACTGACGAAGACTGGCTTGCGGTCGTCAATCCTTGGAACTTGGAGGAAGGTCTGCTGATACTCCTCTAATGTCGCCTTGCGCTGCTTGCCACTGATGCGCTTCTGCGGATTCGGTGGCGATTGAGCCTCGTTCGTTGATGTTTCCTCTCTATAGGGAGTTGTTGCAGCAACTTTCTCTACAATTGCTCTCAACTCTGGGTTCTCTACATCATCATAGAGAGAATTACAACTACTTGGATTGGCTTTGTTGCCATACGTAGATGGTTTAACAAAATCCAAATACTCTTTTTCCATCAGCTCCTTTTGCTCAGGAGCCAAGACTACATCTTTTGTTCTTGCCATAGCTTATGCTGTTTTATTTGTTAGTATAGTGGTCACGGTTTGCACCATTGACCGATTGTCGG
>NZ_VZCB01000044.1 GCF_009494395.1 Segatella copri | reverse complement strand
GTAAGCGGCTCCGCGTTTATACCATTGTAGTCTTCTCTTTTGTTCGTACCTTTGCACCATAATTTTAAAATCACATGAATTATGACAGCAAACGAACGTTTTGAGAAGGCTTGGGGTTCCTTCTTAGTATATCTGAATCGAAACCCCAAGGCTCAACTTACTCCTTTCTTGAAGGAAAGACATATAAATCATCGCACCATGATGAACTGGATGTGCGAAAAAGGATATTCAGTTTTACATGCCAAGCATGAAATCCGCCAAGCCCAGGAGGCAGCCCGCAGCGAAAAAGCAGAAGCATCTACATCAAGTACAGGCATGATGTTCGTGCCTATGGAACCTCCTACTATAGACCTTCCTATGGAAGACCTCCTTTATGGCATAAACATAACCTTTCCAAATGGAACTGTAGTTTCCGTTAAAAAAGGATGTGCCAAGTCTGTTATGGCGTTAATGAAACTTTATGAGAAGGAGGATGCTGTATGTTTGGATTGAATGAGAGTACCCAATTCTATGTCTGCCAGAGATATGTCCGAATGAACATGGGCATAAATGGCTTGTATCAGATAGTGAGAACCGAGATGGAACTTCCGCCACTTGGTGGTGCGGTATTCATCTTCTTCTCCAAGAACCGCCAGCAGGTAAAATTGCTCAAATGGGATGGCGATGGTTTCTTGCTGTACCAGAAGCGACTGGAGCGAGGAACCTTTGAATTGCCATTCTTTGACCCCAAGAACAAACAATGCAAAATGCCGTACAGGACACTATCGGCCATCATGAGCGGAATTTGCCTAAAAAGCATGAAATATAGAAAGAGGCTTAACTTATAGCTTTGCTATGCTGTATTTAACATGTTGTATATCAGTAAGATAATAAGAATAAATATCTGAAGATACTTGCATATCTCGATATTTTTTCGTACCTTTGCACTATGACAAAGGACGAAATTATAGTACTTTTGAAGGAACAACTTCAGCTTGCCAACGAACAACTTCAGCAAGCCAATACTACAGTGAGTTCGTTGACTACACAGGTCAACGAACTCATTGAACGTATAAAGTCATTAGAAGAATTACTCGTCCAGAAAGGAATCGCCATTGACAAAGCGAATCGTCAGAACAAGGCACTCGGCAAGCTCGTTTCAGGCAAGAAGTCCGAACGTCAGGAAAAGAATCCACAAGCCTCGATGACCCAGGAGGAATTTGACAAGAAGAAAACAGAGCAGGCCGAAAAAAGAAAGGCCCGCAAAAACAACGGTGCCAAGCGTGACATGCATTACGAGATGAAAGAGGTGCATGTTACGATAGATCCAGTCATGGATGCAGAGCTTTTGAAGACGTTGCGTCTCTTCGGGACTCGTACCTGTATACGTTACAGCATGGAACCCATCAAGTTCATCAAGACCGTGTATCACATCAACACTTATACGGATGGAAGTATCATGTATCCGGGGAAGACTCCGCCGGCTCTGTTGTTGAATTCTTCCTATTCACCTTCCTTTGCAGCAGGACTCCTGCAGATGCGATACATCTATTCCATGCCGGTAGAGCGAATCACCAAATACTTTGCCGACAATGGGTTTACGTTAAGGAAAGCTACGGCAAACAAGCTGATTGCCAGAAGTGCTGATGTACTGGAAAACTTCTATAAGGCTATCTGCCAAGTAGTGTTGCAGCAGGATTATGTCTCGGCAGACGAGACATACCATAAAGTGCTGCTAGCCAAGACAAAGCCTACAGACAAGGGGTCGAAGAAAGGCTACCTCTGGGCTGTAAGTGCGCCTGAACTGGGACTTGTCTTCTTCGTATATGAGGATGGTTCACGCTCTGAGCAGGTCATACTTAACGTATTCTCAGATTATAAAGGTACCATACAGAGTGATGCATATGCTCCTTACCGGAAACTGGAGTCGGATGCTTATCCGGACATCATGAGAATCGCCTGCCTACAGCATGTCAAGAGAGACTTCGTCGACTGCGGCAAGGAAGACAAGGATGCTCAGGAAGTCGTAGATATCCTCAACAGATTTTATCGAGAAGACAAAAAACATAAGGTTGGGGTAAATGGATGGACCGTTGAAGACCATCTAGCCTATCGGCAGTCATACGCACCGGACATTTTACAGGATTTATTGGAGAAACTGGAGGAAATATCTTCCAGGAAGGATTTGCTGCCCAAGTCTACCTTGGCGCAGGCGGTTGGTTATGCCCTTAATGAATATAATGCCATTTGTGACATCTTTAAAAGAGGTGATACGGCTCTCGATAACAACTACATTGAGAGAATCCAGAGGTACATATCACTATCAAGAAGAAACTCAATGTTCTTTGGCTCGCACGAAGGAGCAAGCCGGGCGGCTATCCTATATTCCATCGCCATCTCATGCAGGCTGAATGGCATTAATCTGTTTGAATACATATGCGACGTAATAGAAAAGACTGCAGAATGGCAACCAAATACCCCATTGGAAAAATATAGAGACTTACTTCCTGACCGATGGAAAAAGCAGTAGCAGCATTTGTTTAATCAGCTGTTACTGCTTTTTTTGAATTATGCAAGGTATAAACGCGGAGCCGCTTAC
>NZ_VZCB01000111.1 GCF_009494395.1 Segatella copri | reverse complement strand
CAATAGCTTCCCCTTCTTTTACAGCCATAGCAAGAATAGCTTTTTCAAGTTTGCTAGTATCAACACTTACAGAGGCCGGAGTGCTTTCCGCCTCTGTATTCTTTGGTGAGGCAGAAAGTTCATCGACTTTTTGCTCCAATCTCTCAACTGTGCCGTAGATGGCTTCTAACATTTCTTCTTTCATCTTTCTTATGTTGTTTGAATGGTTTGTAACTTGCATCAAAGGCTAAAGCCTCTTCTGCGTTTCTTCTTTTTCTTCTTGGATGATTCATCCTCTGGGAATGGCTCAAAGGTCTGAGCATTGGCTGGAGCAAAAAGTCCAATGGAAGAAATACCGTCCCAAGGGTCTTGACTGCTCTCCGATATGGATGGCTCCTGGTTGTTCTTGTGATAACCTTGCTCATATTGCTGAGCAGATTTGGCTCTTGCTGATAAAAGGTTCTCCGTTCCCTCTAATCTCGCATTCAGTTTGCCAAAGCTATAGTCTCGGCTAATCTGCGTACCCTTGAAGCTATATCCGTCCTTGCTGAATCGGATGCCTTGCACCTTGGTTCGCTCCTTGTCCTTATAGACTAACTCCAAGAGAACACCTCGCTTTGCAAGTTCATTCTTGAACTTCTGCCAACTATCAGCGCCTTTCAAGGCATCCTTGACGGCATTGTGAATCTCGTATTTGGCACGCTCAGCATTGCGTAACTTGCGAGTATTAGTATTGCTCTTGTCCGTTCCGTAGGTCAGTCCATACTTGGATTTTAGAGCCTTGGTCACCTGCTCATTACGCCTGTAATCATTCCTGTCTGATATGAGCTTGCCCTCGTTATTGATGCGGTTGTACACAATATGGCAATGTGGATTGTCCGTGTTGTGATGCCTTACGATGATGAATTGGGTATCAGTGATGCCCATCATCTGCATGTATTCAAGGGCTATCTTAGCCATGAGTTCATCCGTCAAACGAGGCTTGTCCTCGGGCTTGAAGCTCAAGGCGATGTGTCCCACAGGCTTCTTAATCCTTGGATTTAGTTGCCTTTGTAGCTCAAAACTTTGCGCCATCTCAGTATTTGTACCGAGTAACACACCATCCGAGGCGATGATTTTCGCCTCGTCCTTGCCTGTAACATAGCGGATGCAACCGCCAAATGAGCACCCTTTCTTTAGCTTGCCTATCATGTCGTTGTATCCTTCCTTCTGTTCATTCCGCTTGGATTAGGTTTGGAATTTCCTTGCCGATACTCGACAAGGACGGTTTTCAATCTCCTCAACAAGTCCATTACATACACATGGGTTTCGTGGAAGCCTCTCTGATGCGACAGCTTGGTAAGTTGGTTGAGGTTGTTCGCCATACCAATGAGATTCTTGGCGATGGCAACCGTCTCTGTGTTGTGTCCGCTCACCACCTCACCATTCAAGGCTGACTCACGGATGTACTCCGCCAACTTGCGATTGGCTTTTCTCGCCCTCAGTCTCAATGCCTCGTAGCTTGGCTTCGAGAACTTCACCGTGACAGACTTCGACAGCTTGCGAACCCTGCCTGTGGGCGGTCTTCCGCCCTTTTTCTTGTCCTGTTCATGTATGCTTGTCATTCGATATACTGTTTACAGTTGGTACACTTATTTTCTGCGACCGTCGGGAGCAAAATTCCTCCACCCTCATGGTGGAGCGAGGCGTTTTGGGGTTCCCAAAACATAACCTCGCTCCCTCTCAGAACACGTTAGTTGGAACTACAGCCTTTCAGCTATCCATGTCCAAGGTCGCAGACCTTAATTCTCACAATTTGCGCCAAGCCTCGAAGTCCTCTTCATAAAGGCTTAGGTGGTGGCGCACGATGTTCTCGATGATGCCCGATACGCTCATGCGTCTCCCTCCGAGGATGCGGACGACACGATCAAGACGGTCTCGTACATCGGAACTGACGAAGACTGGCTTGCGGTCGTCAATCCTTGGAACTTGGAGGAAGGTCTGCTGATACTCCTCCAATGTCGCCTTGCGCTGCTTGCCACTGATGCGCTTCTGCGGATTCGGTGGCGATTGAGCCTCGTTCGTTGATGTTTCCTCTCTATAGGGAGTTGTTGCAGCAACTTTCTCTACAATTGCTCTCAACTCTGGGTTCTCTACATCATCATAGAGAGAATTACAACTACTTGGATTGGCTTTGTTGCCATACGTAGATGGTTTAACAAAATCCAAATACTCTTTTTCCATCAGCTCCTTTTGCTCAGGAGCCAAGACTGCATCTTTTGTTCTTGCCATAGCTTATGCTGTTTTATTTGTTAGTATAGTGGTCACGGTTTGCACCATTGACCGATTGTCGGGTGCAAAGTAAGTGTACTGAGTGCAGCCATGCAACTGATTGGGTGTAACGTGGCAATTTAGTTGTGGCTTGCTTATTTGCATACCGAGATAGTTGTGAGAACTTCAACGTATTTCTCAACTCATCATTGTTCATGTATTCGTTGCAGTCGTGCAAGTTTTTCTTGTTGTTTTTGGCGTTGAAGTCGGCAAACCCCGGCAACATACTGCCACAGAAATTGAAAACGCTTGTTTTTAGATTGCCGTGCCTTATCTTTGCACTCACAAACGTGGAGCACAGCATATGCGTGGAGCTTTGCGACATATAACATAGTATTAACTTAGAAAAAAGAAAAGTATGGGATTCATCGTATTCGAGGAAGAGGCATTCAACTATCTTGATGCCCAGTTGGAGAACTTCGTGAAGCGCATGGACAGAATCCGTGAGCGCAGTGAGGACAAGACCATGAACAAGTGGCTCGACACGCAGGACGTGTGTCAGACGCTCAACATCTGCCCACGGACAGTGCAGACGCTTCGGGACAACGGAACTTTGGCTTATACGCAAATCAGCCACAAGACCTACTACAAGCCGGAGGACGTGATGGCTATCGTAGCAGTAGTGGAGGACA
>NZ_VZCB01000061.1 GCF_009494395.1 Segatella copri | reverse complement strand
TTCTCTCCTCCTCGGCTCATGCCCATCTGTCACGTCCAGCCTCAGTGAAGAGACAAACACGAACTTAATCGCACACAACAACAATGGGCATCCGCTGAAGACGTCCAGCCTCAATGATGAGACAAAAACTAACTTAATAGCACATAACGACAGCGGAAAAATTAACCTGTATAACTCTAACTACCCTTGAAAAACACCGGCAACAAGCCGCAATAGATGCGAAAAACATCAAAACAGCCACTTTCTAGCCACTCTAAGCCGTTTTCTCGTTTTTCGTATGGAATTTCACCACCAAAGCCCCTAAATCGCTTCAAAACGCTCAAAAAGCATGTCTAAAGCTCTTTAATCCACTCCTTGATGACATTCAACTTCACTGTTTGAGCATCTGACTTGTCATAGATTTCCATCAGATACACCTTTCCGTCCTGCTCTGTGGTCAGCACGTTGTAGGTTATCACTCTGGCTCCTCCAGACTTTCCGCCACCCTTTGAGGTGATTGCCATTCGTATTTTGCGCACACCAGGAGTTAGCTCTGTTCCCTGGAACGGATCTTCCTCCAAGGACTTCCTGAAAGCATCCATATCTGCTTTCATAGACTTGTGTCGTTTTGCCAATGCTTTAAGGCTCTTGGCAAATGTTGGCGTAGGTATGACTTTAAAGTTCATCGAGCAGTTCATCCATTGAAAGTTCTTTAATCTTGCCTTCTCTCATCAGCTTCACTTCACGAATAGCTTGACAAATACGCTCTGTGAGGTCTGGCTTGTTGGTCACGATGTCGTTCTGGGAGATTGGGACGAGCCTAAAGCTTCCCCAATTTCTTGACTTCAAGATGATGTCCTCACCTTTGTTCGCCATGCCGAAATACTTCTTTTGGTTGGCTCTAAATTCTCTTGTACTTACTACTTCCATTGTTTCTTGTATTTGAATTTCTGCTGCAAAGATAATAAAGAAACCAATTTGGTACACCTTTTTCACAAATTTTAACACGCACAAAAAGCTGTTTATAAAATTATCAACCTGTCCAACCATTCCCACACCCACATTCCACCCACCCTTTCAAGCAACGGGAGCAAGAAACGCAACCGCTCGCGCCGCGAGGGCTTGTCCCTCGCCCCTAAAAATCCCAAAAACCAGACAAAAAACGAGGGCATTTTATCGGGTAGTTTTTTATCTAGTTTTTTATCTAGTTTTTCCCCTCTCTCAAAAAATCCCGCAACCGCCTCATTTTCAAACATTTATCTGTGTTAAGATTTTTCAAACTATAAGTTTTTGGGGATAAACTATAAGTTTTTGGGGGGTAAATTATAAGTTTTTGGGGACTTTTTTTACTGATTTATGAGTTTTTAACTATAAGGCTTCACTTCTTTACTTATATTTTATTATCTTTGCACCCGAAAATAACAATAAAACGTTCAAAGATATGAAATCAGACAGATTAAACAGCGAAGTGGTGTTAAGCTGGGAGGAGTTCTCTCAGCTTCGTGCAGCCATGCGAGAGCATCTTTCAAAGACAACTCTCGGCGAAGTAGAGATATTCAACAAGATTAATAACTTCAATTTGTAAAGCTATGGCAGAAGAAAAGAAAGATATACTTCTCCGTCAGGGAAACCCGTTAACGGAATCAAGGTATAAGTTTACTCCGACCGAAAAAAATGCTTTTCTGGTTGTAATTAAGAACGTTCGCAAGAACTACATCGAGAGAGAACCACCTCGCACAGAGTTCGAGAATATGAGGGTAAAAATTTACCCTAAGGATATAACCCTCATAAGGGACGAGAAGCACACGAAGGAAGCAAGACAAGCTCTCAGAAACCTCAGAAACAAAACTATAGAATTTGAGGACGAAGAGGGTAACTGGCTGTATTGTGGTTTCATCAATCAAGCTAAGTATATTGCAAAGGAGAAGGTTTATGAAGTCGAAGTCAGCCGTGACCTCATGCCATATCTAGTAGAGCTTTCACGACACTATACAGAGTATTCCCTTCTCGTTGCAATATCCCTCAAAAGCATCTACTCACAACGCTTCTATGAGTTGTGCTGCCAATATCGAAACATGGGTAAGTTTGGCAAGACAATAAACCAACTTCGAACAATGTTTATGCTCGAAGACAAATACCCACTTCTCCCTTTGTTTAAGCAGTATGTCATTAACGTTGCACAGAAAGAGCTAAAGGCAGCCTATGACGAGAATCAGTGCGACCTCTGGTTTGATTACGTTCAAGATGGTCGAGGAGAGAAGGCGCACTTTGAGTTCTTCGTACATACCAGAGAGAACCAGAGGAAGCAGAAGGAAGCTGCAGACGAGGTTCTGAAGGAGTACCGTGGTATCCTCACTTTCCTTCGTGCCACCATCAAGAAAGACCCAAAGTATATCGAGAGAGTGAGCAAACAGCTCGAACTCGAGATTGAGAAGGTTACCCCGATTTATCATAAACTCCTGGAGCTTCAGAAGGATTTCTCTGGTGCTTCACTTGCCAAGATGGCTCGATGGATACTGAAAACAGACTATAATATCAAGTAATCGGGCGTTATAGTTTAGCCACAAAAAAGTTATAGTTTTGTCTTTCCAGAGGGTGTCGAGAGGGAGTAATCCCTTTCGCCCTCGGAGAGCCTAAGCACCTCACGGCTTGCCGCATAAAGTCAAATTTGTTTACCAAATTTTGAGGTGCACCCATTTGCCCAAAAAGGCAAAAGGGGGAATTAGGCTTCCCCCCAGTAAGCCTAATTTACACTTTACCGCAAGCGGATTGTAAAATATCATTCTCAAACAAGTCCATAACTTCCGAATTTGAGAACAAATGGAAACTTGCATAAAAATACGAAAACCTCAGAGCACTTTTCCGCCAGACATAAGAAGAGCCGAAGAAAAGATTTCTCTCCTCCTCGGCTCATGCCCATCTGTCACGTCCAGCCTCAGTGAAGAGACA
>NZ_VZCB01000100.1 GCF_009494395.1 Segatella copri | reverse complement strand
CGTTTCCATCACGAAAGCCAATGTCAAGGTGTTGGAGGATGGCGACAAATGGCTCATCTATAACCGCAAGAAGACCGGAACACTTGCCAGGGTGAAACTCCTGCCCGAGGCGTTGGAGCTGATGGCGAAATACGAGGACGGGGCAAGAGATACCCTTTTCCCATTGCTGAGCACGAATCGTGTTCGTATCGATCTCATCACCATCTGCAAGTTGGCGGAAACGAGCAAGACCTATTCCTACCATTCGGGACGACACTCGTTCGCCAGCCTCATTACGCTGGAGGCAGGTGTGCCGATGGAGACCATCTGCAAGATGCTCGGTCACAAGGATGTGAAGATGACGCAGCGGTATGCGAGAGTAACCCAAAAGAAGCTGTTTGAGGACATGGACAAGTTCATCGCTGCAACCGAGAAGGACTTTATTCTCGCATTATGAACAAGGCTTTCAACTTTTCTTTTTACAGTTCAACTACATTATTATATTATAAGGACAACAACTATGAGCAGAAGTACATTTTCAATTTTGCCTTACATCAACAGACAGAAGGTGAAGGCAGACGGAACAGCCAACATACTTTGCCGCATCACCGTTGACGGCAAAAGTGCAGCCATTTCCACAGGCATATCCTGTACCCCACAGGAGTGGAACGCCAGGAAGGGAGAGGTACGGAACGTAAGGGACAACGGACGATTGGCAAGTTTCCTTGCTGAGGTCAAGGATAAATACAACTCACTTCTTACTACCAATGGCATCATCACCGTGGAAATGCTGAAGGCTGTGTTGAAGGACAAGGACACGACAGGAAGGTTCTTGCTGAACTTTGGTGATACCATCGTGGAATGGTATCGAACCTCAAAAGCCAGACAAACCTTTCTGCACAAGCGGACATGGCAGAAGAACCTGAGAGCCTTTGTCCATTCGTTGGATAAGGACGACATCGCCTTTGAGGACATAGACGAGAATTTCGGGGAGGAATACAAGCTATTCCTGAAACGAGACCAGGGACGTATCGACAGCTACGTGAACCATTGCCTTCTCTGGCTGAACATGTTGATGTACAAGGCAGTGGACAGGAGCATTATCCGCTTCAATCCCATAGCCAAGATAGGGTATGAGAAGAAGGCAGCCCCGAAGATGACCCATATCAGCAAGGCAGACTTCATCAAGATGCTCTCTACTCCGATGGCTGACGAGCGAACGGAGCTTGCACGCAGATGTTTCATTTTTGCCTCGCTCACTTCGTTATCGTATATAGATGTGAAGAATCTGTATCCTCATCATATCGGGGAGAACTCCGAGGGCAGAAAGTATATCAGAAATAAAAGGGAGAAAACAGGAGTGGAGTTCTTTGTGCCCATCCACCCGATAGCGGAGAAGATTCTCTCGCTCTACAATACCACGGACGACAGCAAGCCTGTTTTTCCACTGGGTGAGAAGAAAGACATCTATCTTGATGTGCATACCCTTGGAATGGTGCTTGGCATAAGTAATAAGTTGGGATTCCACGCCAGCCGCCATACATTCGGAGTCTTGATGCTCAACGAGGACATTCCCATCGGCAGCATAGCCAAGATGATGGGACACGCAGACATTACAAGCACACAGGTCTATGCGCAGGTGACGGAGCAGAAGATTTCAAATGACATGGATAAGCTTATTGCCAAGCGAGAAAGGAACAGATTATCGAACGAAAAAACTATTGGAAAATGAACAGAGGAGTTATAACTATCAGCGAGAGCGGAACGGTATCCATGCCGACCGATACAGTATGGATGACCATGCAGGAGATTGCCGACATGTATAATGTGTTCGGCTGCTATGTGCGCAAGGCTGTCAAGGCTGTATTCAAGGACGGCATTCTGAAAGAGCAGGGTGTGCGTCGTCATGTCATGAAGAACGACCGCATCAGCTATGATGTGTATAGCCTTGAACTCGTCATTGCGGTAGCCTTCCGTATTGACAGCATTGAAAGCAGAGCCTTTCGGGAGTTCATCATGCAAGCCATCATCAAAAAGCAGACCAACCGCCCGAAGTTGGTCTGCCTGTGGTCGAAGAATATAATGGTGTAGCAATTACATTTTTCATCAATGACCTCTATTCTTTGAAAACTAATATTTGTTAAAATTTATAAAGGCTTTAAAATTATTTGCTTTATTCAATTTATTTCTCTAAATTTATAGCGTCAAACAAAATATGACACATTGTTGGAATGAGATAATGAACTAAAATGAGACTTTTGGATTTTTATATAATATGGAGAGGAGATATGCTATTTGCAACAGTTGTTCCTATAGCATATTTCCTATTGTACCTAAAAAACAAACAAGTGACATTTGTCTTTTTGAAATTTGTAATGGCATTTGTGATATGTTTGTACTGGGCAACATACGCTTGTACTTTTTTTTATTCATATTATGATGTTATAGGATGGTTTAAAATACTTATAATACCTGTTTTTCCATTTATAGTGGATTTGTACTTCACCTTTTAAAATCGAAGAAGAAAAAGGTGTTTTTTCTTATCTCCATAGTCTATATAATATTTTGGTGCATGTTGATATTTTGGCATTGCATGAGTAGTATGTAATGCAAAAGAATGAAGAGAGATGATTTCTAATTGTATAGGAATCCTTCAAGCAATGTTCCTCGGAGGCTTTGCGCCTCCAGCCACTTGGGCGAACCTCCGCAGTGTGTTTTAGCATGGTATTAGATTTATACAGGTAACACAAATGATACCCGGCAAACACGAACAACTCGGTATAGCCAATAAAACGAGGCGACAACCTATAACAACCACGCTCGGTAAGTTATACGTTGTCGCCTTGTTCATTTCACCCCACTCATCAAGGACATGTATTTCTCCTACAAGCCCTTCATTCTGTACGCCTCACGATAGTTAGCCATCAGAATCTTCTGAATGTCGGACTCGCGGTAGAGTATCTTTCCGCCAAGCTGGATATACGGGATGACACCGTTGTTTCGGTAGTCCTGCAGGGTTCTTCGGCTCAGTTGCAGCCTGGCACAAAGCTCCTTGTCCGTCATGAAGCGCTCACCGTCAAGCATGGGGCGGTAGTTCATCACGGCACGTTCAAAATTGTCAACCATTCGGTT
>NZ_VZCB01000107.1 GCF_009494395.1 Segatella copri | reverse complement strand
GGTAAACCACCAATACAGCGTAAGGTGGGGTAAATGAAAAATATTATCTTTGCAACCGTTTTAAAATTCACATAAAATGGAAAGCAAAGAATATTTTGAAAAGGTGATGCAGGACTACAACCAGAACCGAAAGGGACGTAGCCTGCGTAAGTATTGCAAAGATGAAGCAGTCGATTATGATTGGCTCATCCAGTACAAGAAGAACTATCCTTTACAGGAGAAACAGCAGGAACCATCGCAAGATGCTTTCATACCTATTACTATAAAGGATGTTGCTCCAAAGCCAACAACCTGGCAAGTGGAGACCTTAATTCTGAAATCTCCTGATGGAGAGCAGATAGAGATAAAGAGTAACAGTTTGTTTGTCGTGGCAGAATTGCTGCATAAAATGTCGCAGCCATGATAAACTTTGATAGCAGAACTAAGTTTTTTATGAAGTCCACTCCTACCGACATGCGTAAGGGATATGAAGGATTGGCTTCTATAGTGCGTGATGTCATGGGACATAATCCTCGAAATTACAATGAGGCTTTTGTCTTTTATTCCAAGGACTATCGCAAGGTAAAAATCTTGCATTATGATATAAATGGTTGGGTTCTTTGCTCGAAATGGTTTACTGACGGTAAGTTTCTCAAGCCGGAGTTCGAGGAATGCAAGATTACGCATGAGTTATCAAGGGAAACTTTGATATTGATAATGTCTACGTCGGTTCAGACAAAAATTAGAATATGAGTATACAAGATAAAATATCAGCATTGGAGGCAGAGATTGCTGCCGCCAATGCCCGTATAACTAAGGCAAAAGCCCAAACAGCTGCTGCCGAGCGGAGAGCGGCCGAGAATAGTGCCCGTGCCTCCAAAAACGAGAATGAAGTACTAAAGTTACTTTCGAGTCCAAATTTTCCAGAGGCTGAGAAACAACGCATTTTGGCTAAGATGAGAGCCTTTGGTAGTAAAGTATAGTTGTATCTAACTAATTGAAAATCAGTTATTTATATACAATATTTAACGGTAAATATTTGCGTATCTCACTGATTTTTAGTACCTTTGCATACATGAATACAAGAGACAACATACAGGCTGAACTCCAAGTTTTACGCATGGAGAACGTTCGTTTGACCAATGAGTTGGTCAAACGTAACGATTATGCCAGTTTCTTGGAGGATGAAAACAAGACGGTAGAGGAAGAGACTCGCCAAGAGTACGAGGACAAGATTTCCTTAATGGAGATGGAACGCGACAATGCCTTTGCAAAAGCCAAGGAGGCAGAGAAGGAGGTCCAGGCTGCTAACTTGAGGGTAGAAAAGGAAAAGATGCGTGCCGATAATGCAGAGCAAATGCTGGGCGAGGCACGCAAGGCTCTTGAGGAGAGCAATAAAAGAATATCTGTTCTATCAAAGAAAGTGAAGACTATTGATGACTTGAAGGAAGTGGCTGACGCTGCCGATAAGGCTGCGTTGGACGCCAAGCAAGTGGTCGAGTTAATTAACCGTAGAGTGTTCCAACGCAACAGTGATGCCACTCGTTTCCTAAACGGTGAGATAGATCCTAATTGTCCATTGTTAGAGGAAAATGGCCTCGCAGCTATTGTCAAGCATGTGATGGCTGTAACCAGTGGAAAGGATCGCAACGGAATGGATGATTCTGCAAAGAAGAAAACAAATAGGCCAAAGGTTCGGGTTCCGAAACAAAAGACCGATAAGTCCAAGCCTTCTTTGGATACCGAGTCAAATACTCCTTGTCGCCGTCGTGTATATACAGCAACCATCTTGGAAGAAATGGGCATTGATACCAGTAATCTCCCTAAAGGCTCCAAGCTGATAAAACGAAAGGACAAGGTGACAGGTGAGGATACGTGGTATATCCAGCTATTCTTTCATACTCCAGCTAAGGTAACTTGCCGTGAATACAAGATTGGTCGATTCAATGTTCCTAAGAGTGACCCAATGTGTAGCAAGCGCCCGGTTAGAATCTTGGAGAGCAATCCTGTTATGCCAAGTTTTGCAAGATTCTATTTGGAGTCAAAGTTTTGCTATAACCTTAGCGAGAATTGTATTCTTGAGATGTTGAAGGGAATGAAGACGAACATACCTCAGTCTTCCTTGAACTTATGGATGCATCAGATTATGGAGATGTTGAGGGAAAGACTTGAACCATTGATGCTGGAAGCTATCCGACAGTCTAAGTTTACCAACAATGATGCAACTCGTTTGCTGGTACGTAGCAGGGAAACACCTGATGACCCTCTGAAATATACAATAGAGTATGTTCAGGCAGCTCTCTCCTTGGAGAAAAAGCTTTGTGTGATGCTCTATGATGAGGGTACCCGCGACCACATGTTACAAGAAGAGAAAATCTTCAAGGATTCTTCCATTGTCGGTTTCGTAGCAGACAGAGCTCCTCAATATCCAGCTATAGTCAAAGACCTGGAAGGACAAGAGTTGTTGCGCCAGGCCTGTTGGTTCCACGCTCGCCATTATTTGGTGGATGCCTATTTGGTAGATTCGAGAATGGAAATGCTTTTGATATTGATCAATGCTTTGTTCTATATCGAGCGAGTCTTCTTACAAGAGGATGACCAAAGTCCAGAACATCGCCTGGAGTTCCGTAAAGAGTGGAGCGAGCCTATCGTTGATCGCATCATGGAAATGCTCAAAAAGATGCGTGCTGCAGGTGACAAATATGGTCAGATGGTTCACAGAGCCGTAGATTACATACTTGATGACGAAGATGCCTTCCGAACATTCCTTTCGGACGGCCGAATCGACATGCACAATATTGCCATAGAGAGATGTTTTAGACATATCGCTATGGGAAGACGCAATTGGCTTCAGACAGGAAGTCACTTCTCTGCCCAGAATTTGGCGTTTATGTTCGGGTTGTTGGAAAGTTGCAAATTGAACAAAGTGAACTTTGGTGAGTACATTGAGGATATCCTTACTCGCATTCTTTGTGGCGAGGAGGTTGATGCCTCGTTCCTGCCATGTGACTATGTTCGCCATTTTGAAGATGGTACGGATGCTGAGGTAACGAAGACCTCCCAAGCCGTCGCTTGATTGTTAAATTTTAGAAAATCAAAACTTTATTCAAAAATACTGGTACGGCTAACCCGCTGATAAATAGTGGGGACGCTGTATTGGTGGTTTAC
>NZ_VZCB01000098.1 GCF_009494395.1 Segatella copri | reverse complement strand
CGGCTCAACAGGTTGAGGCATTTATGGCGCACACACACCAGAAGATAGCTCCCGGCGTTGGTGGAAGGCAGGGGCGGTTCGCTGGCTATTGTCTTGTCGTTAGCCGTCTCGTTATCAAGTCCCAGTTGGGTCTTTCCGTCGAGCACATCGGCAAAGACTTCGCTCACCACATCCTTGCTGGCTGCATCATCCTTCAGAAGTACCCTGGCCAATTGGTACATCCTCAGATAATGCTGCCGGAAGAGCTGTTCTATCGTTTCTTTGTTTATTTGCATTACTTTATTTTCTTTTCTTTTGCCTATATTACAATCGAATTTTAATTTTCCTAACCCTTAGCAGAATATTTTTTAATGCAAATTTTTAAATAAATGAGAGCTTGGTTGTGCGGATTGCAAATCCGCAAGAAGTAGGTCGAACCTTTTTTGACTCCGGATTGCAAATCCGGAGGAACGCCTAGCGGGCTTGCTTTTTCTCTTACTCTAGTGGACTTGCTCCTTCTTCAGATGCTTGTAAAGCCACAGGAAGGCGGGAATGAGGAAGAGATCTGCCATGACCCACGCCACAGGGTCGCCGAAGCAGACTCCCGTCCACGCCAGGGCAGGCACCAGCCAGAGACTCACACCGCATCTCGCTATCATTTCCATCACGCCACTCAGCATCGAGAGATTGCTGTAACCCAAGCCCTGGATGCTGTAGCGCAGGATGGTGAGCAAGCCCAGACAAGGATAGAAATAGTTGGCGATGCGCATAAACTGGGCTGCATAGGTCACCACCTCAGCCTCGCCCTTATCCACGAAGAGCATCATCATCTCGTCGGCAAACGGATAGATGAGCAGGAAGGTGAAGACGAAATAAACCACCATCATCTTGATGGCAGCCCTTACGCCCTGACCGATTCTATCCAGCTTCCTGGCTCCCAGGTTCTGGCCGCAATAGGTAGCCATCGCCACTCCGATGTTCTCGAAAACGCAGGTAAAGAGATATTTGATGCGCATAGAGGCAGTAAATGCAGCCACATAAACCGTTCCCAGAGCGTTGTTGGCACTCTGGAGCATGATGAGACCAATGGCGGTAATCGAGAACTGCAGACCCATCGGAACACCGTTGTTCAGCAGAATGCTTACCTTTTTGTTGTCGAATTTCCTTTCCTCACCCTTCGGAATTAGAATCTGCATCTTCTTTTTGATAAACCAGATACAGAGCAGCACGGAGATTCCCTGCGAGAGCCAGGTGGCAATGCCCGCACCCTCTACGCCCAGTCCCATGCCGAGAATCAGAATGCCATCGAGAATGATGTTGATGACCGAGGCGGTAATGAGAAAATAGAAAGGCTGTTTCGAGTTGCCCAGGGCGCGGATCTGACCGGAGAGCAGATTGTAGGCGATGGTAAAAGGAATTGCCGCAAACTGCAGCATCAGGAAGATGTAGGCATCATCGAACACCTCCTTCGGCGTATTCACCAGATGCAGAATCTTTCCGCAGAAGATGCAGGAAAGAAAGGTGATGACCACGGCAAACACCACGGCGATGCGGATACTGTTGCTTACGTAAGCCCGCATCTTGGCATAATCCTTGGCACCGAAAGCCTGGGCGATAGGGATGGCAAAACCGGCACAGGAGCCGTTGCAGAAGCCCATGATGAGAAACATGATGGAGCTGGATGCGCCAACTGCCGCAAGAGCCCCTACGCCAATCCATCTTCCCACGATGGCGGCATCGATGATGAGATACATCTGCTGAAGAATGTAGCCTAGAATCAGCGGAATCGCAAATTTGATGATGGCTCGCAAGGGCGAACCTACAGTCATGTCGTTTGTTGACTTTGAACTTTGAGTTTTGAACATTGAACTTTATGATTAGTTTTTGTTATCCTAGAAATATAAAAAAGGAGGAGGGTGCACTCTTTATTTGAGTGCATCTCCAATCTTCTGTTTGATTTGTGCCATTTTATTGCGGCGCTCAATGGAAAACGTATCCCCGTGAGCTTCCACATAATCGAAGAGCATGAAGGCCTTGTTCAGGAGTTCATCTCTTGTGGGCTGTCCCACCATGTCAGCCTCGTGATAGTAGAGTTCGGCAAGCATATCCATCTTGGAGAGTCGTTTCTCCTCATCGGCAATTCCTGCCATTGCCTTCATCACATCCTCGATGGTGGCGATGCTGTAGAAGGCATAAGGGCCCACGTATTGATTGTAGAGCTCCTTAATCTTCTCACGTCTCACCTCCACCTCTTTCTTTTCGAGCATTCTTTCGAGTGCCGCCATAAACTCGCGAATCAATCGCTGTATGTAGTCTCGTTGTAGCATATTTTTTTATTTTGTTGTTACTGTTGCGTTATCTAATAGACTCATTGGTATTGCCATGACTAAGGCAAAGTTCAGGGAGTATTGTGAGAAGAGTTCCTAGAAACTCTCCTCTACCCCGTACAATGGGACATTCTTCATCCACTCTTGCTCCTTGTATGGCGACATGGAGAAGCGGATGGCTCGCAAGTCGGGATGGGCGTCAAAGAAGGCGCGAAGTGACTTGGAACGCAGGTTCTCTTCCGCTTTTACCTCTATCGGAGTTATCACCCCTTGGTGCTGGGCAAGGAAGTCTATCTCCAAGCGAGCGTCTTCCCTACTATAATAATAGGTGTAAATGTCCTGTTGACATAATAGCTGGGTAAGGACGTAGTTTTCCGTGAACGCCCCCTTGCTCTCCGTCATGGCTTTGTTGGAGATGAGCATTTGGGCAGGTTCCATCTCGCTCAGCGCACCCAGGAGGCCGACATCCAGGAGAAACAGCTTGAAGGCATTGAGGTCTTCGTAAAACTTCAAAGGCATTCCAACTTCTCTTACTCGGGAAATGCGATAGGTGAGACCTGCATCCACCAGCCATTGTATTGCCATCTCAAAATCCTTGGCTCGTGCTCCGCTTCTCACCGCTCCATAGATGAACTTCTTGTTTTCCTTGGCAAGCTGGGAAGGGATGGATTGCCAAACCATGCTGATGCGAGTGGCTTCATTTGGGCTGACATGCTTCGACATGTCACTACGATAAATGGTGAGAATGTTGTTCTGAACCTGTCTGACGAGATTTGCATCGTTAGTTGCAAGATAAGTTTTCACAGCCTCAGGCATTCCCCCTACAAAATAATATTCTCTTAATATCTTGATGAGTTTATCATGAAGTAATGTGATGGTCTTCCAGTCTTTACTTTTCAATATGTTCAGCAACTGTTCTTCGTCTTTTGCCATAAGAAACTCTTCGAAAGACATAGGGTAGAGGCGAATGATGTCAACCTTTCCCACTGGGGCGGATTCTCCTTGGTGCATGGCAACGCCTAAAAGTGAACCTGCTACAGCCACATGGTATTCTGGTGCATTTTCACAGAAATACTTCAGCGAGGAAAGTCCCTTGTGAAGTTCTTGTATTTCATCCAGAATGATAAGCGTTTTGCCAGGGATTATAGGCTGTTTGCTAATGGCTCCGATAACCATTAGGACTCGCTTCATATCATAATCTTCTGCAAATATGTTGGCAATCTCAGAGTTTCCATCACAGTTGATGTAGGCAACGTGGTCATATTCCTGTTTCCCAAACTCCTGGAGGATATAAGTCTTGCCTACTTGTCTTGCTCCTGATAAGATTAAGGGCTTTCTGTAAAGGCTCTCTTTCCATGCTTTTAATTGTTCTATAATCGTTCTTTTCATCCTTACATACATTTTGAAGTTGTTAATGATGTTAATAACTTGCTGTTATGATGTTTAAACAGCTCTGCCGGTTGCAAAGATACACTTTTTTACACGAACTCCCAAATGTTTTCAACACTTTTTTACACGAACTTTCATCGTATGCGTACACTTTTTTACACGAACTTTCATCGTACACTTGCATTTTTTACACGAACTTTTTCTCGTATTACGTTCATGACAACCGCTTTCCTTGTCTTATTCATCATTATTGATTGCCTCCACATACTCCCACAGTTTCTTGTAGAAAGGATGTTTCGTCATTGTGTCCTTGTTGCCCAGGATGATGAGCTTCATGCGGGCTCTCGTCATCGCCACGTTCATGCGGCGGAGGTCTTTCAGGAATCCTATCTGACCTTCATCGTTGGAACGTACCAGCGAGATGAGTATCACGTCTCTTTCCTGCCCTTGGAAACCGTCCACCGTGTTTACGCTGATCAGGCGGCGGTAAGGCTTGAAGAACTCATACTTCTTGATGAGCTTCTTCAGATACTGCACCTGGGCACGATAAGGCGAAATAATGCCCACGTCGATGCTCTCACTCAATACCCGCTGCTTGCCTATCTTGGTGAAGTATTCCGCCAGAGTCAGCAGGGTTAGCTCTGCCTCTGCCTTGTTGATACGCCCGAAACTCTCGCCCACAAACTGCTCCTTGAAGTTCAAATCAGAATTCTGATTGGCTGCAGATACAGAAGATGATGTAGAAGCAGAATCCTCAGGAGCATCTTCTCCTTCTATCGTTATCTGATTCTCCTCGTTCGAAGTATCAATCCACGTTATCGGATGGTCATAATCCAATACGCTGCGGTATTTGATCTGTGGCGCACTCTCCACCTTGCCCCCGTAGAACCAGTCGCTGGAGAATCGCATGATTTCGTCGTTCATGCGGTATTGGATTTTCAGCAGGGTTACAACCTCCGGCTTGTTTTCGGCGATGCGCTCCATCAGGGTCTTGCCCAGTCCGGCTCTTAATGCCGCAATACTCTTTACGGTAGGTGGCAGCTGACAATGGTCGCCAGCCAGAATCACCCGGCTGGCTCTTCTCATCGGAATCCAGCAGGCTGCTTCCAAAGCCTGCGCAGCCTCGTCAATAAAGAGGGTGCCGAACTTCATTCCCTCCAGCAATCTGTGGGCAGAACCTACCAGGGTGCAGGCGATGACACGCGCCTCGCCAAAGAGTTCAGAATTGATGCGGATTTCTATTTCGGCGGCACGGCTCTTCAGCCTATCCATCTTCTGATGATAGTTCTCGCTGCCTTTCTTCCTGTTTTTTCTTAATTCTCTGATTGCCTTGCGGATAGCCCAAAGCTGCGGATAGTCGGGATGACTCTCGAAACGGCGCTCGTAGGTGAAGCCCAGCATCTTGTCGTTCACACGGGTTGGGTTTCCGATACGGAGCACATTCACACCTCTATCCACCAGTTTTTCAGAAATCCAATCCACCGCCATATTGCTTTGTGCGCACACCAGCACCTGACTCTCTCTCATCAGGGTTTCGTTGATGGCTTCCACCAGGGTTGTGGTCTTTCCGGTTCCCGGAGGTCCGTGAACAATCGCCACATCCTTTGCCCAGAGCACCTCATTCACAGCCCTTTCCTGGGTAGGATTGAGCCAAGGGAACTTCATCGGTTCGAAGGAGAATCTGCCAGCCTTCTGATGCGAATAGAATAAATCGCGGAGATAAGCCAGGCGGTTGTTCTTCGCCTTCATCACTCTATCCAAGGCCTCGAACATCAGCTTATAGCTGGTTTCATCAAAGGATAGCTGTACGCCGATAGGCTCCGTAGATTGCTGCAAATCGAGCAATGGGGCAGAATCGGGTACGGTAATCACCATTCTGTCGCCATCCACATAGCTTACGGTTCCGGTGAAGGAGAAATATTTGATACTTTGAACTTTGAGATTTGAACTTTGAACTTTTTGATTAGCGTTTTCTGACAGCTGGAGGGCTGTGTTGCCCTGGTTCTCATTCTTGCCCATCTTCTTGACCATAAAGAACATGACGGGGCGACCGAACTCAAAGTTGTGCTCGATATCCTGGTCAGAGGTACGGAAGACCTCGATGGCTGTTTGGTTCAGCGAATTATAAAAGCTTTTTCCCACACGGAGCGGGAACCAGGCATCACCTCGTTTCACCTTTCGCTGCATTCCCATCTGTTCGGTGAGCTTGCGGAAGGCTTCTTTCTCGGTATAATACTCCAGCTGGAGCAGGGTGCGTTGTTGCAATAATGCCTGAATTGGTGAAATCTGTTCCATAATTGGTTGCAAAGTTACACCAATTCAGGCAAAAATAAGAAGATAATAGGATAAATTATCTAAAATTTATTTCATGACGCGTTCTACGTCTTGGATGGTGCGGTTGAACGGACCGTTGTGCTCCAGCTTGATGGTGCACATGGCAGCCGCAAACTTGCCAGCCTCGGTAGGAGTGGCACCCTGCAGGCGCTTGTAGAGATAGCCTGCCGAATAGGTGTCGCCGCATCCGGTAGCATCCACCACCTCGTGAGGAGCATAGGCTGGAATCTCGTAGAACGTGTCGTCTACATAAACCAGCGAACCCTCGCTTCCCAGGGTGATGATTACCTCGGTAACGCCCCAGGAATGAATCAGCTTGGCGGCTTCTACCGGGTCTTTCAATCCGGTGATGGTTTCCATCTCCGTCTCGTTCACCTTCAGATAATAGGTGTTCTTGAGTACATCAAGCTTGTCCTTCCAGTCGATGGCGTAAACTTTCTCGTCTCTTACCTCGCGCAGATAGCCCTGCACATCGATGGAAACCTTGCCCTTACCGGCAAGATAAGCCACTACCTTTGGCGAGAAATCATCGCTCAGCAGACTGCCCAGATGATAAACCTTGGCCTCTACATGCTCCAACTGCCTGATGGTGAACGGATCAGCCTTGGCAAGTACACGCTGCTTGCGCTTGTTCTGGTCTTCTTCGTAGATGTTCTCGAAGAAAACCGTGTTGCGGGAAGGGTTCAACGTTACGTCGATGCCGGCTTCGAGCATCTTCTCAACAGGTTCTTTCTCTGTTGGGTCCATTGCCGTGATGAGTGAGAAACTCACATCCTTGGGCAACTGATTGATAGCATAAGCGAAGTAAAAAGAAGTTCCGCCTGCCATGTATACAGTACGATTCGGGGTCACAATCTTGTCTTTGGTAATGTGACCGATACAACAAATATCTTTCATTTTTTCTATTTAAAACGACTGCAAAGTTACAAAAAAACTTTGAGTATTTCAGAGTTTTTTCTTTTAATTCTGCTTTTATGGCAAATATTTAGAAGAAAAAGCCGGATTTCTTTTGGTGGTATTCGTATTTTAATGTACCTTTGCACCGGATTTAAATAATTTGAACATTATCTAGAGAATAGATTAGACTATATTATGTGGTTTGATAATTTAATCAACGTGCATTCGGCGGTGCAGGGCATCGTCATTCTTTCATTGATTTGTACTTTGGGTCTTGCTCTGGGCAAGATTCATGTCAAGGGAATCTCCCTCGGCATAGCCTTCGTATTTTTCGTGGGTATCGTGGCGGGTCATCTCGGACTCACCATCGGTGAGAACATGCTGGAGTTTGCAGAAAGCTTCGGACTCACCATGTTCGTGTATGTGCTGGGACTCTATGTGGGTCCTAACTTCTTCGGTTCGATGCGCCACGAGGGCATCTCGCTCAATCTCTGGAGCTTGGCAGTCATTGCCGTGGGAACTTTGTTCTCGCTCGGTTTGTGCCTGGTGCTGCCTGTCAGTCTGCCTGATATGGTGGGCATTCTCTGTGGTGCTACTACCAATACGCCGGCTCTGGGTGCTGCCCAGCAGGCCTTGCAGCAGTTGGGATTGCCTAGTGGTGGAGCGGCTTTGGGCTGTGCGGTCACTTATCCCTTGGGAGTGGTGGGCGTCATCCTGGCGATGATGTTCCTGCGCAAGCTCTTCGTCAAGCCGGCTGACCTGGAAATCCGACGTGCCGATGAAGACGACCATACAGCCATCGGACAGTACGTCATCGTGAACCCGGCACTCAATGGCAATACCATCGCCGAAATCTCGATGATGACCCATCGCAAGTTCATTATCTCACGTGTATGGAGAGGAGAGCAGGTGATTGTGCCTCAGGCTGATACGGTTCTCCATACCAATGATAATGTGCTCGTGGTTACCAATAAAGATGAGGTCTCGGCGATGCAGATTCTCTTCGGAAAAAAGGTGAACAAGGAGTGGAATAATGATAAGGTAGACTGGAATGCGATTGATGCAAAGGTGGAAAGCCGCATCATCGTGATGACCCGTCCGGGACTGAACGGCAAGCGACTGGGAAGCCTGCAGATGAGAAATTCCTATGGCGTCAACGTGAGCCGAGTGTTGCGTGGTGATATCCGTCTGCTGGCTACCGATGACCTCCGTCTGCAGTATGGCGACCGTCTGACGGTGGTTGGCGATCCTACGAGTATCGACCATGTAGAGCAGTTCCTGGGAAATGCGGTAAAGACCTTGAATGAGCCTAACCTGGGCGCCATCTTCCTCGGAATCATCCTCGGACTTGCCGTAGGAACCATTCCTTTGAATATTCCGGGAATGACGGCTCCGGTGCGTCTGGGTATTGCAGGTGGTCCTATCGTGATGGGTATTCTGATTGGTGCGCTCGGACCTCGTGTGCATTTCATCTCTTATATGACCCGTAGTGCGGGACTGATGCTCCGCGAGCTGGGGCTTGCCCTCTATCTCGGTTGTCTGGGCTTGTCGGCAGGTGGACAGTTCTTCGAGACGGTGGTTCGTCCAGAAGGCTTGATGTGGGTAGGCATCGGCTTCCTCATCACGGTAGTGCCTGTAGTTATTGTGGGTCTTATCATCCTGAAGACCAAGAAGTACGACTTCGGAAGCATCTGCGGCATTCTCTGCGGCAGTATGGCGAATCCGATGGCGCTTACCTACGCCAACGAGACCTTGGATGGCGATACGCCTAGCATCAGCTATGCTACGGTTTATCCGCTCGGCATGTTTATCCGAGTCATCATCGCCCAGGTCATCATCATGTTCTTTGTCTGAAGGGCTTAACTTGAAAAATTTGAATAAAAATAGACAGAAAAAAGGCTGATTCCGTTTAGAAATCAGCCTTTCTCTTTATCGTTATTTTCTTACCCGTCAGGGGATGTTCGAAGGTAATCTCCTCGGCATGTAGATGCAGTCGGGCAGCCTTCTCGTTGCCGTAGAGCGGATCGCCGAGGATGGGCGCATTCAGTCCTTCCTGATGGGCACAATGCACTCTGAGCTGGTGGGTTCTGCCGGTTTTCGGATAGAGAGCTATTCGGAGATGGGAATCGTCGACAGGCTCCAGTACTTCATACTCCGTAATCGCCTCCTTGCCCTGCTCATGGTCTACAATCTGACGGGGACGGTCCAGATAATCGGGCATTAGAGGAAGCGAGATGATTCCCTTTTCAGGAATGTCCTTTCCCGAAATGATGGCAACGTACTTCTTCTGTATCTGATGATTCAGGAACGCTTTCTGCAGCCGATGATAGGCAAACTCTGTCTTGGCTATCATCATCACGCCGCTGGTTGGCATGTCCAGGCGATGAACGATTAGCGGACCGGTAGCCTCCGGATATTTGCTGCGCATCAGGGCGTAGACGGAAGGCTGGGCTGCGTCTTTTCCCGGTACAGACAGCAATCCTGCAGGTTTGTGGATCACGGTCAGCTCGCAGTCTTCGTAGAGCGTTTCCACCTGCTCATAGAGCATCTCTATCTGTTTAGGGAATGGTCCCTTCTGTCCGCCGATGCCGTTTTCTGCCGATGCAGGGCTTTCGAATACCGATGGCGGCAGCATCCAATGCAGTATCGGCTTACACTTGCCGTTGCAGGCTGGATAGAACTGCAGGTGGTGACGGATTTCCTCCTTCGGGCTTTCTCCCCACCAGAACATAGCCATCTGCAGCGGTTTGTAACCATGCTGGTAGGCATATTGCAGCAGTTTCGGTTCGCAGCACTCGCCGCTCCCGGCTGGCGGCACCATCTTCAGGGCTGCAATCCTGCTCGTAGCTATCGCCGCCTGCGGATACTCCTTCAGGGCTTCATCTCTGAAAATCTCCAGCAGGTCTTTGCTTTCTCCCTCCTGGTTCAGCATTCTGAACTGCGAGAAAAGCCATTGCTGCAGGGCATCAGAGAGTTGCTTGCGCAGCTGCTTCAGCCTCAGTATATTCTCCTGATAATCCTCAAATTCCGTTTCCAGGGCAGTCTTTTCCGAGAGCGATTTCTTCAGTCGGCGCAGTTCAGCCTTCATAAACTGGCTTTCCCTGATCATCTGCGCCTCTTCCGCTTCTGATAGGTTTCCTGCCTCTCTGCGGCTGTCACGCTTTGCCTTCGCTTCCTTCATCTTCTCCTGATAGGCGGCGATGGTACGCTTCCGCTCCTCCTGCAGTTGCCGGATCAGGGTTCTGGCTTCCTTCATCCTTTCATCCTTCTCCAGGTGGCTGATGCTCTGGTTGATACGGGAAATCTCTGCCTCGTGGGTCTTGAAGTAGCCGTCGGGCTGCAGATAGTCGAATACGGCAGGCACGAAGTCCTCCCAGTCGCTTCTTCCGCCAATCTGTCCGCTGTAGGCTGCCAGGTATCCCCATTTCGGGACATCGGTATCTGTTTTTACATTTTCTACGATGAGCACGCCAAACATTTTGCCGCGCGCAATCTCTTCCTGCCAGTCTTCTCGTCTGGCAAGCATCTCCTGCACTTCCCTGCACGCCTGGATGCAGAGCGGATCCGGTTCGTAATCCAAAGGATTGTTCATCCTTGCAGGAACATTTTCTGAAGTATGATGGAATGGATGGAAAATCATGCTGCAAAAATACAAAAAAAATAGATAGAACTCTTGGTTTATCCACAGAAAAGTCTTAATTTTGCAAAATAAAAATGAAAATTTATGATGAATACGCAAAACAGCAACATATTCTATCACCTGATCGCCTTCCTGACGGTGGCAATATGGGGAACAACATTCGTATCTACCAAGGTATTGATGCTGAACGGGCTGTCGCCTGCTCAGATTTTCACCCTGCGCTTCAGTATCGCCTACATACTGATGCTGGCTTTCAATCATCGCCGGTTCTTTGCCGACTCCTGGCAGGATGAGCTGAAGATGGCGTTGCTGGGCATTACGGGCGGTTCGCTCTATTTCTGTAGCGAGAACGAGGCGATGAACTTCACCACTACCACCAATACTTCGCTCATTGTCTGTTCGTGTCCGCTCTTTGCCACCTTGCTGGTGAGGCTGGTCTATAAGGATTCTGCCCGCATCCATATCGTGCAGCTGCTGGGTTCTCTTCTGGCATTTGTGGGTATGATCATCGTGGTATTGAACGGCAGGTTTGTGCTCCATCTCTCTCCGGTAGGTGATGCTCTGGCGTTTACGGCGTGTATGTGCTGGGCGATTTATTCGCTGCTGATGAAGTCGGTAACGGGCGATTATAGTGCGGCTTTCATTACGAGAAAGGTTTTCTTTTATGGTGTACTCACCATCTTGCCTTATTATCTCATCATCCCGGGCTTTCCTCCTCTGGAAGTCTTCACCCGTCCGCAGGTTATCGGCAATCTGCTTTTCCTGGGCTGTCTGGCTTCCATGGTCTGCTTCCTGACGTGGAACTGGTGTATCTCCAAGCTTGGAGCGGTAAAGGCAACCAACTGGGTTTACTTCAACCCTATCACCACCATGATTTTCGCTTCATGGGTACTCGATGAGCAAATCACCCCTTACTTCCTGGTAGGTGCTGCCTGCATCCTGGCAGGTATGTATATTGCCGAAAAGAAAACGAGGGGAGAATCATAAAGTTCAGTATAAACGAGGAGAAATATAATAAGAGGTGGAATGATGTCCTCACCACCACAAAATCTAATTCAAAAAATAATGATAGAAGATATTAATACATTGACATTCGATAGTTTTATTCAAACGATAAAGACTATTAAGGTATATCGCAGTAACGCCAATAAGGAATATAAGGTGGTAAAGGTTAACAAGACTACGTTGGTACTTAGAGATCAACGCACCAAGGCCGATTTTGAAGTACCTGCCACCCAAGTGTTCTGTGCCATGCAAGATTTTGGCATCGAAAACTGTACTGTTCCTAAAATGCGCCAATATGTTGGAACACATGCCGCACCAGCCTCTGCCGCTCTTATTTTCTGGGCTTTCGGGCGAGGAAGGATTCATGCACAACTCAAAAAGCTAGCCGATTTGACGTTCAGAATAATAAGAGAACAGCAAAAAGGGAAATAGTTTTTTCTCTTTTTATCCCTCATATCCCTCACGTTTTCTCTTTTTGAATCTATAATCATTTGATAATAAGAATGTTATCTTCTTTGTGTAGCGTGATAGATGAACGAAATGTTTGCAAAATCCCTCACGCTATCCATCACTTATTGCCTTTATCCATCATGTTTTTCAGTTTATCTTCTTGCTGAAAACGCTTTTTTATGCACGTGATTCGGGACAAGGATGAAAGTTTTTGGGACAAAGCTTGCATTTGGCTTTAAAATTTTGTATCTTTGCAGCAACCAAGTTACATGGGACCGACGCTCTTGTCATAGATGCCCCGTGTTTCTTTGCGGAGAGTTGACAACACAGATTCCACAATGGCAATAACCACTGCGAAACCTAATGTTTAATTTAAATTTTATTCTTTCATGAAATTAAATCTTAATGATCCTGAGTTTATCAAAAGTCTGGTAGATTATCATTGGATGTACTGCTTCAATGCCGATTGTCCTCGGGCAGCAGAATGCATCCGATTCATCTCGGCAAAGTTCAAACCCGATGATGTTACTGCTGGAAATGCGGTTTATCCCGATGCTAACCTTCATGCATCTTGCTCCCATTTCATGCGTGTGTACCAGTTCAAGGCAGCATGGGGATTTTCCCATCTCTACGACCAGGTAAAACATGTCGAAATGCAGACCATCAAGTACCGGGTCATGGATGTTCTGGGCAACCGCACTTCCTATTATCGTGTACATCGGGGGGAGAAACATCTTACGCCGGAAATGCAGGAGCAGGTGAAGAAGGTCTTTGCTGAATATGGTTATGGGGAACCTGCCTATGATCATTATGCAGAAGAAATCGGATTCATTTACGAATAAAGCAGAATCCCCTGCCGATGTATCGAAAGCGGGAATGTGACGTATCGATTCGGTTCACAGTGTGAAACGGAGAGTTTCTCAGCTTGAAACAAACTGTTTCATAGCATGAAATAAAGTGTTTCATATCGATAAACTTTTTTAAATGACAGACAATGAAATTTACCATAACACATAGAAATAAAAAGAACCAGCTCCTGGTAAGTACCAAGAGTCTGGAACGTTTCCTTGAGCGCATCGTAAACGATGATGCCAGGAATACTGTGGAGAACTTCCGTGAATATGTACCTTATCTCACGAATGGTTATGATGGATATAAGGATA
Organism: Segatella copri; assembly: GCF_009494395.1. Taxonomy (GTDB): domain Bacteria; phylum Bacteroidota; class Bacteroidia; order Bacteroidales; family Bacteroidaceae; genus Prevotella. Next base: position 100,364 of record NZ_VZCB01000098.1, on the reverse strand, counting down.
TGCCAACCTGGATGCATGTTCATCCTGCGGCAGAATTTCAGAAATCGGAGAACGGTCTCCTGAAGATAAAGAAAAACAACGGCGTTCTGCTGCTTACATTTGTTCATATAGATGAGGATGGAGGCGCAGATGCCATCAAGCAGAAAGTAGCCAGTATGCCTTCTACTCTTGCAGCCTTTGTGGGAGCCGATGGCATCAGTCTGCATGTCCTGGCGAAATATGCTCTGGCAAAGGGGACGTTACCTGATGAGGAGGTTGCTGCCGACAGGATTTACAAGCAGGCTTTCCTGACCTTTGCTCCGCTTTATCAGGCACTTGTGAAGGCAAAGATGCAGATGCCCGAGCCTTCTATCTTCTCTGATTTCCTGATGACAAGAGATTCTTTTCCTTATTATCGTGAAGATGCGTTGCCCCTGACGTTGAATGAAGTTTTTTATGACGCAGAAAAACCTGTGGAGAGCGTTGATGAGAGGGATGCTGATAACTCTTCCGCAGATGTGGATAACGACAGTAAAGAGTTGAGTGACAATATCATGAGTATGATCGGATTTCTGTGTAAGAAATATGATTTCCGTTATAATTCGGTAATGAAATGCACAGAATACCGGCCGAAGGAAAAAGATTATTGGGGCTATCAGCCTGTGGATGCCCGTGTGCAGAAGCGCATGACGCTGGAGGTACAGCTCGCCAACATCCGTGTGAGTATCAAGGATGTGCGCAATTATCTGGAGTCGGACCTTCTTTCTACCTATAATCCTGTAGAAAACTTTCTGTATAAGTGTGAGGGGAAATGGGATGGAAAGGATCATATCCGTGCCTTGGCGCGCACGGTGCCTACTGATAATCCTTATTGGGAGGATTGGTTCTATACCTGGTTTCTGGCGATGGTTGACCAGTGGCGTGCCTACAGTCATCGCAAATATGGCAACTCTGTGGCGCCGCTTCTCATCTCCAAGCAGGGTTACAACAAGAGTACTTTCTGCAGATCTCTGGTTCCGCCGGAGTTGCAGTGGGGGTATAACGATAACCTTGTGTTGTCAGAAAAAAGACAGGTGCTTCAGGCAATGTGCCAGTCGCTGGTCATCAACCTGGATGAGTTCAACCAGATTTCTCCTCAGGTGCAGCAGGGATTCCTGAAAAACATCATCCAGTTGCCGAGTGTCAAGATGAAGCCACCGTATGGCAGTCATGTACAGGAGTTTCCGAGAATGGCGTCTTTTATTGCTACGAGCAATATGGAGGATATTCTTTCCGATCCTTCCGGTAATCGCCGGTTTCTAGGTGTAGAGCTTACGGGACCTATCAATGTGAGTCAGCGTCCGAATTATGAACAGCTCTATGCGCAGGCTCTCTCTGCTTTACGGGCAGGCGAGAAGACTTATTTTGATGCGGAGCAGACTCGGCTGATCATGGCGAACAACAGGAAGTTTGAGGTGGTTTCGCCGGTAGACCAGTATTTTGATCTCTATTTCGACCTGACCGATGATGCCAAACAGGGCGAATATCTTACGGCAGCCGAGATTTTCCAAGAGCTGAAGAGTCACATCGGTTCATCGTTGAAGTTGAGCAATCTCATCACTTTTGGCCGCAAACTTTCTCAGATGCCATCCATCCACCGCAAGCGTTTCAACGACGGCATGCGGTATCTGGTGGTGCGAAAATCGTGAGGGATGGCATCCCGATAGATGAATTTCGATAGCGAACGGATAAAAAATGAAAAATCAGCCAATTGGCAACGGACTGCTGCTGGATGGCTGATTTTCTTATTTAGTATGATAGATTTCTAGTTTCAGACTTTCCTGTCATGGAAATCTGTTGGATTTCTGATGCAAATATAGTCAAAAACTCCGAAATATCAAAATGCGTTTTTACTTAATAGGGGCTATGATGCGGGGAGATGGGATTATGCGGTTTGATACAGAGAATAAGCGGTAGGAAATTGCACTATGAAAATGTAGAAGATAATTCTACCCTCATCTTCTCTACATCAAATCTGATGCCATCCCGGTCGATGAATCTGGATAACGAGCCGTCTGCTGCAAGCTCTTTGGGGGTACCGATGGAGAGATGGCTTTCTTCCATCAGCCAGAGCTGATCGGCAATCTGTAGGGCCAGTTCCACATCATGGGTTGACAATAAGATAGACTTATGCTGCTCGTGGGCAAGGCGACGGAGCATCTGGAGGGTTTCCACCTTGCTCGGAAAGTCGAGGAAGGCGGTAGGCTCATCCAGGATGATGAGGCTGGTTTGCTGAGCCAGCGCTTTGGCAATCATCACCTTCTGGCGCTCGCCATCGCTTAACTCTGTGATAGAACGGGAGGCTAAGTGCTGGATGCCTGTCTGCCGGATGGCTTCATCTACTATCTTTTGATCTGCCAAGGATAAGGTTCCCCAGAAGCCGGTATAGGGAGAACGGCCGATGCCGATGATTTCCTGAACAGAAAGTTGGGGAGTATCCATACGGTTAGTGAGAACTACACCTATTTCCTGGGCGAGTTCGCGGACTGAATAATCGGATAGGGGTTTGTCTTGAATCAGGATTTCTCCATCAAGGGGTGGCTGAAATCCGGATAAGGTGCGGAGCAAGGTAGATTTGCCCACTCCGTTGGCTCCGATGAGACAGGTCAGTTTGTCTTCCTGGAGTGAGGCATGAATAGATGAGGCTACCGCTCTGAGCTGATGCTTCGAGCGATAGCCTATCGTTAGATTCTTGAATGTGATTCCTGCTCCCATCAAATCTTCTTCCTTCGAAATGTTTATACTGTCGAAGCGGAGATTTACTTGGCAGCCAATACTTCTACCTCTACCAATGCACCCTTAGGCAACTTCTCTACGGCTACGGCTGAACGAGCTGGGTATGGCTGGCTGAAGAACTCGGCATAAACCTCGTTCATGGCTGCGAAATCGTCCATGCTGTTCAGATATACAGTAGTCTTCACTACGTGAGAAAGGTCGGTACCGGCTGCCTTCAGGATGTTCTGGGCATTGGTAAGACTCTGACGGGTCTGCTCCTTGATGCCGCCCTCTACGAAATTGCCTGTTGCAGGGTCGATAGGAATCTGACCTGATGCAAATACAAAACCGTTTACTTCGATAGCCTGGCTATATGGACCGATAGCTGCAGGCGCATTGTCTGTGTGAATTGCGTTCATGATAATCTTTATTTATTTATAATTAATAATTTGTAGTTTACGATTTATAGCTTATCGCTATACAATCCAGAGATGAAAGCCTTTCTGTTCCAAGGCTTCCTTGATTTCCTTGACATGTGCGGAATCGCGGGTCTCCATGGTGAGTCGGAGTACGCAGGCATTCACCTTGTTGCGATTGGCAGAACGGTCGTGATGAACTCCCGTGATGTTTCCACCCATACTTGCGATGACGGATGCAACCTCTACCAGCTCGCCTGGTTTATCATCAAGCTCCATCTCGATGGTGCAGAGACGTCCGCTCTTCGAGAGACCACGGTTGATGACACGGTTCAGGATGGTTACATCGATGTTACCGCCACTCACCACGCAGATGGTTTTCTTGCCCTTCACCGGCACCTTGTTATACATCACGGCTGCCACGCTAGCTGCACCAGCGCCTTCGGCTACCATCTTCTCGCTTTCCAGGAGTTTCAGAATGGCAGCGCAAATCTCGTCCTCGCTTACGGTCACGATTTCGTCCACGTAGTTGGAGCAGGTTTCAAAGGTGAGCTTTCCCGGCTCCTTCACGGCGATGCCATCGGCTACGGTAGCTACAGATGGTAATTTCTCCTGCTTGTGATCATGAAGACTCTGAACCATGCTGGCAGCTCCTTCTGCCTGAACACCATAAACCTTGACGTTAGGATTCAATGACTTGATGGCAAAGGCTACTCCTGAAATCAAGCCGCCGCCACCTACAGGTACAACGACCGCTTCTACATCTGGCAACTGGTCGAGAATCTCCAGCCCGATGGTTCCCTGACCAGCGATTACGTTCTCATCATCAAAAGGATGCACGAAGGTATAACCATATTCATCCTTCAGTTCCAAAGCTTTCTGATAAGCGTCGTCATAGACACCCGGCACCAGGCAGACTTCGGCACCCAGTCGCTTGGTAGCTTCTACCTTGGAGATAGGAGCACCCTCCGGCAAGCAGATGAGACTCTTCACTCCCATGGCGGTAGCTCCGAGCGCCACGCCCTGTGCATGGTTGCCTGCTGAGCAGGCAATCACTCCCTTATCTTTCTCCTCTTTAGAAAGTTGAGAAATCTTATAATACGCACCGCGAATCTTGAACGAACCTGTCTTTTGAAGACATTCCGGTTTCAGATAAACATCACTATCTGGGTTGATTCTTGGTGTGTGAACCAGCTCAGTTTTTCTAATCACCTTGCTCAGCACGAAGCGAGCCTTGTAGAAATTGTCTAATTGTAACATAACTGCTGATATGCTTTAGTGTCCCTAATATCAGGATTTGTCATCCTGTTTGAATAATTGTGCAAAGATACTTTAATTTGAAGAAATCACAAAATAAATTGGTTTAATTTTTGTTTATTCGATAATAATGTGTAATTTTGCCGACATGAAAAAAGCGATAGTCATCATATTTGCAGCCATGTTCTGCCTGCTTGCTGCCCTTTACTGCCTGGATCCTGGCAGAAAAGCTACTCTTGCGTTGTTACAGGAAAAAGGTAAGACGGCGACGAAAGATTATATGCTTTCATCGCAGAGCGTTACGTCTATTGCAAGTGATAGACGAGAGTTGGTGTGGATTGGTACGTCGGCTGGTATCAATGTTTACGACGGCAAAGATTATGTGCAGTTCAGTTATGATATCAAGGATACTACTGCGCTTCCCGATGACTATATCAATGTGCTTCATCTGGACCGGAAAGGCAGAATGTGGGTGGGTACTCAGAATGGATTGGCACGATACGTGGGAGGTTATCGCTTCCATCGTATCCCGCTTCCCGGTGAGAATGATAACATTATAGCTATAGAGGATAGTCCGGAAAAGCATGACTCTCTGGCGATATTGGTTAGTGATGGCAATAAGACTTTTCATATCAGTGGAGATGAGAAGATAACCCCATCGGCTCGACAGATAGAACCCAATAATCTGAAAGCTCCACTTCCTGAAGACCATTCTATCTTGCGCAAGCCGGTAGAGGTGGTGAGTGCAACCTTCAAGGACTTGGGCGATAATCTCTGGGTGGGTTATCGCAACGCCGGTATCCAGGTCGTTTCCCAGAACCGTATTGCCTACAAGAAAGCCAACGATAATCTTCTGGCTGAAAAAACGAAGGGAATTGCAATACTTTCCATGACTACTGTGGGAAAACATATCCTGGCAAGTACTGCCCTCCGTATTTTTATCTATGATGAGCAAAATAAGAAGATAGGTCAGACTCCGTTGAAAAACATTTTCGATTCGATTCCTGCCCCTCGGAAAATCAATCTCAACAACATGGTGAAATATGATGACCAGCATGCCTGGTTAGTGAGTGATCATCAGGTGCTGAGTTGCCGTATCAGCAACGAGCGTGTAGAAGTGCTCCATAAGTCGCCTGTGATTCTTCCTATGCTGGGTAACGGCTTGGCGGTAGACGGTCATCTTTATGTGAGTAGCCGTGATGGAAAACTTCTGCGCTTCAGGTTTGATAATCTGCAGCCTGATACCCTCCGGATTTCCAGTCCCCATTATACGGATGATACGGAAATGGTAAAGCTCAGCAATGGCGATATCATGCTGTTTATGGTAGGTATGCATCTTGCTATCTTCTCTCCCAAGACCGGTAAGCTGAAGGAACTGAAGGTGGCGGGAATGCCTCATAATGGCAATATGGACCCTGCTTTTGTAAGGCAGGATTCGTATGGCTATCTGTGGTTGGGCACGATGCGGGATGGACTTTATTTCATGGATATGAAGAAGCAGTATATGCGCCGTGTGAATCTATTGTTGAGCGATGAGCATATAAAAGCGATGGTAGAAGATGCCAACCGGCAGGTCTGGGTTACCACGATGAGAAATGCCTTCTTCTTGACGCATGCCAACAAAACCTTCCTGATGAGCAGTCTTCTATCGGCTAGCCAGGATCAGGATGACTGGCAGTTCTATGCCAATTCTGTTTGTCTTTCTCCTGACGGGAGTGTTGTGTTTGGCAGTTCTGACGGTTGTAAGTTCATGCCTCCTCAGGCTATGAATACTGATTTTCTGCGAACCTATGTTGGTACCCATGCCAGCAAGATGCTCAATATCTTTGGTTTGGAGGTGAAGAATCAAGAGGGTAAGGTGTTTGCCGTTACCGATGAAGTATCGCGTCTGAGCCGTTATACTTTTACTTATGATGAGAACGACTTGAAGTTTAGTTTCTATTATCCTTCCTTCGGTCGTCGATCGGCATTGATGTGTCAGTATCGGTTAGAGGGCTATGATAAGGATTGGCAGGCACCTACTTACGAATGTGTGGCTCATTATTCCAATCTGGCACCAGGTAAATACACCTTCCATCTGCGATTGATTTCTTCCATGAACCGTCCTGCATTGGCAGAGCGTAAGATAGAGATTATCATCAAGCCGGCTCCTTGGTGGTCGTCAGCGGCATGGTTGCTCTATTTTGGTATCATCGCTTTCGTGCTCTATACTTTCAACAGGCTCTATCTGAAGGCCCGTACCAATCATCTTCGTCTTCTGGAAGAACAGCGTGAAACAGAGCGCGAGAAGCGTGCCAAGGAGATGAATATGAAATTCTTTGCCAATATCTCGCACGAATTTCGTAACCCTCTCACCATCATTGCCGGTCCGCTGATGATGCTGAATGCCGACAAGGCTTTGCCCGATTCGGTGCATCGCATCCTGAATCATGTCTGTATAAGTGTAAATAGAATGCTGAGGCTCATCGACCAGATGCTCGACTTTAACCAGCTGGAGACCGATGAGCTGCGCCTCAGGGTTGTAGAGGTTGATGCTGCGTAAGAGTTGCGCCAGCAGGTAGCTTCCTTTGAAGAATCTGTTAGGGTGAAAGGCATTAAACTGGAACTGGTCATCAAGCAAGGTAACTACCTGATGTGGCTGGATGGTGATAAGGTGGAGAAAATCATGGACAATCTTTTTACCAATGCCTTGAAGCATACTTCGCCTGGCGGTGTAATCAGAATAAGCGCCCATGTTGACGATGATATTCTGAAGGTATCTGTCTTCAATAGTGGCAAATTGATGGCTGAGGATAGGATGCAGGATGTTTTCAAGCGCTATTACCAGCTGGCTGATTCGCAGGATTCTGATCTGTATGGTTGGGGTACGGGTATCGGACTCTATTATGTAAAGCGTCTGGTAGAACTTCATCATGGTTCTGTTAGGGTGAAGAATATCAAAGTGGTGAGCGAGACTTCGGAAGAGGCTTCGCTCAGGAATGGTGTGGAATTCAGTTTCGCCCTTCCTGCTGATAAGTCTATATACAATAAGGTGGAAATCGCTGATCGCGGGAAACGCATAATGCAGATACCGCTGGAAGTGACGAGTGAAGAGGGAAGAGCTTTGGAAGTGAAGAGTAAAGAGGGAAGAGTGAAGAATTCTCTTGCTGAAAAGGATGATTCTACCCGAAATACTTCTCCTTCCGGTAAGATTCTGCCTAGAATCCTGATTGTAGATGATGATGTGGATGTAGCTCAATACCTTCATCATATCTTTGCATCAGCCTATGAAGTGGTGAATCGCTATTCTGCCGAAGAGGCTTTGGCAGATTTGGAAGTGGTGAAGCCGGACCTTATTCTCAGCGATGTGATTATGGGACAGATGTCGGGATTTGAATTCTGCAAGTTTTTGAAGAGTAATCTTTCTTTCAGCCATATCCCAGTGATACTGATTACCGCCATGTCTACGATGAGCGAGCAGATTGATGGTTTGCAGCTGGGGGCTGTGGCTTACGTCACCAAGCCGTTCGACCCGGTTTATCTTAAGGCACTTGTCAAGTCGCAGTTGCATAATATGCAACTGCTCCGTCAGCGCTTGAGTGAGAGTACAGAGACTGCTTCGCTGTCTGCGAAAGTGGCAGATACCCTTTCTCTGCAAGACCAGAAGTTTATGGATGAATTATATAGAAGGATGGAAAAACGTTCTGCGGAGCAGGATTTGAATGTGGCTACCGTGTGTCGCGACATGCTGATCAGTCCGGCGAAGTTTAATTACAAGATTAAGGAACTCACTGGCGAGACACCTGGTATCTTCTTCCGTAAGTATAAGCTCAACAAAGCAGCAGCTTGGCTGCGTGAAGGCAAGTACAGTATTTCTGAAATAGCCGTGTTGACTGGTTTTAGTACTGCGGCCCATTTCTCTGTAGCTTTTAAGAAGCAGTTCGGTGTTTCGCCGAGTGAATACCTATAGGCTCAATTGCTTGAGTATGTCTCGCCAAGCGAGTTCCAGCGTTTTCGCATCTTTTTTTGGATTGCCTATGTTTTGTTTGTGTCATTGATATTTATTTTTGGCACTCAAATTCATCTTATGCAGAACACATATTCTGCATGCTAAAATGATTTGACCTAGCAAAGGTAGGGCTTTTCCATTGGGATGTGTTTCGATTTTATATAATTGTTTTTCGAAAATCTATAAAAATGCTGAATAATAGCGAAAAAATACCTGATAGTAACGAATTTTCCAATAGAGAATAACAAAAAATCCCCCAAATAGGGGGATTTCTTGAAATATGAATGATTAGAATGATTCGAACTTTATGAGTGAAGTAGTGGTAGAATTTACATGTTGAAGTGTTCGAGAGCAGCTGCCACACCGTCTTCTTCATTCGATAAAGTTACGTAGTCGGCCTCGGCTCTAACCTCTGGTGCAGCATTCTCCATAGCCACTCCCATGCCTGCAAGCTTCAGCATGCTGAGGTCGTTGTAGCCATCGCCAAAGGCAATCATATCGGCAGGGGTGAGGTTGATTTTCGTTAAGAGACGACTCAGTGACTTAGCCTTGTCGATACCCTTAGGTACTAGTTCCAGGAAGAAAGGAGCTGAGCGGAAGATATCCATTCTGTCTCCCAGCTTCTCCACCAGTTCCTTCTCTGCCTTGAGCATGAGGGTCGGATCACCCGTCATGAGGAGTTTGGTTGGATGAGGCTCCAGGGCTTCAAACAGGTTCTCTACCTTTCGAATGTTCATCTTGTTGATGCGTGATTCTTCCTTGACATACTGGTCATCCGGCATCTCGGTGATGATTTCGTTGCCGGCATATCCCAGCAGGGCATGACCGTTCTCCTCGGCATACGCATATAATTCTGGTATCACTTCATCTGGCAGGAACTGCGAGAAGAGTTTTTCGCCAGTTTTGGCATTCACGATATTGCCGCCATTATAGGAAAGAATGTATCCTCCCTGCTTGTTCAGCTCCAGGCATTCTGCCACCGGTTCGATGCCGTAGGTAGGTCGACCGGAAGCAAGGATGATTACTGCTCCCTTGGCTGATGCCTGAAGGAGAGCTTCACGAGTCTTTGGGGTGACCACCTTCTCGTGGTTTGTCAAGGTGCCATCCAAGTCTAAGGCGATGGCACGGTAAGGAATCTGTTTTGTTTTTTCCATTGTCTTATTTTGCTATTATGCTGCAAAGTTAATATAAAAAACTGACCGCACCAAAGTTTTCTCAAAAGGATTGTCTGTATTGTAACTTAAACTTTATGATTTGTGCCAAAATGATGAATTATATACTTTTTCTATCGATTTGAGGACATGATAATCGTTTAAATTCTGTATCTTTGCAATCACAAAAATATAATCATAACTAAACTATACGCAATCGGAAATGAAGAAAAACGTTTTAGCAGTAGCGCTGGCATTGATGGCTGGCATCGGCGCCTATGCCGAAAAGAATACCATCACTTCTCCTGATGGTAAGTTGAATGTCGTGGTGGAAGACCGCGATGGCAAACTCTATTATTCCATCGACTATGCAGGCAAGCGAATGATGGAGGAATCGCAGCTCGGACTCCTTGCCAATGTGGGCGATTTCAGTCAGGGCTTGACCTATCAGAATAAGAAAGAAGCAAAGGTGGAGAAGAGCTATGATCTCCGTACCGCCAAGGTTTCGCATGTAGATTATCATGCCAACCAGCTCAACGTGACTTATCTGAACGGCAAGAAGCAGCCGATGACGGTTACCTTCAACGTGAGCAACAACGATGTGGCTTTCCGTTATACTTTCAATCAGCTGAAGGCTCAGCATCTCATCGTAAACGAAGAGAAGACAGCCTTCAATCTTCCAAAGGCAACCACCACTTACCTTTGTCCACAGTCGGATCCGCTCATCGGTTTTGCCCGAACCAAACCAAGCTATGAGGAGGATTACAAGGTAGATCAGCCTTTAACGGCAAAATCCGGTTATGGTCATGGCTATACCTTCCCATGCCTCTTCAAGGTAGGCGGCGATGGCTGGGTATTGGTCAGCGAAACGGGTACTCACGGCAACTATCCGGGTTGTCATATCAGCGATTACGATGCAGCAAAGGGTTATCAGATAGCCTTCCCGATGGAGAAAGAGGCAGATGGCATAGGTTCTACATCGGGCGCCTTCATACTTCCGGGGTCCACTCCTTGGCGAACCATCACCGTGGGTTCTGATTTGAAGCCATTGGTAGAGACCACCATTCCATACGATGTAGTGGAGCCAAGATTCGAGGCTTCCCAGAAATACGGAACAGGCAAGTATGCCTGGAGCTGGCTCATCTGGCAGGATGGTTCCTGTAACTATAACGACCAGAAGCAGTTCATCGACCTGGCTGCTACCATGGGATTTGAATATGTGCTGGTTGATGCACTCTGGGATACTCAAATTGGAAGAGACAAGATTGCCGAATTGAGCAAGTATGCGCAGAGCAAGAATGTAAGTCTGATGCTCTGGTATAATTCCAATGGTGTGGCAAACGATGCACCTCAGGGACCTCGTGGCATCATGGATAACATCGTGACCCGCAAGAAGGAAATGGCTTGGATGAAGAGCATCGGCATCAAGGGTATCAAGGTAGATTTCTTCGGTGGCGACAAGCAGCACACCATGCAGCAGTATGAAGACATCCTCAGCGATGCCAACGATTATGGCATTCAGGTTATCTTCCATGGCTGTACTTTGCCAAGAGGTTGGGAGCGCATGTATCCTAACTATGTATCGAGCGAGGCTGTACTGGCTTCAGAGAATGTATTCTTCTCTGATTATCATGCCAAGCAGGAGGCTTTCGAACTCACCATGCATCCATTCTGCCGTAATGCCGTGGGAGCGATGGATTGGGGTGGTACCATCATGAACAAGTATCTCTCCAAGGATAACAAGAGTCGTCATCGCCGTTATACCACCGATGTTTTCGAGATGGCTTCGGCTATCATGAACCAGGCAGCTATCCTGTGCATCGCCATCTATCCGAACAATCTTTCTGAGCTTCCTCAGCACGAGATTGATTTCCTGAAGAGTGTTCCTACTACCTGGGATGAGACGAAGTTCATCGCTGGTTATCCTGGAAAATATGCGGTTGTGGCACGTCGCCATGGTGATAAATGGTATGTGGCAGGTTTGAACGGCACAGACCAGGTGATGAAACTCACCCTGAATCTGCCAATGCTTGCCGGCAAGAGTGTTACCTATTATCATGAAACAGTCAGCAAGGACAAGAAGGCACTCTGGCCAGTATCGCAGATGAAGAACGTGAAGGTGGATAAGAAGGGAAACCTGAAGGTGGAAATGCAGCCTAAGGGTGGATTGATCGTTAAAAAGTAAAAAGGTAAAAAAGTAAAAAGAACCTTTCCCCCTTTGTACCTCTGTTCCCATCGATTCCATCGCTGGTCCCACGTCTTAATGTTTAAAATTAATAAAGAAGCTAAGGAGATTTTCTGGTTTAAGGGTGAAAAAACTGCCTTTTGAACGATAATTATACTTTTTCTCAGAAATTGTATTCCTCTGTTCGTATAGAATGATGTATCTTTGCAGGTAAATCGTGAAGACTAACATTTAAAACAAGATAATGATGAACAGAAAACTGACAATCGTTGGAATGATGGCAGCAGCCTTCCTGATGGCTGCTCCTGTGATGGCACAGAAACCAACCGTGCCTAACCCTTCATACACGGGTAAGGGAAATCCGATTCTTCCGGATTTTCATGCGGATCCGGAAATCCTGTATTCCAACAAGACAAAGAAGTATTATATCTATTCCACCACGGATGGAACTCCTGGATGGGGTGGATGGCAATATTATTGCTATTCATCCAAGAATCTCAAGAAATGGAAGAACGAAGGTGTGGTGCTCGATGCAAAGAGTGACCAGATTTCCTGGGCCAACGGCAACCTCTGGGCTCCGGCAGCCGTAGAGGTGAAGCAGAAGGACGGCAGCTACAAGTACTATCTCTATTTCAGTGCCCGTCCTAATGACAACGGCAGAAAGCAGATGGGTGTAGCGGTTGCGGATTCTCCTACGGGTCCATTCGTTGACCTGGGTCATCCTCTTCTGGCGAAGAACCATCCGGGTTGCAACGGTCAGCTCATTGATGTGGATGTCTTCATCGACCCGGTATCGAAGAAGCCTTACCTCTATTGGGGCAACAGCTTCATGGCTGGTGCCGAGCTGGAACCAAGCATGACTCAAGTTAAGGATGAAACCGTAACCGTGATGACTCCAAAGGGTGGAAGCCTGAAGGACTATGCTTACCGCGAGGCTCCATACGTGTTCTATCGCAACGGACTCTACTACTTCATGTGGTCGGTGGATGATACCGGTGCAGCCAACTATCATGTGGCTTATGGTACATCCAAGTCTCCGTTCGGTCCTATCGAGGTGGCCAAGGATCCTATCGTTCTGATTCAGGACCCACAGCATGAGATTTATGGCACAGCTCATAATTCCGTGATTCAGAAGCCAGGTACAGATGAGTGGTATATCGTATATCATCGCATCAACAAGGCTTACATTCATCATCAGCCAGGTGTTCATCGTGAGGTCTGTATCGACAAGATGGAATTCAATGCCGATGGCACCATCAAGCGAGTGATTCCTACCCATAAAGGGATATAAAGTGCTGAAATAGGTATATAAATAAGGTAAAAGATAGGTGCTAAATGTTATTTTGAACGATTAGTACCTATCTTTTGTTGTTTATTTCACACTTTATTCGATAAGTTTTATTATCTTTGCAACCGCAAAACAATAATAATTTATTTAAACCTATCAACAATGAAGAGATTAATTTCAGCAGTATTGCTTTCTGCTGCCGTGGCAATGCCAACAATGGCGCAGAAGCAGAAGACATTGGGCAATGGCTATCCATTCACTCAAGTACCATTCACCAGTGTGAAGATTTCACAGAATACTTTCTGGGGTGCCCGTCTGAAGGCTGCCCGAGAGGTAACCGTGCCATTGGCTTTCAGCAAGTGTGAGAGCGAGCACCGTTACAAGAACTTCGAGATGGCTGCCTATACCTTGCAGCATCCTAACCACCTGGGCTTGGATACCAAGGAGTGGGATGTGAGCAAGTTCATGGGCTTCTCTTTCGATGATACCGATGTTTATAAGACCATCGAAGGTGCCAGCTACATCCTACAGACTTATCCGAACAAGAAGTTGAAGGCTTACATCGACAGCGTGCTCGATGTGGTAGCTGCGGCACAGGAGCCAGATGGCTATCTCTATACCGCCCGTACCATTAACCCAAAGCATCCACACGGATGGTCGGGAAATAAGCGTTGGGTCAAGGACGAGGAGGCGAGCCACGAGCTTTACAACCTCGGTCACATGGTAGATGCAGCCTGCGCTCACTATCAGGCTACCGGAAGCACCAAGTTTCTGAATATCGCCAAGCGTTATGCTGATTGCGTGGTAAAGGAGGTTGGACCTAAACCAGGACAGGCTACCATCGTTCCGGGACACCAGATTGCAGAGATGGCTTTGGCTCGTCTCTATACCTTGACCGGTGAGAAGAAGTATCTGGATGAGGCTAAGTATCTGCTCGACTATCGTGGCAAGACTCATATCCGCAACCCATATTCTCAGAGTCAGGCTCCTATCCTGGAGCAGAAAGAGGCGGTAGGTCATGCGGTGCGTGCCGGCTATATGTATGCCGGTATTGCCGATGTGGCTGCCCTGACCAAGGATTCTGCCTATATGAAGGTGATCGACCGCATTTTCGAAAACATCGTTGGCAAGAAATACTATCTTACAGGTGGTGTAGGTGCCCGCCATGCCGGTGAGGCTTTCGGTGATAACTATGAGTTGCCAAACATGACTGCCTACAACGAGACCTGTGCAGCCATCTCTATGGTTTACCTCTTCGAACGTATGTTCCTCCTTCACGGCGAGAGCAAGTATATCGACTGCATGGAGCGTACCTTATATAATGGTGTCATCTCGGGTATGAGCATGGATGGTGGCAGATTCTTCTATCCTAACCCATTGTCTAGCGATGGCAAGTATAAGTTTAATGCCGATGGCAACACCACCCGCCAGCCTTGGTTCGGATGTGCCTGCTGCCCGAGTAACTTGTGCCGCTTCATCCCTTCTGTTCCAGGTTATCTCTATGGCGTGAAGGATAACGATATCTATGTGAATCTCTTTGCCGGCAATACATCTACCATCAAGGTAAATGGTAAGGATGTGGTTCTGGAGGAAACTACCGAGTATCCTTGGAACGGCGATATCAAGATTGCTGTGAAGAAGAGCGGTGTAAAGAATGCCAACCTCCTGGTCCGTATTCCTGGATGGGTTCGCAACCAGGTGGTGCCTAGCGATCTTTACAAGTATAGCGATGCAGAGAAGCCTGCTTATAGCGTAACCGTAAACGGCAAGGCTGTGGAGGCTGACCTCGATGCCAACAAGGGTTATCTCCCTGTCAAGAACATCAAGAAGGGCGATGTCATCCGCATCCACTTCGATATGCCGGTTCGTACAGTAGTTGCTAATGGCAAGGTTGCAGATGATAAGGGTAAGGTTGCCGTAGAGCGTGGACCATTGGTATATTGCGCTGAGGCTGTGGATAATCAGAACGAGCCAGTGCTCCGTGCCGTAATGGCTAAGAAGCCTGCATTCTCGCTGGTAGATAACTACAGCATCGAGAACACAGAGACCAAGGGTGCTCCAGCCTTCTCGGTAAAGGCTATCCAGACCTCTTCGCAGGTGCTCGACCAGGCTGCTGATGGCACCGTTTCTGTCAAGAACCAGAAGCTCACCCTGATTCCTTACTATGCCTGGAATCATCGTGGTGCCAACCAAATGAATGTCTGGTTCTATCAGAACTTGAATGCTTTGGATAAATAATTTGCAGTTTTATAAAATAAGAAAGCCTGGCAACCGTTATTGCCAGGCTTTCTTGTTAATATAGGTTAATCTCATTAAGAAAAACACTTTTTTTCCGTTTATGTTGTAGTTTTGAACAAATAAAACAAAAGAGAGCTAATGACAGAGAATGAATTCATCCATATCGTTCCGCAGTTGCGGCAGATAACCTTGCAGATCAGTCAAGGTTATGGTGTTGGCTGCGATGAGGCTGAGGATATCGCACAGGATGCGATGCTCAAGCTCTGGGCCATCAAGGATGATATTCAGTCTGCTGCTCATGCCAAAGGTTCGATGGGCTGCATAGCTAAGCATCTTTGCATCGACTTCTTTCGCAAGCGGAAGATGATTTCGATAGATGCCCAGCCTTTCGATAAGTCGCCTAGCCACTATGCGCCGCCCGATGTGGAAGTGGAAAACTCGGAGAACGAGCTGTGGCTCCAAAAACGCCTCAAGGCGCTGCCCTCCAACCAATATCAGGTGCTTTATCTGCGACAAGTAGAGAAGAAAAGCTCTGAGGAAATAGCGCAAATCGTGGGCATCACCATAGAATCTGTATCTGTGTTGCTCTCGAGGGCAAGAAAGCAGATGTTGCAGGAAATCAGAAAAAGATGTCGATAGCTCTTATGTATAATCAATAAAGGAGGAAATAGGATATGAACGAAAAAGAAAAAGACATACGTTTGTTGCTCGACCGGTTTATGGCTGGTGAGACTTCCCGGGAAGAGGAGGTTCTGCTAGGGGAGTGGTTTCGGCAGCATCCCGATGTGAGCGATGACTTGAAGGAATACCAGATGATGTTTGGATATTTCGACGAGGGTATGCCTCTTGACCATGAGGCGGAGGAGCATGTAGAAAATGCTCATCCAAAGGCTAAGGCACGAATGCGCCGCCTATGGTTGCCGCTTAGTTTGGCAGCATCCATCGCCCTGCTGATATGGTTTGCTGTTCCTTGGATAGGGCGACAGACAGGGCATCAGGATGATTCGAAGATGGCTCAACTCGATGGAAGAACGACTCCGGAGGATATAGATTCTGCTGTTGTCCACGAGAAGAAATCGACAAATGCCGATCTCTCCATGCCTGAAAAGATAAAAAAGTCGGGTGATTCCGTATCTCCCAAGACAAGGAAGCACAAGCAGAGGCAATATCGTCAGCATCTGTTTGCTCCTGCTCCTCCAAAGCTTTGGATAGCTCAGAATATTGCTACCGATTCTTTGTTGGCAGAGCCGGAAAAGCTTGCCGATGAGCATCTCCGGGAGATGGAGGCACAGCAGAACGAAATGTTCTTCAAACTCTATCTCGTCGATGCTCTTCAGACCCAGTCGCTCAATGCCGATATTGCCAGTGCCTCGTTCGAAGGCGAGGAGAATGTGCATGATGAGGACCATGTGAGTGATGACCAGGAGGTTTATTAACAAGAAACAATTAAAAAGAAGAAGAATATGAAAACAACTTTTAAATTAGCATTTGTGGCTTGCCTGATGATGCTCTCTTCGGCTTGCCATGCCCAGAAGCCTATACCGAACATCGACCAGGCTTTTGATAAATTCGTACAGGATTTGTCGCAAGACGACCTCGTTACTTCTTCCACGATGAATACCTACAATATAGGTATGATGAAGGGATTTGAGTTCGCCGTTCCCGGAAAGAAGCAGAAAATGGTGGATACCTTTCATAAGGCTTTGTTGAGCAATAGTCGTCTCGCTTATAGCAGTTTTACCAAGAAAGCGGGTTCTGCCAGCATTGAGACGAATCGGGTGGGATATGGCAATAACAATTCCACGACCTACTTGTTTGGTGCTCACAAGGACCGCAACTATAACCTGCAGTATTTCCGTGACTGCAAGGATTCTACCATGCGATATGTTTATGCCTTGGTGTGGTATCCAGGAAAGAATGATATGGTATTGGGCAGTGTGTATAAGTTCCACTCCAAGGATCCGCAAGCCTATAAAGAGTCATCAACTTATAAGATGAAAGCAGATCAGGGTTTTGATTCTCTTGTTTCTCTGGGCAACATCAGGTATAACAAAAATCTGGTTCGCAGTTATGGCTTGGATATGACTCCTCCAAAGGATGCGGCAGAGTTTATAATGCAACTCAACACGCTCCGTGCTGCCTTTAAGAATGCCAGAGACCAATACCCTTATTTGGGAAATCAGGTAACTCGACGTACCCTCCAGACGGGTGTTGCCAATAAGATAGTCAAGCTCTGTAAGGGCTATGCTAAGTTGCTGAATGCTGACGAGAAGAAATTCTGCGCCACTTCGCTGAATGTGATGAAGAAGGATACAGACGATGAATATCTGCAGAGCCTTCTGGGACTGACAGCCAATTCTTTGAGTAAGTAGTCTGTTCTGGGTGGATAAACAGAGGAAAATGTGAAACTCTCTCTCTTAAAATACCGCTTTAAAGCGATATTTTCTCTAAAATTATCTTTTTCTAGACTTAGGTCTTGTTATTATTTCGTAACTTTGTACGCAAAAAGTAAACGATATGACTAAGAAATTGATAATGATATTAGGCTTGGTGCTTTCATCTATGTTGATGAAAGCCCAGGCTTTTTTTGTGCCTTTCCCGAAGGCTGGCGACAAGTATTGGCAGAAGCAGGTGCCGGTGGCGATGCGCAACGATTATATCCGGTTGGGCAATCTCTATCAGAAGAAACCTTGGAATGCCATCCCTGCTGAAACTTTTGCCGAGTTCCGAACCAATGGTAACCGTACCCGATACGAGGAAGCTAGCTTTGGTATCAGAAAACAGTTTGTCTGTCTGGTGATGGCAGAAATCATGCAGGGCAGGGGACGGTTTCTGCCTTCTATCCGCAAGGGTTTACATTATTTTATAGAGAAGGAACCCTGGTGGGGAATACCGGCGCATTATCCGAAAGACCATCCTGAAAAGGATATCCAGTCGGTTGATCTCTTCAATGCAGAGACGGCAGGCATGCTTGCATGGACCCTCTATATGCTGGAAGATGAAATCAACAGGAAGGAAAAGGGACTCTGCGATCAGGTGAGAAACGAGATAGAACGCCGATTCCTGCAACCGGTGTTGAACCAGCCGCAGGGCTGGAAGAACAATGCCAACAACTGGAATACCTGGATTACGAGTAACTGGTTGGAAACTGTTTTGATTTGCGAATCAGATGCCAAGCAGCGAGATGCTGCCTTCAAGGGAGTGCAGCAATGTCTGCGAACCTTCCTGAAGGGTTATCCTGATGATGGCGGTTGTGAGGAAGGTGTCAGCTATTGGGACTGTGCCGGAGCCTCGTTCTTCGAGTCGCTCTATTTCATGCAGTTTGCTCCCAAGCAGGCTGTCCTGACATTGAATGAAGCTCAGAAGAAAAAGGTGGAGAATATGGGTAGGTTCATCACTACGATGTATATCAACGACCTTACTTTTGTGAATTTCTCGGATGCCCAGGCTCAGAACGTTCCGAACATCAACATCCTCTTTCCTTATGGAGCCTATCTCCAGAACCTGCAGATGATGCAGTTGGCAGCTTATGTGGGCAAGAAATATCAATATACCCTCAAGCCTACAACGCTCTTCCTGAAATCGGGCAACTATCCGAAGCTGGGTAGGGAACTGATGCTCCTCTCCATGCTGCCGAAGTATCAGGAAACTGCAGCTGTAGAGCCAAAGACGGAAGATGTCTATCTGGAAAATTCCCAGATTATGGTGGCGAGCAACAAGAACTGGTTTGTGGCGGCGAAAGGTGGTAACAATGCCGAAAGCCATAACCACAACGATATCGGCAACTTTATCGTTTATCACAACAATCAGCCGGTTGTCATCGACCTGGGACGTGATACTTATACCTCGAAGTCGTTCAGCAACCAGCGCTTTGAGCTGATGAACTGCCGTTCGGCTTATCACAACGTTCCTATCATCAATGGTCTGGAGCAGAAGGATGGCAGGAAGTATCGTGCCGAGAAGGTAAATCATGTCTTTGCAGATGGTGTTTCTTCCCTGTCGTTGAATCTCGAAAAGGCTTATACCGAAGGAGCGCATGTGGATAAATGGCAGCGTACCATTGCCTTGGATAGAGAATATAACTGGGTAGAAGTAACCGAACAGTACAAGCTCGATTCCCTGCAGATAGAGAAGGACCGACTGAATGGTCAGGTCTTTGATAATCAGATTATCCTGATGGCGTATGGCAAGCCGGTGGTTCAGAAGACTGGCAGAATCCTCCTTCAGGGCGGTATGGTTCGTCTGGAATATGATGCGCAGTATCTTTCGGCATCCGTAGAAAAGGTGCAGATGACGGATGGCATCATGAAGACGCAGTGGAAGGATAACGTCTATCGCATCATTCTGCGACTGAACGATAACTATCCGATGGCAAAAGTGAAATACCGGTTCGTAGGAACGAGGTAAAGTTTATTCTATGGATTTCGCGCAGAATAGTGACAGGGAGATAGTATTTATTTGATATCTTTCAGTTGCTCAGCATACTCCTTCGGGAAGACGCCGAACTCCTTCTTGAAGCATTTGGAGAAATACTTCGGCGTGTTGAAGCCCACTTGTATTGCCACATCGCTGATCAGAATGTTAGGGTTCGACCGGATGATGCGCTGAGCCTCCTTCAGGCGGATGCTGGTGATGAAGGCAATGACCGTTTGCCCCGTTGTGGCTTTCACCTTATTATATAGGGTGGATTCACCCATCGCCATATCCTTGGCAAAAGACTCGCGGTTGTAATCGCCATCTGCAAGATGTTGCATCACTACCTCTGTGGCACGAGTGATGAATGCCTGGTCTGGGTTGCTCAAATGTAATGCAGCCTGTGCTTCGTCCTCAGCGCTTGTCTGGAGCGAAATTTCAGCCTGAATCTTTTCTATCATCTTCTTGCGGTTGGCAAGCAGGGCATTGATGCGGACTTCCAGTTCGTCAAACTTGAACGGCTTGTTGATATAGGCGTCTGCTCCTACGGCATAAGCCTCGGTCTTGTCCTCTTCCTTGTTCTTGGCGGTGAGCAGGATGATAGGCAGCTGCCAGAAGCTCTTGTCAGACTTGAGCTGCTTGGTCAGTTCGATACCGTCCATAATCGGCATCATCACGTCGCTCACCACGAGGTCGAGTTTCTCCTTCATGATGATGCTCATTGCCTGCTTTCCGTTCTTTGCCGTAAACACATGATAGTTCTTGCTCAATACCTGCAGCATCAGGGCGAGCAGCTCCTCGTTGTCCTCAACCACCAGGATCTTGCTCGCATTCTTGCGGATGAAGATGCTCTGGCGGACTGGTGCCAGCTTAGGCTTGTCATCGGAAGCAGGTTGGGAATCCTGCTTCGTTTCCTGGCTTGCCTGTCTGATGGCTTCCTGATTTACTGCATTTGGTTTGTCAGAGTTGTCTATTTCATCTGGTGCATATGCACTCTTCCTGATAGGCAGGGTAAGGGTGAAGGTAGTGCCTTCGCCTTCCTGGCTTTCACATTGGATGTCGCCATGATGCAGTTTCACCAGGTCGTGGGTCAGCGATAGTCCGATACCGGTTCCCGGCATGTTCTGCTTGCGGTAGTCGCCATCGAAGAATCGGGTGTAGAGATGCTGCATCTTCTCCTTCGACATGCCGATGCCATTATCCGCGATGGTGATGACCACCTGGTCCTTGCCGAGGCTGAGCGATACATCTATCTTGCCTCCCACCTTATTATATTTAATGGCGTTGGAGAGCAGATTGTAGATAATCTTATCCATCTTGTCTGCATCAAACCATGCCGTTCCTTCTGCCTTTGGCTTCTCCAGTGATAGCGTAACCTTCTGATGTTCTGCCATCGGACGGATATTCTCGCAGGCTTCTTCGATGAACGAAATCAGGTTGCCGCGGCTCACGAGCAGATGCAGCTGTCCTGCCTGCGACTTTCTTACTTCTAGAATCTGTCGCAGGAGTCGGGTGGTACGGTTGATGTTGTTGTCCATCACCAGATAATCTTCCTCATATTGTGGCGCTCTTTCCTTGAGCTTGTAGATGGTGGCAGAGATGACGGTGAGCGGGGTGAGCAGCTCGTGGGTGATGTTGGTGAGGATGACTCCCATCTGCAGACTGTTTCTGGTCTTCACCCGCTCCTTATACCATCTGGCAGTAGCAAAGATGCCGCCTATCAGCATCAGGATATAGAACATGAAGGCTATTCTGGAGGCATACCATGGCGGCAGCACCTGGATGGAGATGGTGTATGGCAGCTCCTGCCAATGACCATAACCATCCGTAGCCTTTACCCTCAGGTGGTAGGTTCCGGAAGGAAGGTTCTGGAAAACAGCCTTATGCGTGCCTTTGTTGCAGTACTGCCAGTCTTCGTCATAACCTTCCAGCTGGTAAGCATATACGTTTTTCTCTGTATTGCCGTAGGTAAGGAGAGAAAATTCTACGGAGAATTTCTTCACCCTTGCCGGTATCGTGATTTTGCGGGTATAGCCTGGTGTTTCTTTCGAAATCTCTTCCTTGTCGATAGAATCGAGTTGAGCGAAAGGCTGGTCATCAATGATGACGTCTGTTATCACCAGTTTCGGTCTTCTATTGTCTTTTAGCTTAGCCTTCATGGACGGCATGAACGAGAAGAAGCTGGTCCGGCTTCCGAAGAAGAGTTCCTTGCCATACTTGCATGCCGTGTTTGGCGAGAAGAGAACATTTCCTATGCCGTCCTCGCTGGTAAAGTAGGTGATGTCCTGCGGTTTTTCGCTGTCATTGCCCCAGATGATGTTCACGAGGGCATAGTCGGTGGTGAGCCAGAGATTGCCCTTCTCATCTTCCTTGATGGTGAGCACACGGTCGCCCGGCAGATGATATTCATGGTTCTTCGGTTCAAAACGGTCTTCCACCTTATTATATAGGAAGAGTCCGCCACTGTTGGAGATAGCCCAGAGCCTTCCTCTCGAGTCTTCGAGGCAGGCGATGGCATCATCAATGGCAAAGTTATGATGGTCTGGATTATACTGTTTGAATTTCAAAGTCTTCTTGTTCCTGGCGTTGCCCGATATGCGTATGATACCTTCATTATCGGTAGCCAGCCAGATGTTTCCTTGCTTATCTTGCGAGATATGGCGGATGTCGCATGAGGTTAAGTTCTTCTTTCCCTCCTTCATCGTGATCCGATGGCCCTGATTGTTTGGAGTTACTATGCTCAAGCCGTTGCGCTGTCCTATCCACATTACTTTATCTTTCGATTCGAACAAGGTGTTGACGAAATTATCCTGTATGATGGATGGATGCTTTTCGTGCGTAATCTGATAGGCTGGTTTACCCAAAGGCTTGACGATGACGCCATAATTGTTGTTGGCTATCCAGATTTCTCCATTGCTTCTCTGGGCAATATCCGAGATACTTGTGGTAAAGGCTCTGGATGGGATGTCAGAAAATCCCGGAATTTCCTGGTTGAAGAGTGTTTTACCTGTCTTTCGGTTGTGCAGGGCGATGCCGTATGGATTCAATCCCAACCAGAAATTCTCGCCATCGGTAGTGAGTATGGAATATACGTAGTTGATGGTGAGATGAGTATGACTGGTATCGAGATTCCAGAGTTTGAACAGCGATGGCTGGGTGTTAACCTGCAGAATACCGTTGTTCTGCGTACAGAGCCAGATGTTGCCTTTGCCATCGGTAGCGATGTCGTTGTTGAAGTTGAGAGGGTTGTTGCCGATGGAGGTAAATCCTTTCCATTCAGCATTAGGCATATCTTCTTCGAGATAGCACACACCTTCTCGGGTACATGCCCAGAGCGTTTTCGTTACAGGGTCGTGTACTATCTTATAGAAGGTATCAAAATGGCTGGTGCTATACGGGTATTGATGCATTTCTGGCTGTCGCACATTTCCCGGATTGTCCAGACGTACAACGCCATATCCCCAGGTTCCCACCCACAGGTGGTTGTGCTTGTCGAGGAAGAGGGAGTAGGCGGAATTGGTGGCATTGAGCTGCGGATAGCGGTAGAAGGTATTGCCTCCACGGCGGAAGCGCATGAGACCTGACGACCAGGTGCCGATGAGCAGGTCGCCGTTTCTGTCTTCTATGATGGTTTTCACGCTATAGCCGGGCATTTTCTTTCTGCTGCCATTCTCATCAATGAGCCATGCATTCTTATTATTATAGGTATAGAAAGTCTCCGTCTTGGGATTGAAGTAGGAGATTCCCCCATCAGTTCCAATCCATAAAGTTCCATCTTTTGATACGAAGAGGGTATAGATGATGCGCTGAGATTCATCTGGCAGGAAGAAAGTCTTGAACTTTCCAGTGCGCTTGTTCATTCTTACCAGACCATTGCGAGTTCCCAGCCAAAGATTATCCTGATGATCTTCGGCTATGGACCGGATGGTATTATTGGGTAGTATGCCTGGCTGGTACGCATTCGTCTTGTAGGTTTTCACATGATAGCCATCGTATGATTTCACTCCGGCATTGGTTCCCACCCACATCATACCTTCCTTATCGAAGAGCATACAGCTAGCCTCTTCGGTAGGCGCAATGGTGATTGGAGGGAGATAACGGTATGGAAAATCCTGTGCTTTGACCTGGGAGACAAAGCATATCAGACAGACTAGAATGTGTATAAATGTAGATTTCATGTCTTATATTTATTAATCGTCGGTTTCTTAAATTTTACTGCAAAGATATAAAGAATTTAGTAAAAAGAGCAAAAATAAGTGGTTTTTAACGATATGTTCCCTATGATTACCGATTTTTTCTCCTTATATTAACAAAAAAGAACGACTTTTGCACCTAGAACAACGAACATTCTATGTGTGAGATTTGTTAAATCCGCAAATGACAAGCGAGAATAAACTGAAAGTATATAACTAACAAAATTTACAACTAATGGAAAATGTAAATCTAAACATCACGTCTAGAAGATTGATGGCGTTAGCTGCTATAGCCTCAGGCTTGGCTCTCTCTCCTCAGTCTGTTATGGCTGTTCCTTCTGTACAGATTGTTCAGCAGTCAGGTAAGGTACAAGGTACAGTCGTTGATAGCAACGGTGAACCTATTATCGGTGCTACCGTAAAAGTGGGGGGGCAAAAAGGAGGTACAGTTACTGACCTTGAAGGTAACTTCTCTTTGAACGCTGCTCCTGGTTCAACTTTAGAAATCTCCTATATTGGTTTTAAAACGCAGACCATTAAGGTCGGTAAAGGATCAGTAAAGGTAACGTTACAGGACGATAACCAGACACTCAATGAGGTGGTTGTCGTAGGTTATGGTGTCCAGAAAAAGTCGGATGTTACGGGGTCTGTAACATCTGTAAACAAAGAACGCCTTGAGAAACTTCCTGTTACTAACGTGCTGCAGGCTGTTCAGGGCGCGGCAGCCGGTGTAACCATTACTCAAAGTTCTTCCATTCCAGGTGATGCTCCAAGTGCATTGGTACGTGGTCAAAACTCTATTAATGCTAATTCAGGACCATACATCGTAGTTGATGGTGTGCCTATCAACAAGACTGGTGGTTCTCTCAATGATATTGCACCTTCTGATATCGAATCAATGGAAATCTTGAAAGATGCTTCTGCCACAGCTATTTATGGTACCAATGGTGCCAATGGTGTTATTCTGATTACTACCAAGCATGGTAAATCAGGAAAACCTACTATCAGATATAGTGGCTATATCGGTTTAGAAGATTTTTCTCATAAATTGAAGTTCTGCGATGGAAACCAGATTATCCAGCGTTACAAGGATTATATTGCTATCAATCCTGGTGAGAGTATGTATAATGATAATGTTAAGTATGCAAATGAAGCTGAAAATTATGAGAAAGGTATTCAGACAGATTGGATTTATGATGAAGCTTCACAAACAGGAATTATTACAGACCATAATATCAGTGTAGCAGGTGGTGCAGAAAGAGTCAGATACTATGTTTCTGGTGATTATCTGAGCCAAAAAGGTGTATTGAAGGGATTCAACTATAAACGTTATTCTCTCCGCACCAATATTGATATGGATGTTACCGATTATCTGAAGGTGGGAACTAACACCTATATTGCATCTCATAACCGTGATGGAGGACGTGTTAATTTCTTGAATGCAGAGGCTATGTCTCCTTGGGGAAAGATGTATAATGAAGATGGTAGCTACTGCATTTATCCTATGTATTCAGAGCAGTTGTGGGCCAATCCTATGATCGGTCAGACCAAGCAGGCAGAACGTCGTCAATGGAATGTTAGCATCAATGGTTTTGCTGAAATGGATTTCGGAAACATCTGGAAACCATTAGCTGGCTTGAAATATAAACTCAATGCAGGTTTCTCTTATGCGCCAGCCCGTACAAATACCTATACAGGTGCTGCAGCTAATGATCTGAATGGAACTGGTGAAATCATCAACAAGGATACTCAGACCTATACTATTGAGAATATCCTTACTTATGCAAAGGATATCGAAAAGCATCATTTCGATTTAACGGGATTGTATGCTGCTTCTCGTAAAAAATATTCGGAGTCAACAGCTAAAGGTAGCAAGTTTATCAATGATGACCTCGGATTTGATAATTTGGAAGGTGCAGAGTCTGCTTCTGTGAAATCTTATGCAGATTTATACACTACCGTTTCACAAATGGGACGTTTGAACTATTCTTATGATAGTCGTTATCTGTTTACATTTACTGTACGTCGTGACGGTTCTTCTGTATTTGGAGAGAATAACAAGTATGGTGTATTCCCTTCTGTAGCATTGGGTTGGAATATTGCAAACGAACAGTTCATGCAGAAGTCTCAGAATTGGCTGAATAACTTAAAGCTTCGTCTTTCATATGGTAAATCAGGTAATGAGGCAATCGGCGTATATCAGACATTGATGAAAATGGACGTGAAAAAATTTGCTATGGGTAAAAATTCTGTAGTAGGTCTTGTTCCAAATAGTCGTATGGGTAATTCCAACCTCTCTTGGGAGACTACCAAAACTTTCAATGTTGGATTAGACTTTGGACTGTTGAATAATCGTATCAATGGAAACTTGGATATTTACACTTCAACAACAACAGGTTTGCTTCTGAAGCGTAATTTGCCTAAGGTGTCAGGCTTCAGTGATGTATATGCCAATATGGGTAAAACAGCCAACAAGGGTGTAGAATTTACTGTAAACTCAAAGAATATTGTTACCAAGGACTTTACTTGGGGAACAACTTTGGTATTCTCATGGAACCAGAACCGTATCAAGGATCTCTATGGTGATGGTAAGGACGATTTGGGCAACAGCTGGTTCATAGGTCAGCCTATCGGTGTAATCTATGATTATGACATGGTAGGAATCTGGCAGGAAGATGAAATTGCCGCTGGATTACATAAAAAATGGGATCCGGTAGCAGAAGCAGGTGACGTAAAGTTGGCAGACCGTAATAACGATGGCAAGATAGATGATAACGACCGACATGTTAAGGGACAGACTACTCCAAAATGGATTGGAGGTATTACCAATACCTTTACCTACAAAGGCTTGTCCTTGAGTGTATTCATCCAAACTGTGCAGGGAATGAAGAAGAATAATAATCTTATTGGTATGGCTGGAGATGAGATGGGTCGTCGTAATACAACTACAGAGATTGGCTACTGGACTCCAGAGAATAAGAGTAATGAATGGCGTTCTTTGCGCAAAAACTCAAATAAACATGGATATGGATTTGCCCAGAATGCAAGCTTTACCCGTGTTAAAGATGTTACATTGAGTTATGCTTTCCCAGAAACAACCATGCATAAAGTGGGATTAGGTGGCTTGACTGTATACTTCACAGGTCGCAACCTTTTCACCTTTACCGACTGGATTGGATGGGATCCTGAAACCCGCCAGGATGGACGTGGATCAGATAATTGGGAAGACAACTATCCAATGACAAAGAGTTATACATTCGGAATCAACTTGACATTCTAAAATTGAAAACAATGAAACTAAATAAGATTATAATTGCTTCTGCAGTAGCCTCTGTATTGGCATTGGGAAGCACATCATGTAGCGATAGCTTTCTTGATGAGAAGATGTACTCTAACTATGGAACCGATGTTTCTGATGTGAATGCTAAAGTTTTAGGTTTACACTATCAGATAGGTCAACTTTTAGGAATATCATGGCCTCAAGGTTTCTGGGGTATTTGGCAGGATGGTACAGATGTCGGTGCTCCTGGCGACACAGAGGGTTCAGAGGTTCCATTCTATAAGTATGGAGAGCTGAACTCTGAGAGTTTAGGCGTACGTCTTTATTGGGAAAGACTATATAGCATCATCAATGGTGCAAATCAAATTATCTCAGCCAATGGAGAAGATGCCAGTGCTACAGCGTGTGTAGCAGAAGCTAAATTTTTCCGTGCTTATTGTTATAACAAGTTGGTTACTGGTTGGGGAGCAGTTCCTTTGATAACAGAGTCTGCGTCTAATCCAAAAACAGACTATACTCGTACACCTGTGGCAGAGATTGACGTTCAGATAGAGAAGGATATCACTGAGGCTATTGCAGGTCTTCCTGAAGTGAATGCATTGACAAAAGAATCACGAATTAGCAAGGATGCAGCTCGTATGGTTGCAGCAGAAGCTTTTCTTCGTATAGGTATGCGTGACAACTCATACTATAAGAAAGCTGAAGATGCTATAACCCCAACAATTACCAGTGGAAATTACAAGCTGATTTCTGAACGTTATGGTAAATTTACGGGTGAGGCTGGTGATTACTATCATGATATGTTCCGTTGGGGAAATCAACGCCGAAGCCAAGGTAATACCGAAGGAATATGGACTTATGAACAGGAATATAATACTTCTGTATCTGGCGGTACTATTGACAATGCACAGCAGCGTCGTAACTGGGTTCCTGCCTTCCATAAGTTATCAGACTTTATGCAGAATGCTGATTCTATAGGTGGACGTGGAAACGGTCGCCTTCGTTTGAGTAACTATGTAAAATATGGAATTTTTGAGGAAGGTGACATACGTAACTCCAACTTCAATATCCGTCGTACCATCTATTGTAACAAGCAACCGAAGGCAGATAAGGCAACCATTGGTATCAATGCTAATGGATATTGGGAAAATGACGAAAGTAAAGTTGTCAAGAAGATTACAATTGGATTGGGTGATAAAGTATATTGCCATGAAGCAGACACTTTGAATGTAATGTATCCACATACAACAAAGTGGGGTGCATACGACCCTACAGATGACTTTGGATATGCAATGGTCAAGGATATTCCTTTGATGCGATTTGCTGAAGCCTACTTGTTAAGAGCTGAAGCTCGTTTCCGTCAGGGCAATAGTCAGGGGGCAGCTGATGATATCAATGTTCTCCGTGACCGTGCATTCAAGGATTATCGACAGATTGCTCCTGGAGCTGGCAAGGTTAGTGCTTCTGATATTTCCATCGATTTTATCCTTGATGAGCGTATCCGAGAACTGGTAGGCGAGGAAAACCGACGCTTCACATTAATGAGAACAGGACAACTTGCTAATCGTGTTAATATGATGGTTACCAAGTGGGCAGAGAAATCAGAAAATAAGAGAATCTCTGGCTTTGATGCAAATAAGCATATCTTATTACCGATTCCTTTGACCGAGATTCAGCTTAACAAGGATGCTAAATTGGAGCAAAATCCAGGTTATGAGGTTGATGAAAAATAATATTTTTATCTGCTAAATATGAAGTAAGAGGGTGTGTCATAAGTTAATGATGCACCCTTTTTGTCGTTTCTATGAAGCTGTATTTATAAATACTATTGATGCAAAGATTCTAAATACATCATACATCATTTCGCGCAGAATGGTGATAGGAAAAGCCATCTATGGTAAATAACAAATTTGTAGAGGGGGAGAAGTGATGATTTGCATTTGTTTTCCTGCATTTTCCCGATTTGTATCCCTTTTATACCGAATAATAGACCCCGAAAAGGGGCTTTTTCTTTAATTTTGCAATCGGAATAAACAATTAGCGTATTCACTAACTTAATAATAACATCAGCAAAATGAACAAACTATTCGTATTTATCATGTTGTGGATGATGTCGTGTCTCCCGACTCTGGCTCAGGCTCCGATGGACGGAGGCGTGTGGAAGGATAATACCGGCAAGCATATCAATGCTCATGGTGGCAACATCTTCAACTACAAAGGTACCTATTATTGGTATGGCGAAAGCCGCTCGGAGGATGGCAAGCCTTACAGCTCTCTCGGCGTAAGCTGCTTCACTTCCAAGGATCTCAAGAACTGGAAGAATCATGGATTGGTGCTTCCTGTATCCAAAGAAGCAGGCAGCGACATTGAGGGCGGATGCATCATCGAACGTCCGAAGGTTCTCTACAACAAGAAGACCAAGAAGTTCGTGATGTGGTTCCATCTCGAACTGAAGGGTAGGGGATATGGTGCAGCCCGCTATGGTGTGGCTACCAGCGATACTCCTTTCGGACCTTTCAAGTTCATCTGTTCTGGAAGAGTGAATCCGGGCATCTATCCTGTAGGGTTCGCCAAGCCAGATACTACCGACCTCAAGCATCAGCTTCTCTTCCCGGAACTGAAGAGCTGGTGGACTCCGGAATGGCGCAAGCAGATAGAGCGCGGCATGTTCTGGATGAGAGACTTCGAGGGAGGACAGATGTCAAGAGACATGACCATCTTCATCGACGATGACGGCAAGGCTTACCACATCTATTCTTCTGAAGAAAACCTGACACTCCAGATTGCACAGTTGACAGACGACTACATGCAGCACAACGGCAGCTATGTACGTGTGGCAGCAGGTGGACAGAACGAGGCTCCTACCATCTTCAAACAGGATGGCATCTACTGGATGATCACCAGCGGATGTACCGGTTGGGCGCCTAATGCTGCCCGTATGTTCAAGGCTAAGAATATCTACGGTCCTTGGGAGCAGTTGCCTAATCCTTGCCGTGGTGAGGGTGCCAACAAGACCTTCGGTGCACAGGGTACCTATATATATAAGGTGGAAACTGCAGCACAGAAGAAGATGTTCCATGGCGCCGACTATGTATTCATGGCAGACATGTGGAATCCTAAACACTTGAGTGACAGTAGACACTTGTGGGTACCAATTTCTTGGGAAAACGGTGCACCAGTGTTGAAAAAACAATAAAAAATACGGTCGCTCTGCTTGTTTATAATTAATTATACATATCTTTGCAGTTGCTTAGCTGAGGCTACTGGCAACTTTCAACTTACAATTATTAATAACAACAAACAATATACAACTATCTATGAATTATATATTTAAAAGTATCATGATGACCCTCGTCTTGGCGCTGGTTCCTTTCATGGGAATTTCTGCTAAGAAGAAGGCAGTTCAGCAGAGCGACCGCCAATATTGGTGCTCGCTTGCCTACAAGATGGCCCAGCCTGTTCTGGAAAACATGGCTAAGGGCGAGTTACAGAAGAACATGCAGACAGAGTTCAGTCCCAGCTTCGACAACCGCAACAAGAAGGTGCTCTATATGGAGTGCTTCGGCAGACTGATGGCTGGCGTGGCTCCATGGCTCACTCTTCCAGATGATGCTACTGCCGAAGGCAAGCAGCGCAAGCAGTTGCGTGAATGGGCTTTGGCTTCTTACAAGAATGCCGTAGACCCTCAGAGTCCTGACTATCTCTGCTGGGGCATCGGCGGTCAGAACCTGGTTGATGCAGCCTATGTCGCCGAGAGTTTCCTCCGTGCTTACGATACACTCTGGAAGCCTTTGGACGAGGTGACCAAGCAGCGATACCTGAAGGAGTTTGCCAAGCTCCGCCACATCGATCCTCCTTATACCAACTGGTTGCTCTTCTCTTCTACCATCGAGAGCTTCATGGCAAAGGCGGGTGGCGATTTCGATGAATATCGCGTGAATTCGGCTTGCCGCAAGGTAGAGGAGTGGTATGTAGGCGATGGCTGGTATGCCGATGGTCCTTCGTTCGCTTTCGATTACTACAGCAGCTATGTGTTCCATCCGATGTATCTGGAAACACTCCAGGCGATGGTGGATGCCAAGGTGAATTCCCGCCTCGACTATCAGAAGTACTACGACCGGGAGTTGAAGCGCTGCCAGAAGTACAGCATCATCCTCGAGAGATTCATCTCTCCGGAAGGAACCTTCCCGGCTTTCGGCAGAAGCATTCCTTACCGCATGGCAACCATGCAGCCGCTTGCTCTGATGGCATGGTATCAGACGTTGCCTAAGGATTTGAGCAATGGTCAGGTTCGTGCAGCCCTGACCAAGGTGCTCCATCGCATGTTCGATAAGCAGAATAACTTCAATGAGAAGGGTTATCTCTCTATTGGTTTCTGCGGAAACAGTCAGAAGAACGTTGCTGACTGGTATACCAACAACGGTTCGCTCTATATGACCACCCTTGCCTTCATGCCTCTCGGTCTGCCTGCCGACCATCCTTTCTGGACCGATGCAGCACAGCCTTGGACTCAGGTGAAGGCATGGAACAACCAGCAGTTCCCTAAGGATCACCATTGGAAGGACGAGATTGTAACCAAGGACAAGTGGTAATTTACAATTTATAATTGATAATTAATCATGCGCAAGATAATGATGATGCTGGCAGCTGCAGCCTTGGCTTTGCCTTTGAATGCAGCACAGCCAGCCAAGAAGACCGCTAAGGTCAAGAAACAGAATAAGAAGGAAGTGAAGGCTTCCAGGAAATGGAATCATGAGCAGGTGGTGGAACTCATCACCAAGGTGAATAACTACTGGCAGGCTAACAACAAGCCTCAGGTTCGTGCCTTCTGGGACAATGCCGCTTATCATACCGGCAATATGGAGGTATATAAGATGCTGAAAGACCAGAAGATGCTCGACTACACCATCCGTTGGGCTGAACATAACGACTGGACCGGCGCCACAGAGGCTAATCCTGCCAAGTGGAAGTACAAGCCATACGGCGAGGGTAAGGATCACGTTCTCTTCGGCGACTGGCAGATTTGTTTCCAGACCTACATCGACCTCTATAACATCGAGGCTGCCAAGGGAAATGCCGCAGCATCAGAATTCATGGTGAAGCGTGCCAAGGAGGTAATGCACTACGAGGCTTACTCTGAGCCAACAGATTATTGGTGGTGGAGCGATGCCCTCTACATGGTGATGCCTGTGATGACCAAGATGTATAAGCTGACCGGCGATACCAAGTATCTCGACAAACTCTACGATAATCTCCTCACCACCGATGAGATTATGCTCGACAAGGAGACCAATCTCTATTTCCGTGACGGCAAGTACGTTTATCCAAAGCACAAGAGTGCCAACGGAAAGAAAGACTTCTGGGCTCGTGGTGATGGCTGGGTTCTCGCAGGTTTGGCTAAGGTGCTCCAGGATATGCCAAAGGACTACAAGCACTATCAGTTCTTCGTAGACAAGTTCCAGAAACTGGCTAAGGCGGTAGCTGAAATCCAGCAGCCGGAAGGATACTGGACCCGTTCTATGATGGATCCTGATCATGCGCCAGGACCAGAGACCAGCGGTACAGCCTTCTTCACCTACGGTATGCTTTGGGGTGTCAACAATGGTTATCTCAACAAGAAGGAGTACAAGAAGGTCATCGACCGTGCCTGGACTTATCTGACAGAGACTGCCGTTCAGCCTGATGGCAAGGTGGGTTATGTTCAGCCTATAGGCGAGAGAGCCATCCCAGGTCAGACCGTAGATGCCAACTCTCAGGCTAACTTCGGTGTGGGTGCCATGCTTCTCACAGCATGCGAATATGATAAGTATCTTGCCATCAAGTAAGATGCCTATATATAATCAAGGTATATATCAATTTAAAATAGTATTAATAACAACTGACAAACATGAAACAGAGACTGTTCGTTACATTAAGTTTGGCAGGATTGGCTATGGCAACCTTCGGTGCAACCAAACCGAAGGCTGCCATTAAGTCGTTGAAAAAGACTACCATCCAGCAGCCAACTTACACAGAATGGCACGACCTTCAGGTGAATGCCATCAATCGTTTTCCGTTGCACACCAATTTCTTCACCTATCCGGCAGATGACTGGGTTTCTGAGAAAGACGGTAAAATCGTGAGCAAGGATATCCTGCACATGAACAAGACGGAAAGCAAGTATTTCCTTTCGCTCGACGGAACCTGGAAGTTCAACTGGGTGGCTAATGCAGACCAGCGTCCTACTGACTTCTACAAGGAAGATCTTGATGATTCCAAATGGAAGACCATGAATCTGCCTGGCATCTGGGAGATGAACGGATTCGGTGATCCGGAATATGTGAACGTAGGCTTCGGCTGGCGCGGACATTTCGACCAGCAGCCACCAGCTGTTCCTACCAAGGACAACCATGTTGGTTCTTACCGCCGTATCATCGACATCCCTGCCAACTGGGATGGCAAGCAGGTAGTAGCCCATTTCGGTAGCGTAACTTCCAACATCTATCTCTATGTAAACGGCAAGTTTGCCGGATATGCAGAGGATAGCAAGGTAGCTGCCGAGTTTGACATCACTCCTTATCTGAAGAAGGGCAAGAATCTGATTGCCTTCCAGACCTTCCGCTGGTGCGATGGTTCCTGGGATGAGGATCAGGACTTCTGGCGCTTGAGCGGTGTGGCTCGTGAAAGCTATCTCTTTGCCCGCGATGCCAAGTTGCATTTGGAGGATATCCGTGTTACTCCTGACCTTGTAAACAACTACAAGGATGGTGTGCTCAATATCTCTACCAAGGTAAAGGGTAATGGCAAGCTGAACTTCATCCTCTTCGACAAAGAGGGCAAGCAGGTGGCTACAGCTACAGGATTGGCAAAGAATGGAACAGCCAACATTACGATGAACGTAGAGAATCCACACAAGTGGAATGCAGAGACACCTTATTTATATACCCTTCAGGTTTCCCTCTCAAGTGCGCTGAAGAATGGCAACATGAAATCAGCAACCATGACTCCTGTCAAGGTAGGTTTCCGCAAGGTGGAAATCAAGAACAAGCAGTTCCTTGTCAACGGTCAGCCTGTGCTTATCAAGGGTGCCAACCGTCATGAGATGGACCCTGACGGAGGTTACGTATTGAGCATGGAGCGCATGATTCAGGATATCAAGATTATGAAGCGCCTGAATATCAACGCTGTCCGTACTTGCCACTATCCTGACGATCCACGCTGGTACGAACTCTGCGATGAGTATGGTATCTATGTGGTAGCTGAGGCTAACCAGGAGAGTCACGGTTTCCAGTATGGCGATGATGCAGCTGCCAAGAAGCCGATGTTTGCCAAGCAGATTATGGAGCGCAACCAGCACAATGTTTCCATGTACTTCAATCATCCTAGTGTCGTAACCTGGAGTATGGGTAATGAGACTGTGATGGGCGATAACTTCCTGCAGGCTTACAAGTGGATCAAGAGCCAGGACCAGAGCCGTCCGGTTCAGTATGAGCAGGCTCGCAGAGGCGAGGGTACCGATATCTTCTGCCCTATGTACTATCCTGTAAGTGCTTGTGAAAAGTATGCGAAGGACCCTAACAGTCCGATGCCGCTCATCCAGTGCGAGTACAACCATACTATGGGTAACTCAGGCGGTAACCTGAAGGATTACTGGGCTCTGATTCGCAAGTATCCTATCCTCCAGGGTGGTTTCGACTGGGATTTCGTTGACCAGGGCTTGCACCGCAAGGTATTGAAGCCGATGACCATCAAGAATCCAGAGAAGATGAGCAATGAAGAGCTCCGCAAGATAGAATATTGCTACGGTGGCGATTACAACAATTACGACCCTAGCGACAACAACTTCAACTGCAATGGTATCATCGGTCCAGACCGTCAGCTCAATCCTCATGCCTACGAGGTAGCCTACCAGTATCAGAACATCTGGGCTAAGATGGTGAATGCCGAGAAGGGCGAAGTAAGTGTACACAATGAGAACTTCTTCCGCGATTTAGGCAACTATGCCTTGGCATGGAGCCTCATTGAGGATGGCGTGGAGACTCAGAACGGTACCATCGCTGATATCGAAGTGGCTGCCCAGCAGACCAAGAACTTCACCATCCCTTACGACCTTTCTAAGGTAAAGGGCAAGGAGGTATTCCTCAACATCGACTTCCGTCTGAAGAAGGCTGAACCTCTGATGGAGGCTGGTCAGATTGTGGCTTATGCCCAGCTGGCAGTGAAGGAGAAGAAGTGCTGCGGTCATTGTGCAGACAACATGGCTAAGGCTCAGGACGGCAAGAAGGTGAAGGCTAAGCTCATCGACAAGAAGGGCGAGCAGGATATCACCGTTACTACTCCTGATCTGACCGTGAAGGTGAACCGTACCACCGGTCTCATCTCTGAATATACCTATCGTGGCAAGTCGCTCCTCGGCGAGGGCGGTACCCTGAAGCCAAACTTCTGGCGTGCTCCTACCGATAATGATTTCGGTGCAGGTCTGCAGAAGAAGTTCAAGGTTTGGAAGAACCCTGTCATGAACCTGAAGGGTGTAGCTGTTGAAAAGGATAAGAAGGCAAACACCATCAATATCTGTGCAACCTATGAGATGCCAGAAGTGAAGGGCGAGCTGGAAATCGAATATCTCATCATGCCTAACACCGGTGCGATGAAGGTAAGCCAGGAGTTCGATGCTTCTGATGATGCCAAGGTTAGCGATCTGTTCCGTTTCGGTATGCTGATGCAGTTGCCATACGATATGGACAAGAGCCAGTATTACGGTCGTGGTCCTATCGAGAATTATTCAGACCGTGAGGACTGCATGCGTATCGGAATCTACAGCGCTGATGCCGACAACCAGTACTTCCCATACATCCGTCCACAGGAGAGTGGAACCAAGGGCGATATGCGCTGGTGGAACCAGACCGATGCTTCCGGCTTCGGATTCAAGGTGAAGAGCTGCAAGCCATTCTATGCTTCCGCTATCCACTTCGATACAGAAGAACTGGATGATGATGATGACAAGGATCAGCGTCACAGTTTCAACCTGAAGAAGTCAAGATTCACCAATCTCTTCCTCGATGCAGAGCATTCTGGTGTGGCTGGTGAGAACTCTTGGGGTGCATGGCCATTGGAGAAATATCGCCTCCATTATGGCGATAAGAACTTCACTTTCGTGCTCATTCCATTAGATAAATAGTAGAAAAACAGGGAATTGGATAAAAATCCAATATATTTAAACAGAAAATCCACCTCATTTGGGGTGGATTTTTTTATCTTTGCAGAAGATTTACTGCACTCGGCAATTTGAAAGCAAGCTTTCATTGCGCTCGTTTGTGTAATCTTTGCACCACCTATATTTAATAAGGTGTAAGTACAGACCTAAAAAATAAACAATAACGAACAATATGAGAAAAGCAAAAATTTTCGCAGCAGCATTGCTGGCGATGTCTTCACTCGGAGCTTTCGCACAGCATCAGTTTACTGTTCAGGCCAACAAACCTGGAGCAGAAATCCAGCCTACCATGTATGGTATCTTCTTCGAGGATATCAACTTCGGTGCCGATGGTGGTCTCTATGCAGAGATGGTAGAGAACCGTTCCTTCGAATTTCCACAGCGCCTGATGGGTTGGAATACATTCGGAAATGTAACCCTCAGCGACGTAAAACCTGCCTTCGACCGCAACCCTCATTATGTAACACTTGAGAGCGCAGGCGCACGTGAGAAGCAGACCGGTCTTGAGAACCGTGG
Organism: Segatella copri; assembly: GCF_009494395.1. Lineage (GTDB taxonomy): Bacteria > Bacteroidota > Bacteroidia > Bacteroidales > Bacteroidaceae > Prevotella. Next base: position 63,513 of record NZ_VZCB01000098.1, on the reverse strand, counting down.
CTTCTTCGGTATGGGCTTGAAGAAGGATATGAAGTACGATTTCTCTGTTTATGGCCGTCTTCATCTCATCGATGGCAAGCAGGGTAAGATTCGTGTGGAACTCGTCAATTCAAAGAATGATGTGATTGCCAAGCAGGTCATCAACATCACCAATAATAAGTGGCAGAAGCTTACTGCTACCCTTACTTCTCCTCAGACCGATGCCAAGGGTTTGATGCGTGTTTATCTGGAGAAAGGTTCTGAGAGCGTAGACCTCGACCACATCTCTCTCTTCCCAGAAGATAACTGGAACGGTCTCCGTGCCGACCTCGTACAGGATCTTGCCGACCTGAAGCCAGGCATCTTCCGTTTCCCTGGTGGATGTATCGTAGAGGGTACCGACCTCGATACCCGTTATGAGTGGAAGAACTCTGTGGGCGCTCCTGAGAACCGTCCTCTGAACGAGAACCGCTGGAGAGATACCTTCCCACATCGCCTTTTCCCTAACTATTATCAGTCATTGGGCTTGGGCTTCTATGAGTATTTCCTTCTTTCAGAGAAGATTGGTGCTGAACCATTGCCTATTCTTTCTGTAGGTCTGGCTTGCCAGTATCAGAACGATGATAAGGATCCTAATGCGCATGTAGCAGTCAAGGATCTCCAGAGCTATATCGACGATGCACTCGACCTCATCGAGTTCGCCAATGGTCCTGTCACCTCTAAGTGGGGTAAGCTCCGTGCCGATATGGGCCATCCTGCTCCATTCAATCTGAAGCAGATTGGTATCGGTAACGAGCAGTGGGGACCTATGTATCCTGAGCGCTTGCAGAAGTTCATGGAGCAGATTCATGCCAAGTATCCAAAGATCAAGATCTGCGGTTCATCTGGTCCATCTGCTGACGGCAAGGACTTCGACTACGGTTGGGAGCAGATGCGCAAGTTGGGCGTAGATATGGTGGATGAGCACTATTACAAGAGCCCAGAGTGGTTCCGCAGCAATGCCAGCCGTTACGACAAGTACGACCGCAAGGGTCCTAAGGTCTTTGCCGGTGAGTATGCAGCTCATGCCAAGCACGATCCTAACTCATGGGAGGCTGCGCTTTCTGAGGCAGCTTTCATGACGGGTTTGGAGCGTAATGCCGATGTGGTTTATCAGGCTACCTATGCACCTCTCTTCGCTCACGTTGAGGGATGGCAGTGGCGTCCGGACCTCATCTGGTTCGATAACCTCAGCTCTGTCCGTTCTGCCAACTACTATGTTCAGCAGCTCTACGGCGAGAACAAGGGTACCAACGTATTGAAGCTTACCGAGAACGGCAAGGCTGTAGCAGGCGAGAATGGTCTCTATGCTACCGCTTGTTTCGATAAGACAACCAAGAGCTACATCGTGAAGATTGCCAACACTTCTAACGAGGAGAAGGAAATCAACGTAACCTTCAATGGCATCAAGAAGTTGAACCCTGGTAAGGTAACCGTTCTCCATGCCGACGATATTCAGGCTGAGAACAAGATTGACAACAAGAACGTGGTTGTTCCTGTTGTATCAGATGCTCAGGCTAGCGGTAACGTCCTGAATGTCAAGATGAAGGCAAATAGTTTTGTGGTATATAAATTCTAAGAGTTGGTGCGTTTTTTAACGCAAGTTTTCTGTATAAGGTAAAAAGATGATGAGAATCCCTTGCGGCAGCGATGCCGCAAGGGATTGTTTTTTTCTCCCGATGCCCTTGAAAATACATGGCGACGCAGGATTCTCTGTGTCGGGACGTAGGAATGATTACGTCGCTATGTAGTAAAGTCTACGTCGGGACGTAATTTATGATATCTCCTTATTTCATGATACTTCTCCTTATTTTATGATACTTCGATGATACTTTTTTGTAAAGATATTAGGAAGTGTCATTTTTGCATATCATTATATATCAATGCTTTATAATAATTTTTCTGCCCGACAATGAGACTTTGATACTTTTTTCACGAAAAAACATTTTTACGCAAGAAAATAAATCTGCAGAACTTTCGCATGTGGTTCTGGTACTTTTGGACCTTCAGCCCGTTCTTGAACCACATGCAAATGTTCAATAATTAACGGATTGTTCCCTTAAAATATCTAATAGTTTCCTTTATTTCATCCTTTTTTATTAATTTTGTGGACGGAAATAATAGAAATTATATGATAAAGGTCAAATTATATATATTGAGTGTTTTGTTGCTGCTGGTTTCATGTACTGGAAATAAAGTCATAGATCAGCAGATAACTAGAGCAGATAGTCTGATGGAAACCAATTCAGATTCTGCTTTAGTAGCTTTAGGTATGCTTGATAGCCTAAGAAAGAACAATCCCAAGATGAGTAAAGCTCAACAGATGCGTTTTGATTTGATTTATGCCAAAGGCATGAACAAAGGCTTTGTAGATTTTACTACGGATAGCGTGATGAAGCAAGTTGTAGCCTACTATAACCAGCATGGCTCGGCCAATGAGCGAATGCTAGCCTATTATCTGTTGGGATGTGCGTATCGTGATCTCGATGACTCTCCTGCATCCTTGGATTGCTATCTCCAGGCGACAGAGCAGGCTGATACATTAAGCCGAGATTGTGATTATCATACATTGGCGAGAATTTATGGGCAAATAGGAGAGGAATATCAAAGACAAAGGATGATATTGAATGCAAAAAATGCTTATGAGGTGTCAGAAAAATATTCTTGGCTAGCCAAGGATACGCTGGATGCTTTGATAATAGCAGAGGCACAAGTCAATATCATGCCGCTACTAATGTCTCCTCAGAAAGTTATAGAACAGTTTGAGGAGATATACAAAAAATATAAGAAGTTTGGTTATCCTAAAGAGGCGGCTCGTTCTTTGGGTATAGTTGTTGAATCTTTGGTTTTGACAAAGCAGTTCGCAAAAGCTAAACGCTATATGGATGTGTATGAAAGAGAGTCGGGTTATTTTAGTGGTAATAGAAATCCTGGCGTTCGTTACTATACTTATTTCTATGCAAAGGGGCTGTATTATCTAAATGTGCATTCTTCTGATTCTGCCAAAATATATTTTCAGAGATGTTCGAATATGGCTGAATCCCAAAATGCGAAACGTGTGGCTTTTGACGGATGGTATAAGTTTTATAAGCAGAGGCATCAATTGGACTCTATCATAAAGTATGCAGATTTATTTATCCAATATAGTGATAGTGTTAGGGCGCATAATGAGGTTGAAGCTATGTCCCAAACGGCTGCATTGTATAATTATTCTCAATGGCAGAAAAAGGCAAAGGTGCAAGAAATTGAGAATAATAGGGCTCGTATGGTTATTCTTCTGATGATAGTACTGGTTATTGTGCTTATTGTTGTTATACTGTATGTCAAGAATTTAAGAAAAGAGAGGCAGATAAGAAAAGAGCAACTCTTGTTTGTTAAGCAACAAATCATAATGAAGGAGCAGGAATTGCAGAAAAGCCAGGATGAATTGGCTAAAATGAAGAATGAACTATCTTCAAAATCTTTGCTTGTGTTAGACAAGGAGAAGTCTATAATGATGCTGAAGGATAAAATAGAGGCATTGACTAATGATTGCCCACAAGACAACAATGAAAGTTATGCTATCTTCCAGCAAAAAGCTATGGTGATTAAGTTTAGGGAATTGGCAGAAAAAGGTATAGAGCCTTCTTCTCAACAATGGGACGTTCTGGATAATATATTCGAATCATTTTTCAAGCAGTTTAGACTATCGCTAGAGAAGAACAGTAGGTTAAATGAAAATGAATATAGAATATGTATGTTGGTTTGGTTGGGATTTGCTCCTAATCAGATGAAGATTTTAATGAATATGTCTTCGTCAAACATCTCGAACATAAGAAAGCGTTTGTCTAAAAAACTCTTCGATAAGGAGATGACAACGAGCAAATTTGATGATGAAATACGTAAAATACGTACAGGTGACTAAAATGTGAAATTGTGAAACTCTTAAATAACTATATGTTTTTTAGAGCGTTGCGTTCATTATTGTGAAATTGTGAAATGTTAAAATCGGCATGTGTGATATATAATATAGCTGTAACTGCTTAACTTTGTAAGAAAAAGAAAACGTTATGGCTAAAAGACTTTTGATTTTGGTGTGCTTCGTAACATTTACGATATATACATCTGCTTCAAGATAACCTCTGTATTTGAATTGTTGTTCAAGAGATGATAATTCGCATGGTAATATTATACGTCGTACACCTGCGCAACCGTTATGTGTTTGGCAGGAACAAAATATTATATATGTACCGCAAGATGAGAGTATATATTGTATGTTGTCGGATGCAGATAATGTTGTGTATGAATGCATGTTGCCAGCAAATGGAGTAGTAGTCCTACCATCAGATTTGCATGGACAATTCGAACTTTTGATACAAATGAATGATGTATCCTATAAGGGTGAAATCAGTCTTTAACAGTAAAAATAGATAAGATGAAACAGGCAGTATTATATCTCACAAACAAAAGCAATGAATGGACATTAAGTGCCTTTCATGCTTTGGAGCAATCCCTGCAAGGGAAAGCTGATGTGTATTTTGCATACCATCAGCAAGGAGATGTATTGCCTGTATCTTTGCAAAATATAGAGAACCAGTTTGTTTTTACTTCGGATATCCTGAGTGAATTGGGGTATACTCCAATAGAGGAAGGTAAGCTGGTGCCTGGTAGCAACCATTTCCCTCTTTTGAAATTCTTCAAGGAGAATCAGGGCTACGATTACTATTGGTTAGTGGAGGACGATGTCCGTTTTTCTGGTGAATGGAAAGAATTCTTTGGCAGTTTTGCTTCGTGTACATCTGATTTCCTGTCTTCTGTCATTGAAACAAAGGCTGAGAATCCTAATTGGTATTGGTGGACAAGTCTTAAAACAGGCAATGAAGTCATAGCAGAGGAAAAACTATTGAAGTCATTCAATCCTATATATCGTTTGTCCCGTCAGGCATTAGCATGTATCGATGCCTATTTAATAATAGGTTGGATGGGGCATCACGAAGTCCTTCTCCCTACCTTATTATATAATGAGGGATTTCTCTTAGAGGATTTTGGAGGGGAGGGGACGTTTGTGCGTCCAGAAAACAAAGCAAAGTTTTATGACGATACTTCAATGCGCATTGCCCCAGTGTTGCCTGATGATAGGAAAAACTATCTGTTTCATCCTGTCAAGGAGGAAAAAGTAAGACAGGATGGGTCATACAAGAAGAATGCCGTGTTTGTTCCTGTTGGTAAGGACAGCTTGCATCGCCAATTACTAAAAGGTGATGCCGACTTCGACTTACATTTGCTTATCTATGATGGTTCCTATAACAAGTTTTGTAATGATTCTGATTTCATAGCTTGTGATGCAGGCTATAAGATGGATATGACCTATCGTTATCTTCATCGTCATCCTAAGCTTTTGGAGAAGTATGAATATTTCTTCTTGCTAGATGATGATATCATGATAACTACAGAGGATGTGAATAGGCTTTTTTTAAAGATGAGGGAATATCAACTTAAAATTGCCCAACCATCTTTGATTATGTCTTATTATACATATCCACATACGGCTTTTCACCCTTTTTACATTCTTCGTTATACGAATTTTGTGGAGATGATGATGCCATGTTTTTCTAGAGATGCATTAAAAAAGGTATTACCTACTTTTGAGGCACATGTACGGTGGTGTGGAATAGAATATCATTGGTCAGTTCTTATTGGCTCAAACCACAAAGATATGGCTATCATTGATTCAATAGGTGCAAGGCATACTCAACCTATTAGGTCTTGGAGTATGGAATGCCAAAAGCAATTAGAACAATATTTAGAAAAGTACAATTTGTCTCCTGACATTGAAGAGTATGACGGTATGCTTTGGGATGGTGTTGGTTCTGATTGTAAGCAAGCTTTTGATGAACTAAGAAGGCAATCTGGTAAATTGAAACAAAACCTATTAAATGGTGGATTGCTTAAGATGAAAAAGTCTGAAATGAATTATGCAATCTATTCTTTGATGTTGATTTCCATTTTATGGAATGATCAGGACTCATGGGATGTAGTTGATAGATTAGTGCATAAATTACGTTGTTGTATGTTTCCTAATGTATCAGAATCATAAATACAAATCCTTTTTATGGAGATTATGTAGAAGGTAATTTACTAATTAATATTATATTAAACAATGGAAGAATTAAACAAGTTGGATTTGAGTGGTTTGCAATCATTCGATGAAAGTCTGCTTTCAGAGGCAGACATGTTGGAAGTGTTAGGTGGTCAAGAGGATTCTTATACCTCCAACAAGTGTACTTTTATTATTTGTTTTTAATCGAAGACAAATGACTTTTAGAGGAGAGTGCGCAATCTAACGCACTCTTCTAAATTATTTTTTGATTTATGAGTTACAAAATTAGTCAATATACTTATATATTAAAACTTGATGAAGCAAGAACTGTGCTTTTCAATGGATATTCCAAGCAGTTTGTTGTAGTTTCCACTCGTCAACTTGATAAATATTTGCTTGTCTTAAAGAACGGTGATGATCTGAACAAATTTAAAAATAAGTCAGTAACTGCCATTTTGCAAGATTTATTGAAGGCAAACATTTTAGTGGATTCTACAGTAAATGAATTTGAACGGATAAAGAATAATATACAATCATATATCAATAGGAATGAGTTTCATACGATGATACTTCCTACATATGATTGTAATTATCATTGTTGGTATTGCATCCAGAAGCATCAGCAAACCCAAATGTCATCTAACGTAGTCAAGTTAGTAAAAAAACATATATTAAATTATTTAGCAGATTATAATATCCCCAAGTATATCTTGTATTGGTTTGGTGGAGAGCCGTTACTTCAAAAGCAAATTATTTATGAGCTTTCGCTAGATGTTTATGAATATTGTCATAGAAACAATATTCAGTTTGTAGGACAAGTTACGACCAATGGTGCTCTGCTTGATATTCCTACTATAAATATGCTGCAGCAAGTACACATTGACAACTATCAGATAACGTTAGATGGAGATAAGAGCCTTCATGATGAAATCAAGCATGACAACTCTCCTTCTTCTTTCGAGTTAATTACTGGTAATATTTCTAATCTTTTACAAATTAATGAAAAAGCTTCAATTATATTGAGAGTTAATTATACGCCAGATAGTATAAGTCATTTGGCTATAGTTGATGATTTGGAAAAAAACATACCGTTGAGATTTAGAAGTAGGATTCTTGTAGATTTACATAAAATATGGCAAGTTAATGAAGAAGATGTCTCATTGGAGAAATTGGATTTGCTTCAAAAGAAATTTGTAGAGAAGCATTTTCGACTAAATACGTGTGGTATGTTTGAGCCTTGTTATGTCGAAAAGCGGCATTTCGAAACTATTTATTATAATGGTAAGGTTGATATTTGTGACAATTTTGCACATGGTAATGCTAGAGGCGTTATAACAAATGAAGGATATGTAAATTGGGGTCAGGAGAATGTCTTTCCCGAAATTCCGTCTGAGTGCATGGGGTGTGTATATTATCCTGTTTGTCTTGGAGAATGCCCTGCTATTCGTTTGAAAAATAAGCAACAAGGAAAAACATTTGTTTGTAATGCTTCGGTAAAAGAACATATAGAGTTTGCAATAAAAGACTATTGTCTTCGTACTATCAACAATAAAAAACTTAGTTAATATGAAACGAAATATTTTATTTTTCTTTTTAATGGTTTGTTTGCAAGTCGTTTATGGACAAAGCTACCATGGCTCTGTTATTGGTAAGGATGACAGGACACCAATCTCTGACGCTACGGTTCAGTTGTTTTATGACAATGTATTTCTAGGTGGCGCAAAGACTAGAGATGATGGTACATTTGAGGCACCGATTGATAAAGTTATCAATAAAGTTGTCGTTACCTGCTTAGGTTATGAACGTTTCGTAAAAACAGATACTTTAGCTGTGTCAACTGATATTGGTGTAATAGAACTTTCGTCAAAAAGCGTTCAGCTTAAAGATGTAGTTGTCAAGGGAAGCTTGAGGAAGCAAGAAATGGATAAGGATATTTATGTAATTACGGACTCTCTTCGTAAGGGAATTGTGAGCAGTGCTCAGCTGATAGAAAAGCTTCCAGGAGTGTTACGTGACTGGTCTAATGACAATTTGATTATTGATGGTGTGAAGGAAGATATTATCATACTTGTCAATAATGTGGAGCAAGGGGCGAACTATGCGATGAAGCTAAACCCTAAGAGAATTAAGCAGATTGAAATCACTCATAATCCTTTGGGTAAATATTCTGACAAGAAAGTTTTGGTTAACATCAGCTTGTACGATGATTACAAGGGATGGGACCTGACCCCTTATTCTTATTTGCAATATGGAAAGGCAAATATGAATAAAGAGAATTTGGGTGTTTCCTTTACTTATAGTATAAATAAGTTCTCTTTTAATATCTCTTCTAATTTAGTTAATGATGCAACACGAGACAGTAAGGAACAAACGAGTGTTTATTTCGGCAAAATAACACAAAAATCTGCTCCTATGGATAAAAATGTAGCAAATGATAAAGATGATGAGCTCTTATATAACCTGTCTGTCGGTGCAGAATATAGAATGGCAAAGAATCACAGTCTTTCCGTGCAATTGCAAGGCTCTTATAACCAAGGTAACAATCGTCAAAACTATTTGTTCTCTGTAGAGTCTTCTGATGGAAAATATGAAAAAGAGCAAATGTCTAAAATTAAAGACTATTCTGGTGATTATACGGCAGGTCTGTTTTATCGCGGTACTCTTTGGAAAAAGTCTAGACTGAATAGTGATTTGACATACAATTATTATAGTGTTAAAAAAACGAGAACTTTCATTGATGGAGAAAATAATTGTGTCAATCCTACCCTTGGCAGGAAAGACTACGTAAGATACAATGTCAATTTGAGTACTCCAATTAGCAAGTATATTGATTGGTATGTGGATTATTCATGGACTTGGAGGAAGTATGATGAAAAAGACCGTAATACTGGTAACGAAAGTTATTACTCAAAGAATGTGCGCCATAATCTTCTTGGTATGTTGACTTGGCATCCTTTTGAAAAATTCTCATTGAGTGGTGGACTTCAATGGATAGGTAGTAGAGATGATAACAATGAGGGAGAAACCTCTGATTATTCTTTAAATCCATTGTTCCGTTTGTATTACAAGCCTTGGAACAATGTGGCGATCAGAAGTAACTTCGAACTTTCTACTTCTGCTCCAAATCTAGAGAAACTTTCGTCAACTGAGTATCAGGTAGATTCTTGGATATGGCAAAAGGGAAACCCACTCTTGAAAAACTCTACTTTTATAAGTTGGGAGTCTTACATTTTTATTGATAAGATAGTAACAATTGCCTGTCAGTATTTTAAAAATAAGAATTCTCATGAATATTTGCAGTATAGTCTTGTCGATGATAATAAAATCGTGAGAAGCTATTTCAATACAGATTGGAGTCGTCTATGCTTTTCTCTATCAGGAAAGTATAAAATATTCAAGGACTTCTATTTTGGGGGAGATGTATATTATAGCAATGATGGAATAGTTGATGTTGATGGGAAAAATAAACATACCGATGTATACATGGGTGACTTGTTGGGGCAATATACCATTAATGCTCTTAAACTGAAGGCACAGATGGTGTATCAATATATAGAAGAGCATCATCAAACGATACAAGGTACAGGACTGTCAAAGATAGACTTGGCAAAGTTCACACTTGTTCGTCCTTTCTTTCATGATAAACTCCAAGTTTCTGTTACGGCAATATGTCCAGTTGGGTTATTCAAGAGGGAAATCTATCAGACAACGAACACCCAATTTTATACAAGAAGATTTGATGCAACCCTGAATAAAGCTACAGGACCATTTGTCAATCTCAATTTACGCCTTTATTTAAATGGCGGCAAGCAAACGAGAATGACCGAGAATCGCTTTGTGGTTGACTCAGAAAAATAAGCGGAATATGTCATTGAACGAAAAAATATGGAAATATGCCATGGAGTCCCCAAAAATAGGACTGTCTAATGGAAAAATGGGAGCTTGTGTGTCATTGTTTGTGTTGAGCAAGCATGACACACACAGCACTTATTATCAACAAGGATTAGTGCTTTTGCAGGATATTCAGAAAAATATCGCCAAAGTGACAAGTATAGATTTGGAGGAGGGATTGGTCGGAATTGCATTTGGTTTCCGCTTTCTCATAAAAAACAGTTATCTCAAAGGGACAGTAAATTCCTATTTGGAAAAAATGGATGAATATATATATAAGGTGGCATGCAGAAGTTTAGATATGGAGTTAAATGGTAAAGACACTAAGACGCTGGTTGATGTCTTGCTTTATGCCTCATTGAGATATGGTGAAATGGATAATCCTTATAAGAAAGAATGGCATCGACGATTTTTGATAGAATTGCTCAATGGTATCTATCAAAAACATACATTGGCTCTCTTTAGAGAGCCTTTGCCTTTCGATATACATACAGGTCTATATTTATTCCTATATACATTGGTAAGAATTAGAAAACTGGGGATAGAACAAGAGCGTATAGACAATATTCTTGGTGAAATACAATACTCTTTGTTCTCATATCTGCCTATGCTTAATCCTAACCGTTATGCTCTTTTTGTTGTGGTGTCATTGGTGGCAGAAGAGACAAAATTGTCAATGTGGGCGGATTTTGCAAAACTGCTGAAGGGGCAGGTTGATTTTGAGAATCTCTTGTTTAGAGATTTCTATGATATGAGTATTCTTCCCAAGGTGGGTGTTGTCGGTATGTATTTACTTGATAAAATTTTCGCAGCTTATGTGGGGGAAGGAATATTGGCAGACAAAGAGGCTTTGAGAAAGCGAGTGGTTGAATCCTCGTTTTGGCAAAGGTTGGAGCTTGATGATGACTTTGCCAAGAAAAACTTCTCTTTGAATGGTTATTATGGAATTAAACTGTTTTTGGATTATGAGTATGGACAATAATGAAAAAATTGATATGGCTGATGTTACAGTGCTTATTCCTGTGAGGATAGATTCGATAATCAGATTAGAAAATCTGATAGCTGTAATTGATTACTTATTGAGTAATTTTAATATAAGTATAGTTGTGACAGAAGCCTCCAAGCACAACAACCACGTGTTGGAAAAAGTATTGCCTTCTTCGATAAATTACCATTTTGTACAAGATATGGATCCTGTATTTTATCGTACGAAATATATCAATAAAATGGCGAGTGATGTTTGTACTCCATATTTGGGTGTGTGGGATTCTGATGTCATCTTTCCTCCTCGACAAGTTGTAGATGCAGCAGAGGCTTTACGCTCAAAGAATTTCGATGTCGTATTTCCCTATGATGGTACATTCTTGGATACCGGAACCATCATTCGACAAATGTATGTAGAGTCTGGTGACATGTTGGTGTTGTCTGAGTTGAGAGACCTTATGTCTTTACCTTATGGTAATGAAATGAGAGGAGGCGCATTTATGGTAAATACAGAAAGATACAAGGCTGCTGGTATGGAAAACTTGAACTTTTATGGCTGGGGACCTGAAGATTGGGAACGAATAGAGCGATGGAAAGCATTAGGATATCGATTGAAGAATATTACTGGTAATTTGTATCATCTGTCGCATCCTCGTGATATAAATGGAAGGCACAACTCTGATGCCCAACGCCGGGTTTCTGTTTTTCAAAAAGATATAACTTGTTTTTCGTCTGCCACGGAAATAAAGCAACGCTTGAACTTAGATATATAGATATGTACAAGAGTTTTCCTCATTATCTGCAACTCGACGAGATGGACTGTGGTTCCACCTCGTTGAGAATGATAGCCAAGTATTATGGCAAGGAGTACTCAGCGGAGATGCTGCGCCAGCATTGCCATATAACCCGAAATGGTGTGTCGATGCTGGGCATCAGCGAGGCCGCTGAGTATCTGGGCTTTCGTACGCTTGGGGTAAGGGTTACCATGGAGCAGCTAGCCCATGATGCCTCGCTTCCATGTATTCTCCATTGGAACCAGAACCACTTCGTGGTTTGCTACAAGGTGAGGAAAGACAGAAGAGGTCGCTATCGTTTCTATATCGCCGACCCTGCCTCGCAAAAACTCTGCTACACGGAGGAGGAATTTCTGCGCTGCTGGCTGAGTACCAAGGTGCAAGGACAGGACTGCGGCATGGCGTTACTGATGGTGCCTGGGGTGAACTTTGGCAAGCGCAAGGAGGAATGCGAGAATCATAAGCGTAACATAAAATTCTTTTTCAAGTATCTTAAGCCTTACCAACGTCAGGTGGGCTTGCTTCTCTTGGGAATGTTGTTGGGAAGCTTGTTGCAATTAGTTTTCCCCTTTTTGACACAGGCGTTGGTGGATAGGGGTGTCAATGGCAAGGACTTGGGCTTCGTCACGCTCATCCTCATCGCCCAGCTCGTTCTTTTCGTGGCGCAACTCAGCGTGAATTTTATCCGTGGGTGGATATTGCTGCATGTGAATACTCGCATAGACATCGCCTTGATTTCTGATTTCTTAATTAAGTTGATGAATATGCCGCTCCATTTCTTCGATACCAAGAAGATGGGCGACTTGCTGCAGCGCATCGACGATCATTCACGCATCAAGTCGTTCTTGATGGGCAACTCGTTGGGCTTCGTGTTTTCCCTCGCCAACTTCGTGGTATTCTCTGTGGTGCTTGGGTATTATAATCTCTTGGTGCTTGGCGTGTTTTTGTTGGGTAACACCTTATATATATTATGGGTGACATTCTTCCTGAAATATCGCAGGGAGTTGGACTTCAAGCGTTTCAATCAGTCGGCGACGGAGCGAAACAAGATGATTCAGCTGATACAGGGTATGCAGGATATTAAACTCAACAACTGTGAGCGACAGAAACGATGGGAATGGGAACGTGTGCAGATGAAGCTCTTCCGCATCAGTATGAGAGGACTCAAGATAGGACAGTTCCAGCAGTCTGGTTCCGTATTCTTTAGTCAAACCACCAATATCCTCATCACATTTATTGCTGCGAGAAATGTAATCATGGGCACCATGACGCTGGGTATGATGATGTCGCTTACCTATATCATCGGACAACTATCTGCCCCTATCAATGATTTCATAAGTTTTATCCAGGCGGTGCAAGATGCTAAGTTGAGCCTTGAACGCTTGAATGAGATTCATTCCCAGCCCGATGAGGATACAGACATAAAGGATAAGGCAGCCGTTCTTCCTGCCGACAAGACCATCCGGGTGGAACATGTTACCTTCAGCTATGATGGTGCGGAGCGCAACTATGCCCTATACGATGTGAGTCTGGAGATACCTGAGAGTAGAGTAACCGCCATTGTTGGGGAGAGTGGAAGCGGAAAAACTACACTCATCAAGCTTTTGCAGGGTTTTTACCTGCCTAGCCATGGCAGCATCAAGATTGGTGGAACGGACTTGTGCGACATCAACCCTCATTATTGGCGAAGTATCACTGGTTCTGTAATGCAGGAGAGTTTTATCTTCAGCGACACCATTGCCCACAACATAGCTCTCGATACGGACCGACTTGAAATGGATCGTGTGCATCGTGCTGCCATCATGGCTAATGCCGATGGCTTTGTGCGCAAGATGCCAATGGGATATTATACAAGAATTGGTATGGAGGGAAGTGGCGTGAGCCAAGGGCAGCGCCAACGCATACTGATTGCACGTGCAATCTACAAGAATCCGGAGTACATCTTCTTTGACGAAGCAACCAATGCCCTTGATACAACCAATGAGGCAGAGATTATGCATAATTTGAACGCTTTTTACCACGGAAGGACTGTGGTGGTAGTAGCCCATCGCCTAAGCACGGTGAAGAATGCCGACCAGATACTAGTCATGAGACAGGGTAGGATAGTGGAGCGGGGTACGCATAAGGAACTGGTGGCAAAGAATGGATATTATTATAATTTGTTAAAGAACCAATTGGAAAATTTCAATTCAACGTTACCTTCAATGGCATCAAGAAGTTGAATCCTGACAAGATGACTGTTCCTCATGCTGATGATATCCAGGCAGAGAACAAGATCGACAACAAGAACGTGGTTGTTCCGGTTGTATCAGATGCTCAGGCTAACGGCAACGTCTTGAATGTGAAGCTGAAGGCGAACAGCTTCGTGGTATATAGATTCTAAGATAATCTATTGTATATGGATTTGATGTTTAGTTTTTAAGTTTATGTAGTGTATTACCATTAAGCTAGAAAGATGATGAATCCCTTGCAGCAGCCATGTTGCAAGGGATTTTTCTTCACTAAAACTATGACTTGTTTTTATTAACGGCTTCTCAATAGAGATAATGCATAGAGAGGCAGTATGGTGACATGCCTTATGGCGTCATCGTCCTGCTTGTCAATGTAATCAAATGATCCAAAATTCTCTAAGGAACAACGGAAGGCTTCGGTGAGCTTTTTCTCTCTCATGAATAGCCAGAGACTCTTCATGCCGCCCTGAGTGCCTGATTTGATTTCGATAGGGGTAATCTTCATGTTGTGGATTTCCAGATAGTCTATCTCGGCAACACTCTTCCCCTTCTGCTCCCAATAAAACATCTTCTGGCGCTGGATGCATGGCTTGTAACGCATCATCTCGAGTCCGGCAACCATTTCTGTTACACCTCCCTTATTGACAAGTTCCTGAGGGGTGCCGGCTAAAATAAGTTCTATGAGCTGCTGAGACAGGTCGCCTTCCAGTTGAAGCACAGCTAACAGTAATCCTGGGTCCAGAAAGAGAACCTTCATGCTTTTCTCGTCAGCTTCCGCATCCAGCGGAATACCATTGCCCGAGGTAGCAACCACAGGAGTAACGATTCCTGCAAGTGTCAACAGGCGGAGGGCTTCTCTGATTTGTGAACTCTGATAATCTGCTGATATTTGCTTGTATGTCAACTTCTCTCCTGCCTGATGACAGATGCCACGCATCGTTGTGCGCAGTAAATCTGGGTTGACTCTCTTTTTATACTTGCTGAAATCATCTTCGTATGTCAGTATGATGTCTTCCTGGATGTTTCTGCATCGGTTGAAATCGTGTGTCTTGGTCCATGCCAGAACAGATTCCGGCATGCCTCCTACAAGCAGGTAGGTGCGGAAGTATTCCACGAGTTTATCATGGAAGGCTTGATCTAAAGACTGGTTTCCGTATGCTTCATTTCGGAGAAGGATGAGCCCTTCTTCGTGATTGGCATACAGAAATTCATCGAAAGTCATCGGATACATGAAGAGCGAGTGAATCCTTCCTACTCCAAAAGTAGGGAGTTCCTGAAGCGTAAATTCCAGAAGTGATCCTGCGGCTATGACATGCAGCTCAGGATAATCTTCCTTGAAGAAGCGTAGTGCCATGATGGCTTCTGGGCATTCCTGGATTTCGTCGAGAAAGAGAAGTGTCTTACCTGCTTCTATAGGGACATTGATATAGCTACTGATTTTTTTAGCAATCAATCGTACGTCAATATCCCCCTGGAAGAAGGTTTTGATAGCCTTGTTACGTTCGAAGTTTACCTCGGCGAAATACTCGAATTGCTTTCCAAAGTTTTTAACTGCTGATGACTTTCCAACCTGTCGGGCACCACGAAGCAGCAAGGGTTTCCGCATGGAATCTTCCTTCCAGGCGATGAGTTCTGAATCTATGTTTCTATGTATATATTCTGCCATAATCGTAACTCTTTGAATAACAGGTGCAAATGTAGTAAAAATACTCAAATCCGAGAAATAAATCGCGTTAAAATACTCAAATCCGAGAAATAATCGACGTTAAAATACTCAAATCCGAGAAATAATATGCGTGAATCAATCTTTGTCCCAAAGTTTGCACACCTCCCAGAGGTGGTTACAGTGGTTGCGGTTACAGAAGTTACTAACACATTTCTGCAGGGCATTTTTGGTGGTATCAGAAAAAAGTCGTATCTTTGCAAACAATAAGTAATCATGACTTTATTGAGAACTGAAATAATAACAATTTAAAATTAGATGAGTATGAAAAGACGAATCTTTATGATGGCTGTTCTTAGCCTGGTGTTTGTGACAAGTGGTTTCGCACAGTTCCAGAGATCTATATTCAACCACGTGGGGCTGAATGTGGGTGCTGGCACTGAGGGTATCAACGTGGGTGTGGCTGCTCCTATCACCAATTATCTTGAGCTGGAGGCGGGAGTCAGTCTCATGCCAAGCATCAAGGCTAATGCCGATGTTGACTTGCATTCGAATGCATCGCTCAACGTGCAGGGAGTGGCGGTGAGAATCCCGGATGCTACGGTGAATACCGAGGTGGATATCGCACGTACTACCTTCAACGTCAAGGCACATCTCTATCCTTTTGGAGGAAACAGCAAGTTCTTCCTTACTGGTGGTTTCTCATTCGGCAATCCTAAAATCGCCAAACTGAGCGGTCATAGTGACGAGATTGAGAGATTCGCCAACCAGTATCCAGCTTACAAGCAGGAAATCCTTGACCTGGTCAGCGTGGGACTGGCTGATTATAACGTGAAGCTGGACGATAACTTCGATATCCATGGCGACATCCGCTGTAATTCCTTCCGTCCTTATCTGGGTCTGGGCTTCGGCAGACTGGTTCCCAAGAAGCGCGTAGGTGTACGTGTGGAACTGGGATGCCAGTTTATGGGAACCCTGAAGGTTTACCAGAACGATGAGAAGGTGGAAATCAACAAGGTGTTGAACGATACGATGGGCGATGATGCTGACGACATCTCCAAGTTTATCGAAGACTGGAAGTACTATCCGGTGCTCAAATTGCAGATTGTAGGCAGAATCTTCTAAGGTTGCCAAGATGGGAAAAATAGTTGGCAGGTGCATGGAATGATGAACTTTTGCAGGCTATGTACAAGAAAAGTTTGAATTTTGCATAAAAAATACGCTCAAACGCTAGCAATCTGCTCATTTTTTCGTAACTTTGCACCCGCAAACTTATAAATAATAAAAGAAGAATGGCTAATTTGAGATTTGAGGTTGTAGCCGAGGCCTTTAAGAAAAGACCTGTAGAGGTAAAGGCTCCCAAGGTGCGCCCTTCGGAGTACTTCGCTAAGTATGTATTCAACCGTCAGAAGATGTACAAGTATCTGCCATCTGATGTGTACGAGAAACTCATCGATGTGATTGATAATGGTACTCGTCTGGACCGTTCCATCGCTGATGCCGTGGCTGCCGGCATGAAGCTCTGGGCTGAGGAAAACGGGGTAACACATTATACTCACTGGTTCCAGCCATTGACCGAGGGTACTGCCGAGAAGCATGATGCCTTCGTGGAGCACGATGGAAAGGGGGGTATGATAGAAGAATTCTCTGGCAAGCTGCTCGTACAGCAGGAACCTGATGCCAGCTCATTCCCTAACGGCGGTATCCGCAACACCTTCGAGGCTCGTGGCTATTCTGCATGGGATCCTACATCGCCTGTGTTCATCATCGACGATACCCTCTGTATCCCTACCATCTTTATATCTTATACCGGTGAGGCTTTGGACTACAAGGCTCCATTGCTCCGCTCGCTCCATACCCTGAGCGAGGCGGCTACCGAGGTGTGCCACTATTTCTACCCTCAGGTGAAGAAGGTGCAGACCAATCTCGGATGGGAGCAGGAGTACTTCCTGGTAGACGAGAGCCTTTACTCGGCTCGTCCTGACCTGATGCTCACGGGTCGTACCCTGATGGGACACGACTCTGCAAAGAACCAGCAGATGGACGACCATTATTTCGGAACCATTCCTGAGCGTGTGCAGGCTTTCATGAAAGACTTGGAAGTACAGGCGCTCGAACTCGGCATCCCTTGCAAGACCCGTCATAACGAGGTGGCACCAAACCAGTTTGAGCTGGCACCAATCTATGAGGAATGCAATCTTGCCGTAGACCATAACATGCTCCTGATGAGCTTGATGAAGCGCGTGGCTCATAAGCACAGTTTCCGTGTGCTCCTTCACGAGAAGCCATTTGCCGGTGTGAATGGTTCGGGCAAGCATAACAACTGGAGTCTCTGCACCGATACCGGCGTGCTGCTCCATGCAGCAGGCAAGACACCGGAGGACAACCTTCGCTTCGTAGTCTTCATCGTAGAGACCCTGATGGGTGTATACAAGCACAACGGACTCCTGAAGGCTTCAATTATGAGCGCTACCAATGCCCATCGTCTGGGAGCCAACGAGGCACCACCAGCCATCATCTCTTCGTTCCTCGGCAAGCAGTTGACCGACCTGCTCGACCATATCGAGAAGGCAGATAAGGACGAACTCTTCGCCCTGGCTGGCAAGAAGGGTATGGAGCTGGATATCCCTGAGATTCCGGAACTGATGATTGACAATACCGACCGCAACCGTACCTCTCCATTCGCCTTCACCGGCAACCGTTTCGAGTTCCGTGCTGTAGGTTCAGAGGCCAACTGTGCGTCATCCCTTATCGTATTGAATGCTGCCGTAGCCGAGGCTCTCGAAGACTTCAAGACTCGTGTAGATGCCTTGATAGCAAAGGGTGAGGACCAGACATCGGCTATTATAGATATTGTACGCGAGGACATCAAGACCTGCAAGCCTATCCGCTTCGACGGCAACGGCTATTCTGATGAGTGGAAGGAAGAGGCTCAGAAGCGTGGCTTGGATTGCGAGGCATCCTGCCCGGTAGTCTTCGACCGCTATCTTGACAAGGAGAGCATCGAGATGTTCGCCAAGACCAACGTGATGAGCGAAAGCGAGCTGAAGGCGCGCAACGAGGTGAAGTGGGAGACCTATACCAAGAAGATTCAGATTGAGGCTCGTGTGATGGGCGACCTGAGCATGAACCACATCATCCCAGTGGCAACCCACTATCAGAGCCGTCTGGCAAAGAACGTAGAGGGCATGATTCACATCTTCGGTGGCGAGGAAGGCAAGAAGTTGACTGCCCGCAACGTGAAGATTATCCGTGAAATAGCCGAACGCACCGAGTCAATTGAGCGTGGTGTAGAAGCTCTGGTTGAGGCTCGTAAGGTAGCCAACAAGATTGAGAGCGAGCGCGAGAAGGCGGTAGCTTATCATGACACGGTAGCTCCAAAGATGGAGGAAATCCGTTATCAGATAGACAAGCTCGAGCTTCTCGTAGCCGATGAACTTTGGACATTGCCAAAGTATCGTGAACTTCTGTTCATCAGATAATATTTCCTGGATAAGGAATTGATATAATAAAAAAGAGTGCATTGCCGTTAACAATGCACTCTTTTTTTGCTTATCCTGAGCAGAAAAGCGCAAACTAAGTTAAATATTCATAAAAGTTTAGGGTTAGAACTCGTAACCTACACATAATCAAATAAAAATGTGTAATTTTGCAGTCCGATTATTTCGGGGATACACTTAGAGTCCCCTGGATATGGTGTGTTAATAGCACTTCCTGTGGCCGGGATTTGCGGTTAGTGAATCACCTATCCGAAACATAAGTGAGTAAGAAAAGATTAAAAACGTTTTTTAGTAGTAAATTTAAATTTTAAAATGGACACATTAAGTTTCAAGACTATCTCTGTTAATAAGGAGACAGCTAAGAAAGAGTGGGTTGTAATCGACGCAACAGACCAGGTAGTAGGTCGCCTTTGCTCAAAGGTTGCTAAGTTGCTTCGCGGTAAGTACAAGCCAACTTTCACTCCACACGTAGATTGTGGTGACAACGTAATCATTATCAATGCAGCTAAGGTTGTATTCTCTGGCAAGAAGGAGACTGATAAGGTTTACACACGTTACACTGGTTACCCTGGTGGTCAGCGCTTCAATACTCCAGCTGAGTTGCGCAAGCGTCCTGATGGAATGGACAAGATCCTCCGTCATGCAATTAAGGGTATGTTGCCAAAGGGCCCTCTCGGTCGCTCTTTGATGGACAACCTCTTCATTTACGATGGCACAGAGCACAAGCATGAGGCTCAGCAGCCAAAGGCAATTGATATTAACCAGTATAAATAATTAAGGTAGAATGGAAGTAATTAATGCAATTGGTCGCCGTAAGAGCGCTGTAGCTCGCGTATACCTCACAGAGGGTACAGGTAAGATCACAATCAACAAGAAAGATATTGAAACATATTTCCCATCAGCAATCCTTCGCTATGTAGTAAAGCAGCCATTGCAGTTGCTCGAAGCTGAGGGTAAGTATGATATTAAGGCAAACCTCGACGGTGGTGGTTTCACCGGTCAGAGCCAGGCTCTCCGCCTCGCTATCGCTCGCGCTCTCGTTAAGATCGACGCTAACGATAAGAAGGCATTGAAGGATGCAGGCTTCATGACACGTGACTCACGTGCTGTAGAGCGTAAGAAGCCAGGTCAGCCAAAGGCTCGTCGTCGCTTCCAGTTCAGCAAGCGTTAATCTTATACATATATTATTATATATTCAGATTATTATAGCTGAGCTAAAAAGTTTAGTATCTAAATCGGTGAGATTCCATTAATCGGGGACTACTCATCGACTGATTCTAGCTAGAATTCAAAAGAAAGTAAACACAATTAAAAAAGAAAAGACAATGTCAAGAACAAATTTTGACCAGTTACTTCAGGCAGGTTGCCACTTCGGACACCTCCGTCGCAAGTGGAATCCAGCAATGGCTCCTTACATCTTCATGGAGCGTAACGGTATTCATATTATCGACCTCAACAAGACTGTTGCTAAGGTTGACGAGGCTGCTGAGGCCCTCAAGGAAATCGCCAAGACAGGTAAGAAAATCCTGTTTGTCGCTACTAAAAAACAAGCTAAGGATGTAGTTGCCGAGAAGGCAGCTTCTGTAAATATGCCATACGTTAACGAGCGTTGGGCTGGTGGTATGCTTACCAACTTCCCTACAATCCGTAAGGCAGTTAAGAAAATGACAAACATCGACAAGTTGATGAACGATGGTACATTCTCTAACCTCTCTAAGCGTGAGTTGCTGCAGATCAGCCGCCAGCGCGCTAAGTTGGAGAAGAACCTCGGTTCTATCGCTGACTTGAGCCGTCTCCCTAGCGCACTCTTCGTTATCGACGTAATGAAGGAGCACATCGCTGTTAAGGAGGCTAACCGTCTTGGTATTCCTGTTTTCGGTATCGTTGATACAAACTCAGATCCTAAGAATATCGACTACGTTATCCCAGCTAATGATGACGCTAAGGACTCAGTAGAGGCTATCCTCACTGCTGTTTGCGGTGCTATCGCTGAGGGTATCGAGGAGCGTAAGGCTGAGAAGGCTGACGACAAGGCTGCTGCAGAGCAGAAGGATCAGCCTAAGAAGAAGGCTGCTCGCAAGGACGAGGCTGAGTAATTAGGCAAACAAAAATATACTGGAGCCATTGATTCTGTTTTATGATTCGATGGCTTTAGTACTTTTAAAGCAAAGATTATTATTAACTTTTAATATTAAAAAAATATTATGGCTGTTTCAATTGAAGATATCAAGAAACTTCGCGCTATGACTGGTGCTGGTCTTGCTGACGTTAAGAAGGCACTCACAGAGGCTGAAGGTGATTTCGATAAGGCAAAGGAGTTGCTCCGTGAGCGTGGTCTCGCTATCGCTGCTAAGCGTTCTGACCGTGAGACTTCTAACGGTTGCGTTCTCGTTAAGAAGGTTAACGATTTCGCTGCTATCATCGCTCTCAAGTGTGAGACTGACTTCGTTGCTAACGGTGCTGACTTCATCAAGTTGACATCTGACATCCTCGATGCTGCTATCGCTGCAAAGGCTCATACTCTTGACGAGGTGAAGGCTTTGAAGGTTGGCGAGTCTGATGCTCAGGCTGCTGTTACACAGCGCTCTGGTATCACCGGTGAGAAGATGGAGCTCGACGGCTACTGCGTTCTCGAGGGTAACAACATCGAGGTTTACGACCACATGAACAAGCACACTCTCTGTACTATGGTTCAGCTCAACGAGAACAACGAGGAGGCTGGTCACAAGGTAGCTATGCAGGTAGCTGCTATGCGCCCTGTAGCTCTTAATGAGTCTTCTGTATCTGAGAAGACAAAGAAGACTGAGCTCGAGGTTGCTGTTGCCAAGACTAAGGAAGAGCTCGTAGAGAAGGCTGTTAACGCAGCTTTGAAGAAGGCTGGCATCAACCCAGCTCACGTTGACTCTGAGGATCACATCGAGAGCAACACCAAGAAGGGTTGGTTGACACCTGAGCAGGCTGAAGAGGCTCGCAACATCAAGAAGACTGTAGGTGAGGAGAAGGCTGCTTCTTTGAACCCAACTATGATCCAGAACATCGCTAATGGTCGTCTGGCTAAGTTCTTCAAGGAGAACTGCCTCGTTGACCAGGAGTTCCAGTTCGGTGACGGTGACAAGCAGACTGTTGCTCAGTACCTCGCTTCTCAGAGCAAGGATCTCAAGATCGTTGCTTACCAGCGCTTTACTCTTGCTGCTGAGTAATCATTACTCAAAAGCAAGCGTTAATTTGACTTATAGTTAAATTAGAATACCCGGGAGTTATGAAGTTAAGCCTCGCTTTGCTTCTAACTCCCATTTCTTTTTTATATATATTTTTGAGTTATGAAGATATTTGCTATCGGTATGAACTATACCGAACACAATAAATCGCTCCATGGTACGTTATCTAAACCAGAGCGTCCTGTTATCTTTACCAAGGCAGACTCGGCTCTGCTCAACAACGGCAAGCCTTTCTTCATTCCAGACCATCTGGGAAGAATTGAATATGAGACCGAACTGGTGGTGAGAATCTGTAAGTTGGGAAAGACCATTCCGCAGCGTTTCGCCCATCGCTATTATGATGCGGTGACAGTGGGCATCGACTTTACCGCCCGCGAGATGCAGAAGAAGCTGAGAGAGGCTGGACAACCATGGGAACTTGCCAAGGGATTCGACGGTTCTGCAGCCATCGGCGAATGGGTGGATATCCAGAAGTTCCGTGACATCCAGGCTATCCACTTCCATCTCAACATCAACGGCGAGAATGTGCAGGAAGGCTGTTCGAGCGATATGCTCTACAAGGTGGATGAAATCATCTCCTATATCAGCCAGTACTTCACGCTGAAGACGGGCGACCTGCTCTATACGGGCTGTCCTACTGGTTGCGGTCCGGTGAAGATTGACGACCATCTGGAGGGCTATCTGGAAGACAGAAAGGTGCTCGATTTTATGTGTAAATAATCAAAAGATAGAATTCTAGGTAGGAATATATGAATATGAGTAAGACTTTTCGGATATGGTGGATAGGGTTGTGCCTTCTCTTCATGGCATTGCCCGTTTCAGCACAGAAGTTCTTTAACCTCACTTCGGATGAAGTGAAGGTAGACTCTGTCTTGCCGCAATTCATCTATTCCTATCCCTTGCAGGGTGATTATCAGGATTCCATTTATACCGTAGAGCTGAAATATCCGGAATATATCGATATGTCGGCTGATGATATTGCGCATTATAATCATCTTTCCGGTGCCATTCTGCCTGGTCAGGTGGTGGTAAACCAGAAGGTGATGGAATGCCGCAAGAAGGGAGTCCTGATGATTTCTCTTTCTCCGCTCCTCTTTAGGCAGAACAGATATCAGGCGCTGGTGAGCTTTATGCTCGATGTCAAGGCGCAGCCCTTGAAGCGGGCACAGCAGGAAGCCGGCAAGGAAAACCTGATGAAAAGCCGTGCTGCGGGCAAATCGGCTTCGCTCTATGCTGACCATTCTGTCCTGGCATCGGGAGCATGGGCTAAGATTAGAGTGAGCCAATCGGGCATTCATCAATTGACGGATGCCGTGGTGCGCCAAGCCGGATTCTCTAATATAAATAAGGTGAAGATTTATGGCTATGGCGGAAATCTGCAGAATGAGGCGCTTATAGCTGGTGAACTGAAGAAGCTTGATGATTTGCAGGAAGTGCCGCAATGTATTGTTGATGGCAAGCACTATTTCTATGCTAAGGGACCTGTAAGCTGGGAGGACAAGACTTCTATCCAGCGCATCCGGAATCCTTATTCTGATTACGGATATTATTTCATTACCCAGACTGGGGAAGAGCCTACGCAGATGGATTCTGCCACCTTTATATCTACCTATTTTCCCCAGGCAGAAGACTATCATTCGCTCTATGAGAAGGATGGATACAGCTGGTTCCCTGGAGGAAGGAATCTCTTCGACCCTACCGAAGTACCGTTGGGAGGCAAACAGCAGGTAGCCATCGTCAATCAGACCGGAAGCAGTAACGGAAAGTTGACCGTTGGGGTTACGATGGGTGTCAATGGTTCGGTAGAAGTTCAGAAGAATGGCGTTTATCTGGGAACCATCACCCTGCAGAAGTCGGTGACCTCTGATGCTTCCTACCAGATGGCAGTAGAGAGCTTTGCCACCTATCCACTAAAGGATTTATCAGAAAAGGATACCATCACCCTGCTGCCGAAGACGGGAGGTCCGATGCATCTCGACTATGTGGCGATGACTTGGGAAAAGCCAATACCTTTTCCTGGATTCAACAGCCAGGTGCCTGCGGCTCAATATGTATATGGTATCACCAATCAGGACCATCATGCTGACGGGGCGGCTGATATGGTCATCATCATCCCTACCTCCCAGAAATTACTGAAAGAAGCTAAAAGACTGAAAGAATTTCATGAAACCCATGACGGGTTGAGAGTTACGATAGTGCCGGCTGATGAACTCTATAACGAGTTTGCCAGCGGAACCCCTGATGCCAATGCCTATCGCCGCTATCTGAGAATGCTCTACGACAAGGCTCAGACCGAGGCAGATATGCCTAAGTATCTGCTGATGTTTGGCGATTGCGTCTGGGACAACCGAATGCTGACGGCAAGCTGTAAGACGCTGAATCCTGACGACTATCTGCTTTGCTATGAAAGCGAGGAGTCTTTCTGCAAGGTGCATTGCTTCGTGAGCGACAGCTGGCTGGGCATCCTGGGCGAAGGAAAGGGAACGGATCCGAGAACCGAACTGCAGGATGTGGGTGTTGGAAGATTCCCGGTAACCACCGTCGACGAGGCTAGGATTATGGTAGACAAGACCATCAACTATGCCAATAACGAGAATGCCGGAAGCTGGCAGAACACCCTGATGTTCATGGGCGATGACGGCAACAGCAACCTGCACATGAAGGATGCCAATGAGGTAGCTGATTTTGTCTCAGCTCTTTACCCGGGTTATCTTATCAAGAAAGTAATGTGGGATGCCTATACCCGTGTCTCCTCTTCTACGGGTAATACTTATCCGGAGGCAACCAGGATTATCAAGCAACAGCAGGCAGCGGGTGCATTGATTATGGATTATGCCGGACATGCCAGTGAAACCCAGGTTTCTCACGAGGGCGTGTTGAAAATTACCGATTTCAAGGAGTTTCGCAATACCAATCTGCCTTTGTGGGTTACTGCCTGCTGTGATATTATGCCGTTTGACGGTGTCACTTCCAATATCGGTGAAGAGGCGATACTGAATCCGAATGGCGGTGCTGTGGCTTTCTATGGTACTACCCGTACGGTTTATGCACTGGAGAATAAATATATCAACCGCGCCTTTATGCGCAGAGTACTCAGCTATGTGGATGGCAAGCCGATTACATTGGGCGAGGCACATCGTCTGGCTCAGAATGACATCATGATGGGCGCTGTGGTCCAGGGAGAAAAGGATAATAAAGAGAACCATCTCCAGTATTCCCTTTTGGGCGATCCTGCCCTCTCGCTCAATCTGCCTCAGATGAAGGTGGTGGTAGACTCCATCAATGGGGTGGATTGCCGACAGACAGATGCGGTGGCGAAACTGAAGGCAGGTTCTATTGCCCGAATTGCCGGACATATTGAAGGGGCAGAGGATTATCAGGGTGTGGTGACTGCTACGGTTCGCGATTCCAGAAATCAGATTACCTGTAAGTTGAACGATACTTCTGATGATGGAGCTTTTGAGGCTTTCAGGTTCTATGACCGTCAGAAAACCCTCTTCAATGGTTCTGATAGTGTAAGAAATGGTCAGTTTGTCCTCTCCTTTGCTGTTCCTAAGGATATTAATTATTCGGATAGTGCGGGTCTGGTGAATCTCTTTGCCATCAACGGCAGCAAGAACCTGCCGGTGCAGGGGGCTTCCGACCGTTTCCTGGTGGGAGGCAGTGAGGAGATGCAGAACGATTCCATCGGTCCTTCCATCTATTGCTATCTCAATTCTCCTTCTTTCACGGATGGCGGAAGGGTGAATGCCACTCCTTATTTCGTGGCACAGATTACGGATAAGGACGGAGTGAATGTGTCTGGTAGCGGTATCGGACATGACCTGCAGCTCGTGATAGATGGAGATATGTCGAAGACCTATGTGCTCAACGATCATTTCACGTATGATTTCGGAAGCTATACCAGTGGTTCCACTTATTACAGCATTCCGGAGTTGGAGCCGGGCAAGCATCAGCTGATGTTCCGTGCATGGGATATCCAGAACAACAGTTCTACGGTCCGGCTGAACTTCAACGTGGTGAAGGGACTTACGCCTAATCTCTTCCAGGTGGGCGTGACGGAGAATCCTGCCCGTACTTCTACTACCTTCATCATCTCTCATGATAGGGCAGAGAGCAATATGGATGTGGTGATAGAACTCTATGATACTTCCGGTCGTCTGATATGGCGACATGCAGAAAATGGAGTTCCTGCTTCCGGGACCTATACCGTGAAATGGGACTTGACGGTTGATGGCGGGCGACCTTTGTCTACAGGTGTCTACCTCTATCGGGTAAGGATTGCTGCCGGGGGTAGCAGTTATGCATCGAAAACCCAAAAACTGATAGTAATCAAATAGATAATATAAAAAATAAACATAATATGAATCAGACTTTCAGAATAATCATAGTAGGAGTCCTCTCCTGTCTGTCCTTGGGAGTGAAGGCGGCAGATGATGATGATACAAAGGAAAAGTTGTTCAATCCTGTCAATTACGCTGTCATCTCGCAGACCATTGCGCCTGATGCCCGTGGTGGCGGTTTGGGTGATGTGGGTGCGGCTACCGACCCGGATGTCAACTCCCAGTATTGGAACCCGGCAAAGTATCCGTTCAATATTTCGCGTGCAGGTGTCTCCCTGAACTTCACCCCTTGGCTGCGTTCTTTGGTCAATGACATGAACCTTGCCTATCTGTCTGGTTATTACCGCATTGGCGATTACAGCGCAGTGTCTGCCTCTTTGCGATACTTTAATATGGGTGAGGTTTATACCGAAAATCCGGATGCCAATTCCAATGCCAATTCCAATGCCATGACCATCAATCCCTACGAGATGTCGCTCGATGTGGCTTATTCTCTGATGCTCAGCGAGAAGTTCTCTCTTGCTGCAGCTATCCGCTGGATTTATTCGGATATGCGTTTCGATTACAAGGAGGACAGTTCTCCGGCTTCTGCCTTTGCTGCCGATATTGCCGCCTATTATCAGAACTATGTGGTTATCGGTCAGCGTGAATGCCAGCTGGGTGTGGGTTTGAATATTTCCAATATCGGTAGCAAGATTACTTTCAGCGGTGAGGAGTATAGCGAGTTCCTGCCTGCCAATCTCCGTCTGGGAGCTTCCCTGATGATTCCTATCGATGAGTACAACCGTATTACCCTGGCTGCCGATGCCAACAAGTTCCTCGTTCCTACGGTTCCACAGCAGGAAGAGGGTGAGGATGCGGCTGAATATAAGGATCGTGTGCTCAGGGAATATAATGATGTTTCTGCCATCAGCGGTATTTTCAAGAGTTTCAGCGATGCGCCGGGCGGCTTCAAGGAAGAGATGGAGGAAATCAACTATGGCTTGGGTGCCGAATATGTTTACAATGATAAGTTTGCGTTGCGTGCCGGTTATCATCACGAGAGTCAGAGCAAGGGCAACAGAAAGTATTTCACGGTGGGTGCAGGTTTCAAGATGAACGTCTTCTCCCTAGATGCTGCCTATGTGGTGGCTACCGCTAAGAGCAATCCGCTCGACCAGACGCTCCGCTTCACCCTCTCCTTTGATATGGACGGTCTCAAGGACCTCTTTAAGAGATAGTTTTTAGTGATTATTGATTAGTTATTATATATAGATATGAATATACGTGTAGGATTTGGATATGATGTCCACAAGTTGGTGGCAGAGCGAGACTTGTGGCTGGGTGGCATCAAGATAGATTATGAACTGGGATTGCTGGGTCATAGTGATGCCGATGTGTTGATACATGCCATTTGCGATGCTTTGCTGGGGGCTGCCAATATGCGTGATATTGGTTATCACTTCCCGGATACGGCTGCCGAGACGCTCAATGTGGATTCCAAGATATTGCTCCGCAAGACGATGGACCTGATTGCTACCAAGGGCTATTCCCTGGGCAATATTGATGCTACCGTCTGTGCTGAGCGACCTAAGCTCAATCCGCATGTCCCTGCCATGAAGGCGTGCCTGGCTGAAGTGATGGGAGTAGACGAAGACCAGATTTCCATCAAGGCTACAACCACCGAAAAGCTTGGCTTTACGGGAAGAATGGAGGGTATCTCGGCTTATGCTACGGTGTTGATACAAAGGGCATAATTACACTTAATAGCTGTTAAGAACTATTGAATTATTGCAATTCGGTTGATGTAAATCAAAAAATATTCATAAAAGGAGTATTTTTTTGATAAAATATTTGGTGGATAGAAAAAATCATTGTATCTTTGCAGCGTCAAAAGGTTAATAGATTGTTTAGGTTAGTAGTAATAGATTTAGGTTTTTAGTTATTAGGTTTTAAGGTAGATTGTTTAACAGATAATTGATGAAGGTCGTGAGACTATCTTTGATTAGAATTTTTAAGTTAAACATATTGCATGCCACAGCTCGTTGAGAGTTGTGGCATGTTTTTTATGCATTCCTCTGTTATGTTTGTCTGACAGCTCTCTTAAAAGAGTACTATAAGTCGTCGGAAGAATAAGGATATATTTCCGTAAGATATAGGTATCTTGGCCGCACAACAGCTGTTGTGCGCTCGCATATCAGCTGTTGTGCACATGTCCACCACGTGTTGTGCAGCCGTAGCTCGGCCGTTGTGCGGTCATCTGTCTATACTGAAACAAAATTCCCCAACCCGTTTGAGAAAGTAGGTTGGGGGATAGTTTTCCGTGCTCATGTTCAAGGGGGCAAAAAGGTATGGAACAGCGTAATTTGCGCAATCTGCATGAGTTTTTTCTTGTTTTTCTTTTGTTTGCACATTTTTTTCCTTACCTTTGCAATCGTAAAATATATTAGCAATGCGAGTACTCATAGTAAATACAAGTGAGAAGGCGGGTGGAGCTGCTGTTGCAGCCAATCGCCTGATGGATGCCCTTAACAACAATGGTGTTAAGGCCAAGATGTTGGTGCGCGATAAGGTGAGCGAGGATATTACGGTTGTGGGACTGCCCCGTTCGCTCAAGTCACAGTGGAGTTTCCTTTGGGAGCGCTGGTGCATTTTCTGGCATTTGCATTTTTCCAAAAAGAATCTCTTTGCCCTAGATATAGCCAATGCCGGAAACGATATCACTTCCCTGCCCGAATTCAAGGAGGCTGACGTGATTCATCTGCATTGGGTGAATCAGGGAATGCTGTCGCTGAAAGGTATCAGGAAAATCTTGAATAGTGGCAAGCCGGTAGTCTGGACCATGCACGACATCTGGCCTGCTTCTTCCATCTGCCACCTCACCCTGGGATGTCATCACTATAATAACGGATGCGGCAACTGCAAGTATCTGCCTCAGGGAGGAGGCAAGAACGACTTATCGGCCCGTATCTGGAAGAAAAAACAGAAAGTGTACAGCGCTGGAAGCATTTCGTTCGTAACCTGCAGCCGCTGGCTGGCTTCCGAGGCAAAGCTCAGCGGACTTCTTGCCGGTCAGCGCATAGAAACCATCCCGAATCCGATAGATACACATCTCTATCGTCCGGAAGACAAGAAGGAGGCACGCCTGCGTACCCTTCTGCCTGAGGATAAACACATCATACTGTTCATTGCCCAAAAGGCGACCAATCCTTACAAGGGAATGGATTATCTGATAGAAGCCTGCCAGCTGATGAGCGAAACCTATCCGGAGATGCGGGACAATACCTGCGTGGCAATCCTTGGCGGTCATGGTGAGGATTTCGAAGGCAAACTGCCTTTCCCGACCATATCCCTGGGCTATGTAAGCGAGGATAAGCGCATTGTTGACATTTATAATGCGGCAGACGTATTTGTCCTGCCTTCCCTGTCGGAGAATCTTCCGAATACCATCATGGAAGCCATGGCATGTGGAGTGCCTAGCGTAGGATTCAAGGTGGGAGGCATTCCGGAGATGATAGACCACCGCAGGAATGGCTATGTAGCCAACTACCGGGATGCCAAGGATCTGGCTGCCGGCATCCACTGGGTACTCTTCGAGGCAGACCAGGAGAATATCAAGACCGCATGCCTCCAGAAGGTGATGCACAATTATTCACAACATGCTGTTGCTTTGCAATATATTGAGGTATATAACCAGGCGATGGCTTTCAAACACTATCGTATATGATCAAATTCACAGTTGTTACCTGTACCTACAATGCGGCATCCGTATTGCAGCGTACACTGGACAGTATCCAGCGCCAGACGTATTGCAATATAGAACACATCATCATGGATGGCGGTTCGAAGGACAAGACCCTTTCAATGGTGAAGACCTATGAGCACAAGACCGAAGCAGGTGAGAATGCTCATCAGATAGTGGTGGTTTCAGAACCCGACAAGGGACTCTATGATGCGATGAACAAGAGTATCGACCGGGCAACAGGCGATTACCTGGTGTTTATGAATGCCGGAGATGTGTTCCCGTCGGATGATACCCTGGAGCTGGTAGAAGGATGCGTGGGTGAAGGTGAAGACCTGCCGGGCGTGCTCTACGGCGATACGGATATCGTGAATATGGAAGGACGATTCCTGCGCCATCGCCGGTTGGCTCCACCGAAGAAGCTGACCTGGCGTTCCTTTAAATGGGGCATGCTGGTGTGCCATCAGTCTTTCTATGCCCGTACAGATATCGCCAAGCAGATTCATTACGACCTGCATTACCGTTATTCGGCAGATGTAGACTGGTGCATCAGAATCATGAAGGAGTCGGCTCGTAGAGGATTACCGCTGCGCAATGTGCATACGGTGCTGACGAATTTCCTGGATGGCGGAATGACCAGCCAGTATCACAAGGCATCGCTGAAGGAGCGTTTCCAGGTGATGAAAACCCATTATGGTCTACTTACAACCCTCTGTGTCCATGCCTGGTTTGCGGTAAGAGGTGTACTGAAACGATAAAAAAGAAGGAATTTGAATAGGGGTAAAAAATAGAAAAGAAGTATTTGAGGTTGTTTTATTTACACTATAAAAATAGAATTTACACCCTAAAAAACAATTATTATACCCTGCGTATTCAAAAAATTCACTATCTTTGTAATCGAAATAAAGACAGATCAGTGTGGTGGCACGTAAACATGTCATTTACACTCAAGATATTTTTTCATAAGAAATTTAAGTTTAGTGTTATCTAGAATTGATATTTAATTTGGTATTTTAGCCGTATAATTCGGTTTATTTATGGTTCAATAGGTATTTAAAATATATCAGGTGAGAAATTACTTGATTACATATTTTAAGAAAGAAAGCGCCAGTCGTGATGACTAGCGCTTTCTTTTTTTATGAAAATGCATGTCTGTTTGCAGTTTTTATTGTATCTTTGCAGCAAATTTAAGAAATCAATGGCAGAAACATTAAAGGAAAAAACAGCGAAGGGGCTCTTCTGGGGAGCCATGAACAATGGGGCGATGCAGGTTATCGGACTGGTATTCGGCATCATCCTGGGCAGACTGTTGTCGAAGGAAGACTATGGAATGATGGCGATGATCAATGTGTTCCCACTCATAGCGATTGCTCTTCAGAACAGTGGATTCGCTTCAGCCATCGGCAATCTGAAGAATCCTACAGCCAATGATTACAACTCCGTATTCTGGTTTAACATCCTTGTGGGTGGTTCTCTTTATACCATCCTTTTCTTCTGTGCCCCTTTCATAGCCGATTTCTATCATGATGAACGGCTGGTTGCATTGTGCAGACTGGCTTTCATCAACATTCTCTTTTCCAGCCTGGGTACGGCTCAGGCGGCATTTCTTTTCAAGAACATGATGGTGAAGCAGCAGGCAAAGGCGAGTATCACGGCAGTGCTGCTGTCGAGTAGCGTGGGTGTGCTGATGGCATGGAATGGCTTTGCCTATTGGTCCTTGGCTGCCCAGGGAGTGGTTTATGTGGGACTGAACACCCTGCTGGTATGGCATTATTCCACCTGGCGACCTTCCCTGAAGATAGATTTCGCACCGGTGAGGACGATGTTTCCGTTCAGTTTCAAGATTGCAGCTACAACCATCGCCACCAAAATCAACGACAATGTGATGAATATCCTGCTGGGCCGTTTCTATACCAATGCCATTACGGGTAGCTACAACCAGGCTTATCAGTGGAACTCGAAGTGTTATCTCCTGCTGCAGGGAATGCTGAATCCGGTGATCCAGCCTACCTTGGTGAATCTCTCTGACGACAGGGAGCGCCAGCTGATGGCTTTCAGAAAGATGGTCAGGTTTATCTGCTTCCTTTCTTTCCCTCTGCTGTTCGGATTGGGACTCGTTTCCAATGAGTTCATTATCATCACGCTGACCGAGAAATGGCAGTCGAGTGCAGAACTGCTGCGCATGCTGTGCGTGGGTGGTTCGGTGATGCCACTTTATACGCTGTTTTCCAATGTGGTTATCAGTAAGGGAAAATCCGGTGCCTATTTCTGGTGTACGGTTTCCTTGAGTGTCACCCAGATTGTGCTGATGCTGCTTCTCTGGCCTTATGGCATCCATCTGATGGTATCAGTCTATGTGGCATTGACCATCGTCTGGATGTTTGTATGGTATGCGCTGGCTTACCGCTATATCAGTTACCGTCCGCTGGACTTTCTGAAAGATACCTGTCCGTTCCTGCTGGCGGCTCTGGGCGTGATGAGCCTCACCTATCTGGCAACGATGAGCATTACCAATCAGGCATGTCTGCTTCTGGCTAGGGTTGTGATGGCAGCCGTATTATATTTCGTGGTCATGAAAGTGGCTCGGGTTGCCATATTGGATGAGTGTATCCGTTTTGTATTAAAGAAAAAATAGATGAATATGATGGAAAATCAGACAAGACAATATAGTAATGAGGAGTTGAGAGCCCGGTTCAATCCCGAAGGTTCTCTGCTGTGGAAGCATCAGCAAAGGATGGTAGAGCTGCTGCTGGCTTTTGATGCCATCTGCAAGCGCCATCACATCCGTTACTGGCTGATAGGCGGCACACTGATTGGTGCAGCCCGCCATCAGGGTTTTATTCCCTGGGATGATGATATGGATGTGCAGATGCTTCGGGAGGATTATCTGAAGATGATTGAGATTCTGCCCCGCGAACTTGATGAAACGATGGCGCTGCAATGCAGGCAGACGGACGAAAACTATTTCTTCCAGTATGCCAAGTTGAGAGACCGCCGTTCGGTGCTGGATGAAAACAATGGCTATGACAGGATTTTCAAGGAGCGGGGCATCTATATAGATATCTTTCCTATCGACAAGCATCCCAAATGGCTGCAGCGGTTGTCGATGCAGACCATCGGGCACACCTACAAGATATTGAAGCGGAAGGATCTGCAGGATGAAGTGCTCGTGGGCAAGGTGATGCGCTGGGTACATCTGAATGAACGGCTGATTTATCCGGTGATGAGAGGCATCGCCAAACTGACCGGTGGCGCCTATCTGGATGCTTTCGGTGTGCCTTTTGTCGTAGAGCGCCATCTGAAAGATATCTTCCCGCTGACCACCCTGGAGTTTGAGGGGCATCAGATGCCTGTGCCGGGAAACTACGACAAGGTGCTGACCGACCAATATGGCAACTATATGCAGTTGCCGGATCTGGACAAGGTGAATCTGCACGTCGGTAAGTTGGAGTTCAAGTCATGAACCAGTTATAAATGGAAAATTCCAGCAACTAAAGCGATTGCTTGAGTTGCTGGAATTTTTGTTGGCAGTGCTGCTTATAGCTGTAACCGAACCATTTGCGCTGATATTTTCTATAGGTATAGATGGTGCAGTATTTGAGGGAATCCCAAAGGGAATGTCTGCCCACCTCATAGATGGTTGGCGGAATTCTGACAAAATACAGGTCTGCCACCGTATCGAAAGCCGAGAAAGCCTTTACTCTCGGCAGACTCAGCAGCCATTCCTCGGCCATGAACCGGTTGTGCAGCTTGGTATCTTCGTCTAGGGCAGGGAGCGTTCTGAAATAAGAAGCCTTTGCCCACCAGAAGTTGCCGGCATACATCTTGTTCTTGAAAGGAGGGAAGAGATAGCTTCCGTAGGTATCATATCCCGCTTCCAGGGTGTTGACAGCCACTTTCCACTGGTTCATCAGGAAATATTCCATCATTCTTCTCCATGCCACAATCTTATCCACGAACCCCCTGAATTCCCTGTCTTCCTGATGCAGGGGAGTCTGATAGGTGATTCCCTTGGTATGGAAATAATAGAAGAGGAAGTCTTCGTGCTGCGATTTCTCATACATATAGTCGAGCGCCGGAAACTCGAATCGCTGCGGATTGGTGGTCTTGGAAACAAATTCTATCTTATCTTTAGAGTATTGTCGCAGGATATCTTCCAATTCCATGATGTCTTCGTCGTTTCTGGCGATGCAGCTGATATAGAGGTGGTTGCTTGCCTCGAGCAGTCCGCTGTCGGCGAGATGCTGCATCTGTTCCCTTACCATCTCTTTCCAGTTGGCGTCGCAGAAGATATGGTAGATGCCGTAGATGGGAGTAGAACAGGCAGGAGTATGGCTCCAGGACGACAGGTCCTTGCGCTCGTATATTCCCAATGTACTCTTGTATATTCTCTTTAGAATGGATGTCATGATGCTGATGGATGCTTTTAATGTTTTAATGAGAAGCTGCTGCTGAAGCTTTCAGGGAATTAATGAGACGTTGGAACATGGTTTTCATGTCGTATCCTGGCGTCCAGCCGAGTTGATGCACCTTGCTGCAGGACAGACGGAGCCGGGTCATCGGAGAATAGCCCATGCCTTCCTTCAGCTGGATGACCGGTTGTATGTCGGGATTGAAAGTCTTGCAGAGGAACTTCGCCATATCGATGATGGAAATGTAGGTTGACTCGTTGGCAACATTGTATGCCTCGCCGTCTTCACCCTTCAGCAGGATGAAAAGGATTGCCTCGATGGCATCAATCGTATAGCAATAGCAGCGGCTCAGTTCACCGGTGGTATGGAGAACGATGTCTTCTCCGGCAATGATGTTGCGGGCAAACTGTGCGAAGACGCGGTTGTCATCTGCCGTAACGCCAGCTCCGAAGGTCTGTGCGAGGCGCGCTGTCTTGACGTGCACTCCATACTCGCGAGCATAGGCATGGCAGAGGCATTCGGCTGCTCTCTTGGCTACGGGATAGCTGCTGCGGGTATCTGAAAGATGGATGTAGCCCTGCTCTTCCTCGCTGAGCGGATGGGAATCATCATAGATGCTTCCATATACCTCCAGGGATGAAACATTGACGATAGAGGCGGTGTTCTGTCGGAGGGCGAAACGCAGGAGCTGGGCTGTGCCGTCGAAATCGGTCATCATGGTTTCTACCGGTTTGCTGACAAAGTATTGGGATGCGGTAGGACTGGCAAAATGCACCAGATAATCGATGTGAATCTCCTGCGGCATTTCCTCTGCCTTGCTAAAATCATGCTTCAGAATCACGATGTTCTTGTCCAAAACCTCTGCAGAATGGGCTTCTTCCTGAGGATGACCCAGTACCTGCTGCGCCTTTTCTTCGTTTCTTACGAAGCAGACGATGGTCAGGTTCAGTCCGTGCTGTCTGTCGAGTTCTTCCAGGCAATGAACCATGCAGGAGCCCAGTAAGCCCGTAGCTCCCGTAATGCCGATGGTCTTGTTTCTCAGTTGTTCGTAAAGCGGAAAGCTTTTGGCAAAGTCTTTCCAGTCTTCCAGTTCTATTTCGTTATGTTTCATATCTTCTCTATCTTTATCAGAAACCGAAAATCTGCTGGTTCTCGTGTACTGTTACCATGGCACGGAACACGAAGAAATCGGTTGGCGTTGTAATCTTGATGTTCTCCATCGGTCCGATGATGGTACCGAGTTTATAGCCGTAATGGCTCATCATCGTACAGGAATCAATGAAGTTGTGTCTGCCTTCTTCAATCGCCTTGCGGTGTGAAGAGAGGATATCTTTCAGTCGGAAACTCTGTGGTGCTCTGGCAATCAGAGAATTGTCTCGTTCCGGAATTTCCAGCGAGTTGTCTTCCTGTTTTACGATGAAAGTCTCTGTGGCTGGTATGCAGGTGATGCAGGAGCCGCATTCTTCCACCTTGCGGATATTATCAGTAATGGTTTCCTCGGTGATGAGTGGGCGTACTCCGTCATGAATGAGCACGTTGGCATCCTTGCCGCCGGCAAACTCTTCGGCAGCACAGAGTCCGTGATAGATGGAATCCTGTCCGCTGTTGCCACCCGGTACAATCTTGACCACCTTGCTGATTTCGAACTTGCGTATCATCTTCTCCAGGAAAGGAATCCATGATTCGATGCAGGCTACGACGATGCCATCTATCTCCGGATGATTGTCGAACAATTCCAAAGTATAGATGATGATAGGTTTGCCGTTCAGTTCCAGGAACTGCTTAGGTCTTGACTTGGTGTGCATTCTGAGGCCAGAGCCTCCTGCAAAGATGACTGCTATGTTCATAAGATTCCTTTTTAGAGAGTTATTATAAAGAATGTGGCTTTTGGGGGCCGCTTATTTCATGATCTGGGTTGCTTGGTCTGACATGTAGGTGAATAGCCAGTAGCCATTCCATGCCCAGAGATACAGGGTGAGTAACCAGCAGAAATATCTCAGGATAACCTGTTTGCCCGGTGTGAGTGACTTCATCAGATAGGCGATGGCAATAGGAATGATGAATATCCAGTGGCAAGCCATGATATACATCTCGTTCAGTCCGAATCCCATCACGAAGTGGATGACGATGTCTAATCCCAGCCAACTCAGTACCATGAGGAAGAACTTATGTCGGATGCCAACCACGATGCTGATGAGGAACAGCAGCGAGATGATGGCTTCGATGACATAATTGAATGTGTAGTTATACTTCACGATGGTAGGTCGGTTTACGCACATATCATCCAGGAGATAAGAGTCGTGGAGCTGGATGGATTCTCCCATCATGTTGTGAATCAGGGCATCTGTCCTGGAAGTTGACGTATCGGTCCATTTCCAGAATCCTTCCTTCTTCATCGGTTCTCCTGTATGAGCCAGAACCCATGCATGATGGATGGAATCCTTTCGCTGCTGTTCCGGATCCTTGGCATGTGTCTTTACCTCAATCTGCTTATCTGCATGAAACTGGGGTTCCCTTACTTCTGTATAGATAAGATAGGCAGTAGTTACCAGCAGGATGGCTGGCAGAATCATAGCCACGAGATTCTTAGGGGCAAAGACCTTCCTGCCGTTGGTAAACCAGGCTGCCAGATAGGTCTTGGCAATGTTGCTGAGAGTGACTCCTCCGGTTAGGAAACTGAGGATGCCGATGGTCCAGGCAGACAGTTGGCGTCTTTCCTTCATCGCCATGCCTGCCAGATACAGCGTCATGGTCAGCATGAGGAGCGACCAGCAGAAGTGGTCGGGTACCAGCATGGAAACCATCACCATACCGAAGGAATAGAGCATGGTGGAGAAAAGAATGCAGTCTTTCTTCTTCAGTTCTATGATTTCCCGGAAGATGCGATATACGAAGATGAAGGAATAGAAGGCGCTTGCAATGAGCAGGATGGCCATGAATATCATCGCATAGTTGGTATCGCCCGAAGATATCAGTTCCTTGTTGATGAGATAGAAGGGATAAAGGATGACTGCAAAGAGCGGATGGCGGGGAATCTCGAAATAGAGTTTGCCATTCGACATAAAGATATACGACCATGCATCAAATCCGGATACATGGAAGGTCTTGGCGAACAACTGCCAGAAGCTGACGTGGTGCGCTCTGAGGAAAAGGTTGCCGTATTTGTAGAAGAACAACCCGTTGAGCAGTACGAATACCAGTAAAGCCACGAGGCCCGGTATCCTTTCTTCTTTCTTGATTTTAAAAATATTCTTCATTCTTCTTTTCTTATTTGCCTGCAAAGTTAGTGTAAAAAATTGATTGTAGGAAGAAAAAATGGGAAATATTGCATCTTGGCTTGTTTTTGGGGCAGTTTTATTTGGCATTGTCTCCTTTTTGCGTTATCTTTGCAGAGAATATAGTTTCTAGAGTTGGCTAATTTTGTAAACAAGTAATATATATGAAACAACCTGCTAAGATAGATGTGGCTGTATTGATGCTGTTCTTCAATCGCCCGGATCATTTCCAGAAAGTTTTCGACGAGGTAAGGAAGGCTCGTCCTGCCAAGCTGTTCCTCTATCAGGACGGAGCTAGGGGAGAGCGGGATGTGCCGGGTATTGAGGCGTGCCGCCAGATTGCGTCGGATGAGAATATCGACTGGGAATGTGAGGTGCATCGTTCTTATCAGACCAAGAACCAGGGATGTGACCCTTCGGGACATCTCTCGCAGAAATGGGCTTTCTCGATGGTCGACAAGTGCATCGTCCTGGAAGATGACTGTGTACCGTCTCAGTCGTTTTTTCCTTTCTGCAAGGAAATGCTCGACCGGTATGAGCACGATGAGCGTATCTCCATGATTGCAGGATTCAATGAGGACGAGATTACCGCTTATTGTCCCAACAGTTATTTCTTTACTTCGGTATTTGCCATCTGGGGGTGGGCTTCGTGGCGTCGTGTTTTCGAGAAGCGCGATGAGCAGTATGCTTTCCTGGATGATGCTTATACCATGCGGGAGTTGGAGTCGTTTGCCAAGAGCAGGAAGCTGCGTTCTGATCTTATCCGGATGATGCAGGACCATCGTGCTTCGGGCAAGCTGTATTTCGAAAGTCTGTTCTGGTCTGCCATGCTACTGAGTTCGGGTATGGCGATTATGCCGGCAAAGAATCTGATTAATAATCTTGGCTTGTCTGATGAGTCTACCCATTTTTCGGGTAGCATGAAGACCACGCCGAAGGCTTATCGCAGGATTTTCATGATGAAGCGCCATGAATTGGAGTTTCCGCTCAAGCATCCCCGTTATATCCTGGAAGATGTTGAGTATAAGGAACGTCTCTACAAAATTAATTGCTGGGGCCATCCGTGGATTAAGATAGGCCGTTCGCTGGAAGAACTCTTCCTCAATCTGCGATACGGCAATTTCTCCATCATCCTGAAAGCCGTTCGGAAACGGTTTGGAAAGTGGATGGGAACGGAAAAGCATGTTTAAATGAAAGTATAAAAAACGCCTTGTAAGAGCAAAAGCATCATTAACGTTTAGTTTTAAAGCTTTTGCCTTTACAGGGCGTTTCTTGTTTACAGACAGAAATATCTGAATATCAATGATCCGTTATATAGGATGAGATAGACGGTCAGGATGCCGATGGTGGTGATGATGCCCTTGCGGAATCTGCCTTGGGCTGACTTGCAGAGATATGCCATGGCTATTGGCAAGACATAGATCCAATGTGCCGTCATGATATATACTTCGTTCAGTCCGAATCCCAATCCGATGTGCAGAAACAGGTCGAGTGCAAAATAGGATAGGGCAAGCCACAGGAACCTGTGCTTTCTGCCTGCCCAGATACCTCCGGCAAACAGCAATAGCAGGATGGCTTCTGCAGCATAGTTCCACCAATGGCGATAAGGTACAAACATCGGACGGGCACAGTTGTTTCTCAATTCATCTTCCAGCAGATAGTCTTCGTGCAACTGGATGCTTTCACCGAAGAAGTTTTCGATGAGCGCCTGGCTTCTGGAGGTAGTGACATCGGTCCAGCTCAGAAATCCCACCTTCTTCATCGGTGCTCCCTGCTTTGGTCCTTTTTTCTTCTTAGCCTCTTCCTTTGCCAGCTGTTTTGCCTTCTGTATGCTGTCGTTCTTGGCTTTCTGTGCGATTTCCTCAGGCGTGATAATCTTGAGTCCTCGCTGGATGGAATCCTGAACGAGCGAATCCTTCAGCTGCTTCAGTTTGGCTGCACGCTGCTGTTTTTCCTTTCTTGCCGCCATCTTCTTGGCTTTCGCCTCTTTCTTCGCCATTTCCTGAGGCCATACCAGTGTGCGGTATTCCCATTGACAGAATCCCCAGAGCAGTCCTGCCGGTAAGACGACTGCCAGCAGAAGGTGCTTAGGCCGGAAGAACGCCTTGCCGTTAACGAAGAAGGAAGAGAGGAAAATCTTCAAACCGTTGTTGAGCGAGGTTCCTGCGGTGAGCAGGAAGTAGAGGATGCTCTGCCAGATCTTGAACTGCTGATGACTCTTCATTCTCTTGCCGGAGATATAAAGTGCCAGAATCAGCAGCATCATCGAGATGACAAAGTGGTCGGGAACGATGGTGGTGACCATGACGAATCCGAAGGAAAAGAAGAGCAGGGTGAGCATCCGGGAAACTTTCTGTCCCAATTCTACAACCTCACGGAAGATACGATAGAGGAATATCATGGCATAGAAGCCGCAGAATATCTGAATGGTGATGGCGATGAAGAGGGCACAGTTGTAGCCTGTCAGCTTCATCAGTCCCATATTCAGCAGATAGGGAACGTACATATAGGCTGCCAGCAATGGATGGCGGTAGACATTATATGCCGCACTCCAGTCGCTCAATACCCAGTAAGTCAGCGGGTCGAAGCCTGATACGCAGAAGTGGCGGATGAAATTCTTGTAGTAATCATCGGTTATCTGTGTGAAAGCCCCAGCGTATCGGGCAATAACGAAGCTGTTGAGGACGGCAAGCATCAGGAAAATGACGAGTGCCAGCCATCTTTCTTCTTTTCTAATCTTGAATATATCGAAAACTTTTCTCATATTGGTTTTGCTATGATAAATCTTTTATTTCTATTTCTTTTTGAGAAAGAACCTCACCAGGAGGAAGTTGACTGGGATGCAGATGCAGAGCGTAGGAATCATTGCCCATTGTTTGGCGAGTCCCAGCCCTACGAAGACATTCAGGCAGAGGGTCTGCATCGAATAGTTGACGATGTGCGACAAGGTGAATCCTGCTCCCCGCTTGGCATTCGCTTTCACCTTGAAGGTATAGCGCGTGCTCGCGATGAAGTTGAAGATGAAACTCACCAGGTAGGCGATGGTATTGGCGGTAGTTGCCAGGGTATGGTCGCCTATCTGCGGAATGAAATGAGCCAGGGCTGGCATCATGGCAAG
Source organism: Segatella copri (assembly GCF_009494395.1). Taxonomy (GTDB): domain Bacteria; phylum Bacteroidota; class Bacteroidia; order Bacteroidales; family Bacteroidaceae; genus Prevotella. The sequence goes on along the minus strand of NZ_VZCB01000098.1, from coordinate 22,266 downwards.
GTAGATGACGTATTGCAGTATGGTGGCTAGTCCGCCCACAATGCCAAAGCGCACTACTTCGCCCAGCTTTTCCCGCTTGGCATCATCCATATCGTTTATTTTTTTCTTGATATTCATGGTTCTATTCTTTTATTGAATTATCTTAATATCTTTCCCTTTCCGAAGAGGTAAGCCAGCTTGGTCTTTTCCATGATTCTGGCGATGGCGATACTTCCCAGGATGGCGAGTATCACGGTGAAGAGAGCAAACGAAATCTCGCTCGGATCCCAGCTGAAGAGGGGATGGTAGAACTTCGCAGCCATCGTAAAGATGGGGTGGAAGAGGTAGATAGGCAGCGTGTTGCGACCTATATATAATAAGGTGTCCTTGATTCTGTTGGTCACCTTTGCCGCTTTTCCTATCATTGGACTGAAATCCTTGAAGCGTTCGGGAGCATCGAGCAGGTGTTGCAGGAACAGCAGGGTGCTGATGCAGCACCAGCAGGAAAAGACGATAGCCAGACTCCCCCAGTCGTACCAGTCATCGTGGTTGAGCAGATAAATCCACAGGATGATGGCGAAGAACTCGTGGCGGAACAGCTTGTTCCACTCCGTTTTGCTCTGTCGGATGACCACGCCGATGAAGTAATAGGCAGCTGCACTTGCCGATAGGGCTGGAGTCTCTGATATCAGAAGCAGCGTAACTGCGAAGACGAAAAGGCTGGCATAGGTATCTCTTTTCGTATAATTCTTGCGTAAATCATTCCAATTCCTTCCACGGAAGCAGAAGTAATAGAGCGTTCCGCAGATAATCATGGTCTGGATAAACCAATAGGGACCGATGGAAGTAATGAAGATTTTCTCGCCTATCTGGGAGAGGGAGAGCTCAGTGATACCATCTCTCACCGGCATATAATAGGAGAGGACCGAGAATCCTGTCACCATGATGACATAGGGCAGGGCGAGGCATTTCAGATAGTTTCCCATCTGTCTTCCGGTCTTCTCGATGTTCACGAGATAGCCCGTGATGATGAGGAAGGTAGGCATCATGAATGACAGGATGCCTGCCTTCAGCTGGGGATATGCGTTGCCGAAGCTCACGATATGAATCAATATCATGAGGACAATGAGGATGGCTCGAATGAAATCGAGATCGGTATTTCTTTTCATCTGGTTCCTTCTGATTTATATGTTTCTATATCCTTGACTTATCTTTCTAAAATGATTATTCTCTGAAAGGCTTGTAGTGCCCCTGGTCTGCGAAGGCAAGCATCTCCTTATCGCCACGGCTGTCGCCGAAGGCTTCTATCTCATAGAGAGAACGGTCGAGAAATGTCTTGTCACCGGTATCTGCTGTTTGTGATGAAGAAAGGGCTTCCGTGATTCGGCATACTTTTTCTGCTCCATAACAGTTGTTGCTCTTGAAGCGGCCCGTCAGTTTGCCATCCACAACTTCTATCTGTGTACCAAGCACCTGGATGCCTGTCAGATTCCGAATCTCAAAGAAGGGGCGCACCCAGTTGTCGATACTGGCACTTACGATGAAGACCTGAGTCCCAGCTACCAATGCTTCATGCACCAGGGTGATGCCCTTAGGACGAAGCAGATGCTGGCTTTCTTCTGCAAACCCACGGCAGAGCGCATCAAACTTCTCGATGCGCATGCCGGCAAAGAGGTGAGCAAAGATGAGTTGCTTTGCCTTCCAGTTGGGAAAGAGATGCAGTTTCATCAGCACCAGGAGCGGACTGTACATCAGAAAAACCATCAGGAAACGGCTGGTTCCCTTGGCATACTTGATGAATTCCAGCAAGGTATCGCTCGTTGTCAGCGTTCCGTCGAAATCGAAACAGTATATTTTCTTCTTCATTTCTTGTTCTTCTTTTGGATTAACTCTTTCTTATACGATATAGATAAGGATGAGGAAGGAGAGCAGCCAGGCAAGGACGATAAACTGGGTAATCCTGTCGCGCAGGATAATCTTCGTAGGGTCGCCGCTCTTCTGGTCTACCACTGCTATCTGGATGTATCTCAGCAAACCCACCAATACGAATACACTGGTAAGATAGAGATAATCGGTATGGAAGTTTTCGATAACCTCCGGACTCACCGTATACATGATGTAGCATACCAGGGTAACCGAGGCGGTAATGGTAATAGCCTGGTTGATGAAGGTGAGGTTATAGCGGCTGGTGTTCTTGCGGGGAGCCTCGCCCGTCTTTTCCATGCGCAATACATCGTCGCGGCGCTTGGCAAAACTCATGAAGAGGGTGATGAGGAAGGTCATCAGCACAATCCACTTACTCAGCATGATATGGGTAGCCACACCACCTGCCAACAGGCGGAGTACGAAACCGAAGGCTACGATACATACGTCGATGATGGCATACTGCTTGAGCTTGGCGCAGTAGCAGAGGTTTAAGAGCCAATAGAAGGCGATGATGCCCATGGTTTCCCATGATTCCAGCAGACAGCATGTACCCATGGAGAGTGCCAGCATGAGAAACATCAGACCGTATGCCTGCCTGATGCTTACCGCTCCTGATGCAATCGGGCGGTGACATTTTACGGGGTGACGGCGGTCGGCCTCTACATCAAAGATGTCGTTGAAGCAATAGATGCTCGATGCAGCAAAACTGTAGGCAAAGAAGGTAATCAGTCCAGCCAGCAAAGCATCGATATGGAACAGGGCACCGCCAAAGAACAGCGGCACGAAGATGAATCCGTTCTTGATCCATTGTTTAGGGCGAATCAGTCGCATTAAGGCAGCCATTCCTTTGCTGTCTTTCATTTTATTCTCGTTCATAAAAACTCCTTTTTACTTGATAATCTTAGCTAATTCTTTAGAAATCCATCCTGCTATCTTGCTCAATATCCATGCTGCAGGCAGGGTGATGGCGATGCAGGCAAGGAAGGTTGGCCAATAGCCCAGATGAAGAGGCTCTATATATTTGAGTACGAAGTGGATGTGGATGAGATAACATTCCAGACTCAGTGCTCCTACCAGCATGAAACCACGGTTGAACCAGTGGGGCGTACGGCGGAAGATGCGGTTGAGCAGCAGGATACTCGTGATGGTGAGCGGGATATAGAGCATTCGCTCCAGGAAGAGCGGGAACATGCCATGTTTCTCCTGTTCCAGGAAGATGCTCGCCAGCAGCGTCATCAGGAACATCAGCCATATCATCCATATCGAGGCTCCGTCGAGTGTCTGCTTCTGTCTTACCATCTCACCCATATTGATGCCGATGAAGAAGATAGGCACGCGGCTCCAGAATATCTCCAGATGTCCCACAGCCTGATGTATCGGGGTGACATATTGTACCAGGATGCACCACATGATCATTACCACCGGCAACCACCGGTAAATAGGGTGGCGCTTGATGAGTTCCATATAGGCAGGGGCAAAGAGATAGAGCATCATCGTGGCTGGGATGTACCAGAAGTTGAGTTCATCGTGCAGCCAGAACCCCCAGTTGATGGTTATCTCGCCAAAGAGATTGATCCAGTTCCATGCACTGCCTCCCTGGAATCCTGGGATATAGAAGAGGCAGGCGATGATGAGCCAGGTTGGGTAGATGCGCAGATAGCGGCGGATGAAGAAATGCTTGGCAGAAGGATTCTTCGTCCACGAGAACCACAGTCCTATTCCGCTGAGGAATAAGAACATATCTACTCCCACATTGCCCATTCTGCGAAGCCCGAAAAAGGCATCCTCTCTAGGTAGTGCTACATGGAACAGGATGATGAACAGCATGGCTGCTCCCATCAGTTCGCCACGAAATCGGCTGATATTTGCCAGTTCTATATCTTTAATCTTCATAAGCTAAGTGAAGAGTGAAGAACGAAGAGTGAAGAATTCTCTTGTCTTCTTGTTTGTTTTTTGTTATGGAGGTGAAAAACGAAGGGTGAGTTTCAATAGCTATTGAATTCTTCACTCTTCACTCTTCGTTCTTCACTCTCAATACTTTGGATTTGGAATCTTCTTCATCAGTTGGGTAAACAGCCATGCCAGACAAACGCTGGCTATGATGTAGAGCAGCAGACCGGCATAGATGTCGCCACGGCGACTGATAGGGATGAAGAGCTTGCGGGCTACCGGATGAATGACGAAGAGAGCACCTGAGATGCTGCCCATCCATGCCAATACCTTGTAAGTGCCCTTCAGCCAGTTGATGTCCTGCAGAAGTTCAGCAAGCAGTACGCTCAGCAGACAGATGAAGAAGGGAACGAAGGTCCAGCCCAGCATGCTTCCGCTCAGACTGTAGATGAGCGAGATGCAGAAGACGATGCCAAAGAAATTGGTGACTGGTGAATGGAAAGTCATCAATATCTTCTCGCCATAACGGGCATAGAGGATGCCGAGTCCGAATGGCAGCATGCCTCCCATGAAGTTGTAGCGGTAGCGGTTCATCGCCTCGCTCTCCGGATTGTCGAATCCCAAGGCTAGCTGGATGCCGATGCAGATTGCCATCAGCGCCACCGTCCATCCCCAGTGACGGCGATAGATGAAGAGGCGGTATACGATATAGAGCTGCAGCATCAGTCCGAAGAACCAGTATGGACCTGGCCAGATGATGTTGTCCGGGTTTGGCAATACATTGTTGAACATGCCCAGCATTGCCACGATGTCGAGTGCAGCATAGTGGTGAGAGCCCGGCGTGATGAGGTCGAGCATGGTGAATGCTGCGAAACCGGTTATCATCATCTTGAAGAGTTTCAGATAATGATAGCGCACGAAGCGCAGCGGCTCGCGCCAGTTGATGCGCCAAGCCGATTTCTCACCAGAGATATGATATATCTGTGCTTCCTGTTCTGCTGAGAGGTGGGGGTTTGCCTCATATTTCATTACCAGTCCGTAGGCACTTAGGAAGAGAAATATCGGCACTCCGTAATGACCGAAGAACGAGAGCAGGTGGATAGGCAGGTTAAAGTCGGGATTGACGATAACCTGTGCCAGCCAGTCTACGTTGTGCTGGATATACTGATATTCGTTCTCCTTGACGATGGGACCTAGCCAATGACAGTAATTGTGCAGGAAGATGCCGATGATGGCAAGTCCTCTCAGTGCATTGCAGGCTTCTCTTGTTAATATCGACTGTTTCATTTCTTATCTCCTTTCTTGCTTTTTTCCTTTTTACTTTTTTCCTTTTCTACCTTTTCCAGATGCTCGTCGCGCAGCTGGTCGTAGTCGGCTGAATTCTTGAGGATACGTGGTCGCATCTCGTTGTATTTCGGACTCAGGATATTATATTCCTCCTTGTAGGTAGGCGTCTCGATGCCAGCCAGATATAATAATAGGTGAGGCAGGGCATCGGTCATGAATCTCTTGTCCTTTGCCTTGCGTATCTGACGGTAGATGTCGCGGTGGTTCCTGATATACTTCGGTGAACAGTATATCCAGAAAGGAATTTCGAATTCGTAGTGGGCCAGCGGCCAGTCGATGTTGGCTGAATGGTTACGGCAGATAAAGCCGCGGTCCTCCTCATAGCATTCCTCGCCATGGTCTGGCACATAGATGACAACGGCATCCTCCTTCTGGAATCGTTTCACGATCTGCGCCACGATAGAGTCGTTGTAGAGGGTAGCATTGTCGTAATGGCTCAGCATCTTGCGCTGTGCCGTGGTCAGCTCTGGTCGCTTTTCCTCGTAGCTGCTTGCCCAGAACTTGGCTTGTTCCTTGCGGTAGCGCAGCTTGTAGTTCACGTGCTGTCCCATCAGGTGGAAGATGGTGAGGTTGTGCTCCTTTTGGAATGTCTTCAGACTGTCGTCATAGTCTTTCAGTAATCCGTCGTCAAGATCGTGCAACTGGGTATTGCGATGGTCAAACTGCAGCTTGCTCAGTTCTGGATTGTTCAGGAAGAAACCACCGCTGAAGTCATAGACGGCTTCTTTAGCCTGCGGCAGGAATTCGTTGGTGATAAAGGTAACGTTGTAGCCAGCCTTTCTGAACACTTCCGGGAAGAGCGGATAGTCGCACCATTCTCCTTTCTCGCCTATCACATGGGTGGAGAGCATGTTCTTGAATACGAAACTGGTCAGGTTCCAGCAGGTTACTACATCTGTGAATTTGGTGAGTTTCCGGCTCTTTTCCAGTGCACTCTGTCTAGGAGTCGTCTCCATGAAATAGCCGTATTGCTGCGAGTGATGTCTGCCGTAGCTTTCGCCGATGATGAGTACGATGTTAGGTGAGCGATAGCTGCAGCTGTCCACCTTTACGGTATGTGCGGCACGGATAAGCTGGGTGATCTGGTGTGCTGCCAGCTGATTGGCATAGATACTGAAGTCGAGTCGGTAGATAGGTAGATAGAGCACGGCATGGTCTTTCTCTGTCAGGGTGTGCTCCACCTCTCCGATGGTTTTGCCCGACATCAGCTTGTGGAAAGCCGTCTTGTTGTGCCAGGAAGTGCACAAGCCAGTGATGAAAACAGCGATACAGAGGATTCCGAAACTTGCCGGCATGGCTGCGGTGATGCGTGGAACCGACTTGATTCGTTTTTTCCAGGAAGCCAATTCCAGACAGGTAATCAGGAAGACGTAAAATTTGATGAGTTGCTTGCGGAAGATGGCGATGAGTATCTGAATCAGAGCCAGGAGCAGAATCCAGCCTACACTGCTGAAGAGTACTTCGGCAGAGATGAGTGCCGAGAGGAAGCTGCTTGCCTCTGCACTGTTGGTTTCGCCCACCAGCATCAGCATGGAAGGATTGAGTGTAGAGCCGAAATTCACAAAACAATAGGTGTCTGCGGCTGCGGTGCTATATAATATAATGTATAGCACGATACGTAGACAGAAGCGTACCTTCTTGGGGAAGATAGCAAGAATGGCACACAGGAGGTAGAGGTCGACAAAGAGTTCCAGGAACAGATTGTCGTACAATGAGCCATATTTCGGTATGGTCACCAGTGAACTGATCGTGCCCAATAAGTACATGAACACGAAGAAGTTGGCATTTCTGCGAATAGGAGCAGATGCCACACTAAGACACTTCTTGATGATTTCTTTCCAACTCATATCTTTCTATTGTTGTTTAAAATGTTGTAAACAGTTTTTTGAAGCAAACGTTATATGCTTTTAAAAGGCAGAAGTTTCCAAACACCCGGATGTTATTTTTTATCGGGCGTTATAGTTTCTTTTTACCAGTTCTTCGATGCTCTCCGGTACCATTCCCTTGATACTCTTTCCTTCTTTGATGCGCTGCCGTATCTCGGTACTGCTGATGTTGAGCAATGGAGTTTCTACTATTGTTACGCCTTCCGGCACTTCGCCCACGCTGCTTCCCTGACGGGGATAGACAACGATGGGGTAGTGGGCAAGGATATCTTCGTGATGATACCACTTGTCGAAGGCAGCCCAGTTGTCCCCACCTATCAGCAGCGTAAACTCGATGTCTGTGAATTCCTGGCTGATGGCTTGAAGCGTGTGCCAGGTATAGGATGGCTTGGGCAGGCGAAACTCGTAGTCGCATGCCTTGAGCTGAGGCTCCTTCTCAAGTGCCTTCTCTACCATTTCCAGTCGCAGATGGTCATCGAGTAAGTCGGTTGCCGTCTTTTTAAAGGGGTTCATAGGCGATACCATAAACCATACCTCATCCAGTCCCGCCTTCTCGCACAGGCTTTTCGCCAATGCGATATGGCCGGTATGGATGGGGTTGAAGCTACCGCCAAAGATTCCTACTTTCTTACTTTGAACTTTGAACATTGAACTTTGAACTTTATGATTAGCAAAGCGAGCTGTATTTGCCTTTTGGACAGGCGATGGAATCGCCTGGAACGGGGGCTTTGCTTTCTGATAGCGGGCTTCGCTTTAACTATTCTTTGCTTATGCTTTAGCTATTCTGCGTCTAAAAAGGCTTTTACGAGCTGATAAACTTCCTGCTGAGCCTTCTCCAGGTCATCGTTGACAACGACGTGGTCGAACTGAGGAGCGAAGGTCAGCTCATAGCTGGCTTTGGCAAGGCGCTGTTCGATAACCTCTGGGGCATCAGTATTACGACCCACCAGGCGGCGGCGCAATTCCTCAACCGAAGGTGGCTGTACGAAGATGCTCAGGGCACGGTCGCCATAGAAATTCTTGATGTTCACACCGCCTTTAACGTCAACGTCGAAGATTACCGACTCGCCCTTGGCAAGCTGGTTTTCCACCTGCGACTTCAAGGTGCCATAGAATCTGTCCTGGTAAACCTCCTCGTATTCCAGGAATTCATCAGCTTCTATCTTAGCCTTAAACTCCTCAGGAGAGAGGAAGAAATATTCAACACCATTCTGCTCTGTGCCACGAGGAGCACGAGAGGTACAACTGATGGAGAAAGCCAACTTCAACTCTGGGTGTTCTTTCATCAACCAGTTGACGATGGTACTCTTACCACTGCCCGATGGGGCACTGAAAATTAATAATCCGTTCTTCATTGTTCCTTTTTCTTTTATATGCCATTCTTTTGCCAGGCGATGGAATCGCCTGGAACGGGGGCTCTTTTTGGGGGCTCTTTTTTGGGGGGTCTTTTTGGGGAGAGCTTTTCTTTTTTGGGGGGAGAGCTTTTCTCTTTAGAGAGCATTCAGCACCTGTTCCTTGATTTGCTCCAGCTCGTCCTTCATCTTCACCACGATGTTCTGCATTTCTGCCTGGTTGCTCTTGGAGCCGGTAGTGTTGATTTCGCGTCCCATTTCCTGTGCGATGAAACCGAGTTTCTTTCCTACGCCATGACCTTCCTCGTTCATGGTCTCACGGAAATACTTCAGGTGGTTGGCAAGACGCTGCTTTTCCTCGCTGATGTCGAGCTTCTCGATATAGTAGATAAGCTCCTGCTCCAGTCGGTTCTTGTCATAATCCACATTCGGAATCTGCTGCAAGCCGGTAACGATGTTCTGTCTGATCTTCTCCACGCGAGCCTTCTCGTATGGTTCGATGCTAGCCAGGAGAGCCTGGATGTTATCCACTTTCTCGGTAAATTTCTTCTGAAGAGCGGCTCCTTCCTGCTTGCGGAAGTCCTGAAGATGGGTCACAGCCTCGCAAATTGCATTTTTGGCAACCTCCCATTCCTCTTCTGTCAATTCTTCGACTTCTGTCTTCGTTGTTACATCAGGAAGACGCAACAGACAGTTGTACCAGTCAGTTGGCTCAGGAATACCGGTTTCTTCCGATATTTTCTTGATCTGCTGGTAATAATTCTGTACAAGCGCACCGTTGATAGGTGTGGCGTCGGTAGATGCGTCCTTCTCTATCCAGATAGAGAAGTCTATCTTGCCTCTTTCCAATGACTTAGCGATGTACTGACGAATTTCCATCTCCTTCTCTCTGTAGAGCGGAGCTATACGTGTAGAGAGGTCAAGCGTCTTGCTGTTTAATGACTTTATCTCTACATTAATCTTCTTTGTTTTGTAGGCCGCGGTAGCTTTTCCGAAGCCTGTCATTGACTGTATCATATAATCTTTCGCGTTAAATTTCTGCAAAAGTACAAAAAAAAGCGAGAAAATGCGTATATTTGCAACTTATTTAAGAATATATTTTTTAATTATGTCGTGTATTTTGAATATTGAGACGAGTACGGACGTGTGCTCAGTGGCAATTAGTGATAGTGGACAGGTGATTTTCAACAAGGAAGATCACTCAGGTCCTAACCATGCAGTTAAGTTGGGTGTGTATGTTGATGAGGCTTTGGATTTCCTCGATTCTCATGGTCTTCCATTAGAGGCTGTGGCTGTAAGTTGTGGTCCAGGCTCCTATACCGGATTGCGTATCGGCGTGAGTATGGCGAAGGGCATCTGCTATGGCCGTGGCGTGAAGTTGATAGCAGTTCCAACCCTTGAACTGATGGCTGTGCCTGTATTGCTAGGCGAACATCCTGAAGATGAAGACGCCCTCATCGTACCTATGCTCGACGCCCGTCGCATGGAGGTATATGCCGAAGTGCTCGACCGCGCCTTGAAGGTGGTTCGCCCTATCCAGGCTGATATTGTGGATGCTGATACTTACAAGGAATACCTTGATCAGCATCATGTGTATTTCTTCGGCAATGGTGCTGCCAAGTGTATGGAGACCATCAATCATCCTAACGCTCACCTCGTAGAGGGCATTGAACCATTGGCAAAGAACATGGCTCCGCTTGCCGAGAAGCGATTTGTAGAAGGCAAGTTTGAGGATGTTGCCTATTTCGTGCCTTTCTATCTCAAGGACTTCGTAGCCAAGATGCCGAAGAAATTAATTTAAGCGGCTCTCATCCATGAGCGCATTGACTATATTAAAATAATTAGATGAAGAAGAATATGAATATACAAGGATTAGATTACAATACACAGCGGGAGAAACTCGTGCTGCCAGAATATGGCCGCGAAATCCAGAAGATGGTGGATCACTGTCTGACGCTCACTGACCGCAATGAGCGCCAGCGTTGCGCTGAGTCCATCATCAGTATCATGAAACGTATGTTCCCAGAGGGAATGACGCAGGCAGAGAAAGACCGTAAGTTCTGGGATCATCTTGCCATCATGAGCGGATTCCAGCTGGATATCGACTATCCTTACGATATAGCTCATGCTGCTCAGATTGCCAAGAAGCCAGAGCCAATGGACTATCCGATGAAGCGCATTCCTGTGCGCCATTATGGAGCCATGATGTTCGGTGTGTTTGAACAACTCGAGCATATGGAGCCGGGAGCAGAGCGTGATGCGCTTGTAGAATTGACAGCCAATCAGATGCGTCGCGACCTGATGCAGTGGAGTCATGGCTCGGCTGATGAGGAGAAGGTGGCTTCTGACCTTGCCCGCTATACTCATGGTAAGATACAGCTGGATCTGGGCACCTTTAAGTTTGCTCCTATCCGTGATGTGCCTTACAATAATAACAATAATAATAACGGTAAAAAGAGAAAATAAGTAACACATTATTAAATAGAATTCTATGGAGTCTTTCATTATAGAGGGCGGACATCCGCTCCAGGGTACCATCTATCCCCAGGGCGCCAAGAACGAGGCGCTGGAGGTAATCTGTACCACCATCCTTACCGATGAGCCTGTGCGCATTAATAATGTGCCGGACATATTGGATGTGAACAACCTCATCAAGTTGCTCAAGGAAATAGGTGTGAAGGTTACTCAGCATAACCGTCACGACTATACCTTCCAGAGTGACGAACTGAATCTGGACTATCTCGAAAGTCTGGAGTTTGTGAAGAAATGCTCTTCGCTCCGCGGCAGTGTGCTTATGTTTGGTCCGCTGCTCGGAAGATGCGGCAAGGCTACCATTGCCAAGCCGGGTGGCGACAAGATTGGTCGTCGCCGTCTCGATACCCATTTCCTGGGTTTCAAGTATCTGGGTGCAACCTTCGTCCATGACGAGGAGCGCAATGTGTATCAGATTCAGGCAAAGAAGCTCAAGGGCTGCTATATGTTGCTTGATGAGGCTTCCGTGACGGGTACAGCCAATATCATCATGGCTTCCGTCCTGGCTGAGGGAACCACCACCATTTACAATGCGGCTTGCGAACCTTATATCCAACAGCTCTGCCATCTGCTCAATGCGATGGGAGCACAGATCAGTGGCATTGCCAGCAATCTGATTACCATTGTGGGCGTCAAGAAGCTGCATGGTGCCAGCCATCGCATCCTGCCCGATATGATCGAGGTGGGTTCGTTTATCGGAATGGCTGCCATGTGTGGTGCCGGTGTCCGCATCAAGGACGTTTCGGTCAAGGATCTCGGTATCATTCCTGATTCTTTCCGCCGTCTCGGTGTGAAGATCAAGGTAGAGGGCGATGATCTTGTCATTCCGGAGCAGAAGCATTATGTGATTGATTCGTTTATCGACGGTACCATCATGACGCTTGCCGATGCTCCATGGCCTGGACTTACACCAGACCTTCTTTCGGTGCTCCTCGTGGTGGCTACCCAGGCTCGTGGCAGTGTGCTTTTCCATCAGAAGATGTTCGAGAGTCGTCTCTTCTTTGTTGATAAGCTGATAGATATGGGTGCACAGATTATCCTCTGCGATCCTCATCGTGCCGTGGTGGTAGGTCATGACCATAAAATCAAGTTGCGTGCTGGCAGGATGACGAGTCCGGATATCCGTGCCGGTATCGCCCTGCTGATTGCTGCCATGAGTGCCAACGGTACCAGCCGTATCGAGAATATTGCTCAGATAGACCGTGGTTACGAGGATATCGAGCATCGCCTCAATGCGCTGGGTGCCAAGATTACCCGTGTCAGCGATTAATATTCAAAGTTCCAAGTAATATGATAAGACGTGACGAAGTATATAAGATAGGTAAGTTGGGAAAGCCTCATGGGGTGAAGGGCGAGATAACCTTTGCCATTACCGATGATGTTTTCGACCGTGTGGATGCCGAGTATCTGGTGCTCGACATCGACGGCATCCTCGTACCTTTCTATTTAGAGGAGTATCGTTTCAAGAATGATGAGAATGTACTCGTGAAATTTGAGGATATCGATACCCAGGAGCAGGCTCGCAACTATACCGGTCGCGAGGTCTTCTTTCCACGCCACCTTTCGGATAGCGATGGTGAGAACATGACCTGGGCAGAAATCATCGGTTTTCAGCTGGTAGATGCCGTAAGCGGAAAGTTGGTAGGTACTCTGGAGCGTGTTGATGATTCCACCCTCAACCTCCTTTTCGAAGTGACGACTCCTGAAGGTGATGACATTCTCATCCCTGCCAGCAACGACCTCATCGAAGAGGTGAATGCTGAAAAGAAGGAAATCAGAATGGCAATCCCCGAAGGATTGCTTGACTTGTAAATGATATAATGATGAAGAAACAACAGATATGTATTCTCGGTTCTACCGGCAGTATCGGCACGCAGGCACTCGATGTCATCGAACAGCACAGCGACCTTTACGAGGTATATTGCCTTACCGCCAACAACCGGGTGAAGGAACTTGCCGAACAGGCACATAAGTTCCACCCTGCTGCCGTAGTGATAGCCAATGAGAACCACTACGAGGAATTGCAGGATATGCTGAGCGATGAGCCAGATATCAAGGTTTATGCAGGTGCCCAGGCGCTTTGCGACATCGTACAGGCAGAGCCTATCGATATGGTGCTGGCTTCCATGGTTGGTTTTTCCGGCTTGGAGCCGACTATCCATGCCATCAAGGCTCGTAAGAAAATTTGTCTTGCCAACAAGGAAACCCTCGTGGTGGCAGGTGAGTTGATTTGTAATCTTGCCCAGGAATATCATGTGCCTATCCTTCCGGTAGACAGTGAACACAGCGCCATCTTCCAGAGTCTGGTGGGCGAGGGCGACAACGAGGTAGAGAAGATTCTCCTGACCTGTTCGGGCGGTCCGTTCCGTAATTATACCCACGAGCAGTTGGAGAAGGTTACTGCAGCCGATGCCCTCAAGCATCCTACCTGGGATATGGGAGCCAAGATTACCATCGATTCGGCTTCGCTCATGAACAAGGGTTTCGAGGTGACAGAAGCTAAATGGCTCTTTGGGGTTCCGGCTGACAAGATAGAGGTTCTCATCCATCCTCAGAGTGTTGTTCATAGTGCTGTTCAGTTTGTCGATGGAGCCGTGAAGGCTCAGTTGGGCGTGCCTGATATGCGTCTGCCTATCCAGTATGCCTTCTCGTTCCCTCAGCGTCTGCATCTCGATGGCGATCGTCTCGACCTCTTCAAGACGCAGGATTTGCAGTTCTTCAAGCCTGACTGTAAGAAGTTCAAGTGCCTGCAACTTGCCTTTGATGCCATCAGGAAGGGTGGCAATATGTCGTGCATCGTAAATGCAGCCAATGAGATTGTGAATGCCGGCTTCCGCAAGGGCGAATGTGGTTTCCTTCAGATGGCAGACATCATCGAGGAGACGATGGCTAAGGCCACCTTCGACAGCAATCCTGATCTTGATGTCTATCTGCAGACGGATGCTGAGGCTCGCCGCATAGCAACGGAGCTGATGCATAAATAATAATTAATAATGTAGAATTAATAATTAATAATTAAAATGAACGCAGGATATAGGACTCATCATCAAGTTCAAAGTTCCAAGTTCAAAGTTCAAAGTAAATAAATGGAAGTATTTTTGATCAAAGCGTTGCAGCTGATGCTGTCGCTTTCCATCTTGGTGTTGCTCCATGAGGGCGGACACTTCTTCTTCTCCAAGCTCTTCGGTGTAAGAGTAGAGAAGTTCTATCTGTTCTTCGACCCTTGGTTCCATCTCTTCGAGTTCAAGCCAAAGAATTCGGATACCACTTACGGTTTGGGATGGTTGCCGCTCGGAGGATATTGTAAGATTTCGGGTATGATAGACGAGAGTTTCGATACCGAACAGATGAAACAGCCTGAGCAGCCATTCGAATTCCGCAGCAAGCCGGCATGGCAGCGCCTGCTGATTATGATTGGTGGTGTGCTGGTCAATTTCATTCTGGCTCTTTTCATCTATTCCATGATTCTTTTCCATTGGGGCGAAGACTATGTAGCTACCAAGGACATGACTCAGGGAATGAAGTTCAATACCGAGGCAAAGGCATTGGGTTTCCAGGACCATGATATTCTCGTGGGTACTGAATTCGGAGCTTTCAAGACCTTTGATGGCGACATGTATCGCGATCTTTCTACAGCCACTCGTGTAGATATCATCCGAGGCGGCAAGCCGATGAGTCTCAATCTGCCAGGCGACCTCGACATGCTCAGCATGATCAAGGAGAGTCCTCGCTTCGTAGAGGTTTATCTGCCATTGCAGATTGACAGTGTGATGAAGGATTCCCCTGCCAGCAAACTGGGTTTGGCAAAGGGTGATAAGATTCTCGCTCTGAATGGCAAGAAGGTGGATTCTTTCAATGAATTCCAGCTGGAGCTGGGACGCATCAATGATGTTCTCGCCTCTACCTCTTCTCATCAGGACAGCGTGAAGGCATTGACAGCTCAGGTAACCTATCTCAAGGCGTCTGGCGATACATTGAAGAACAATGTCATGCTGCAGTCTACCGAGAACGGTGTGAAGTTTGGCTTCTATAATCATCCTGTTCTCCAGGATTATAAGGTTACCCATATCAGCTACGGCTTCTTCCAGAGTTTCCCTGCGGGTATCAAGTATGGTTGGAATGTATTGTCGGGCTATGTAGGCGATATGAAGTATGTCTTCACTAAGGAAGGTGCCAAGAGTCTGGGTGGTTTCGGAGCCTTGGGCAGCTTGTTCCCTTCTATGTGGGATTGGCACGCCTTCTGGATGATGACCGCTTTCCTGAGCATTATCCTGGCGTTCATGAACATTCTTCCTATTCCGGCATTGGATGGTGGACATGTGTTCTTCCTCCTTTACGAAATCATTACAGGCCGCAAGCCGGGCGATAAGTTCATGGAGCGTGCCGAGTATGTCGGTTTCGCTATTCTCCTCCTCCTGCTCGTTGTAGCTAACCTGAATGATGTGCTGAGATTCTTCCACCTGATGTAAATGCCTTATATAATAAGGTGGATAAAATATAGAAAAGATAAAGGTCGCTGCCATGACGGTAGCGACCTTTTTGTTTGCATTTTATATGAATCGGTTTTTGTTAATTTTAAATTAGGTTTGCTATTTATCGTATTTCGTGTCTTGTTGTTTCCTAATTATGAGTAGCGGATAATCTGTCCCGGTGACAGCTTCTTATCCTTCTTGTAACCGTTGAGTCGGCAAATCTGCTCTACGCTTACACCACGTTTCTCAGCGATGCTCGTGAGCGTTTCACCATACTTAACCTTGTGATAGAGCTTTTCTCCTGATGGACTGGCGGTATATCTTCCAACCTCTCCACCGTTCACCTGCTCCCTGGTATATCCACCGTTTCCAATCTTGCCGCGTGCAGCGTTAGCCTCTGCATATTCGCTCTCGTAGGTATCGCGATTGAAACTGTAGAAGTCGCCAGTGACGTCCTGGTTGCGGAAATCGAAGAAGAGTGCCGGGTTCAAAGCCACGCCACAGAGACGTGTTTCGAAATGGAGGTGAGAACCTGTGCTTCGACCGGTGTTACCACCCAAGCCGATTACATCTCCTGCTCTTACTTCTTCGCCCTCAGTAACGAGCTGCTTTGAGAGGTGGCCGTAGATAGTCTCCAAGCCGTTGTTGTGACGAATAACGATGTACTTACCGTAACCACCACCTTCATATCTTACGATGCGAACTCTGCCTGAAAAGGCTGAGCGGATTGAGTCGCCAATATAAACCTTGATGTCCATACCTTTATGTTGGCGGCCAAAGCTAGCACGGTAACCGAAGTTACTTGTGACAACGCGACTAGGAGTTGGCATGCAGAAATGACGAAGATCGATACGGAAGTGCTCTGGCAATTTTGTTGCCTTATGGGCATACTTGTTAGAGAAGTCCTCGTACAGTTCAGCTGCAGGATTTTCTCTATCTTCCACTAGTCGATAGTGCGAGACAGCAAGCGTGTCAAGCGCTTTCATTCTGTGGTCTACTGGAGCTTGTCTTGCTAACAGATCCTGTCCGCAAACGGGAACAGCTGTTAACGCCAACAAGGCAACGACCGAAATTTTTTTCATTCTTTTTTTAAAACTCATACTACTTTTTCTATTTTCTTTTTTAGGTCCATGTCAATAAGCGCAGAATCCATAATCCAAATTCTGCAAAAACCACTAGGGCAAGTACCCTAATCCGCGATTTTGTTATATAGACGTTGCAAATATAACAAAAATATCTCGAAAAACAATGGTTGTTAACGCCAACTCCCCGATATTTAACGTGATAATCTAGTTTTTAACGTTTGTTATGAAGGTTCGGTGCAATTAATTGTCAATCTGCTCGTTTTCATGCTTTTGCAGGATTCTGAGCAATGCCACGGCAGGGGAATGTCCCATGAAAATATACTTTTTTACCTCCGGACTGGTAAATCTGAGGCATTCCTGATAGGCTCGGAACAGGTCATCCAGGTTGATGGTGAATTCCTTGCCCGATGATTCCCGGATGCCGATAATCATTTTGGCGGTTACATGTAATTTAATGTATCTGATGCCCGTTACGCTTTCTATTTCTTTCAATTCCGATAAGATGGCGCGCATCTTGTCCATGGTGAGTTCCGGACGAGGTTCTCTGATGGCTGGTTTTCTTCTTCTATCCATAATTGCTTTTGTTTTTAAATGTTTTTTGCCTGGCGATGGAAACGCCAGGAACGGGGGCTGATTGCCGCCTTTTTGATTGCCGCTTTAGCTGATGGCTGCCCAGTTGATATGGGTTTTCTTCAATTCCTTGAGGCGGTTCCAGAGCAGGGCGTTCTGAGGGGCATTGCATTGCGGGTCGTTGTCGATGATTTTCTGGGCTTCATTGCGTGCCAACTGAACCAGCTGACCGTCTCTGGCAATATTCGCTATCTTCAGGTCGAAAGCCATGCCGCTCTGCTGCGTACCTTCCAGGTCGCCGGGACCACGGAGCTTCAAATCGGCTTCGGCGATGCGGAAACCGTCGTTGGTATCACACATGATGTCGATGCGCTTGCGTGTCTCCTCAGAAAGCTTGAAGTTGGTGACGAGGATGCAGTAACTCTGGTCGCAGCCTCTTCCCACACGGCCTCGCAGCTGATGCAGCTGGGAGAGACCGAAGCGCTGGGCATCCAGTATCACCATCACCGAGGCATTCGGCACGTTCACGCCCACCTCTATCACGGTGGTGGCAACGAGAATCTGAGTCTCGCCCTTCACGAAAAGCTCCATCTCCTCTTCCTTCTCGGCTGATTTCATCTTGCCATGAATCTTGCTCAGCTTGAATTCCGGAAACGCCTGTTTCAGCGTCTCGTAGCCTTCTTCCAGGTTCTTCAGATCGCTCTTCTCGCTCTCCTTGATGAGCGGGAAGACGATATATACCTGTCTGCCGAGATTAATCTGATGGCGGATGCTCTGGTAGAGGCTGGTGAGCTGGGTATCAAACTTATGCAGGGTCTGTATCGGCTTTCTGCCCGGTGGCAGTTCGTCGATGACGCTCACGTCCAGGTCGCCATAGATAGTCATGGCGAGGGTGCGTGGGATAGGGGTGGCTGTCATCACGAGAATATGCGGTGGATTCTCGCTCTTGCTCCACAGTTTCGCTCTCTGTGCCACACCAAAGCGGTGCTGCTCGTCGATGACGGCAATGCCCAGGCGCTGGAATACCACGGGGTCTTCCAGTACGGCATGGGTACCGACCAGAATCTGGATATCGCCGGTGGAGAGGTCGGCAAGAATCTTTTCTCTTTTCTTTCCTTTCACGATGCCCGTCAGCAGTTCTACCCGGATGTCCATGCCCTTCAGGAAAGAGCGGATGGTCTGGAGATGCTGCTCGGCAAGGATTTCGGTAGGTGCCATCATGCATGCCTGATAACCGTTGTCCAGGGCGATGAGCATGGTCATGAGTGCCACGAGCGTCTTGCCCGAGCCTACATCGCCCTGCAGGAGGCGGTTCATCTGTCTGCCGCTGCACATGTCGGCCCTGATTTCGTGCATCACCCGTTTCTGCGCTCCCGTCAGTTCGAAGGGCAGATGGTCGGCATAGAAGCCGTTGAAGATGTCGGCGATGCGGTTGAAGACATAGCCCCGGTATTTGTGTCGCTGGTCGCTGGCATACCTTAATATATTAAGCTGCACATAGAAGAGTTCTTCGAATTTGAGGCGCACCTGAGCCTTCTGCATCTCCTGATGGGAATGCGGATAGTGAATCATGCGGATGGCAGCATCTCGCGAAACCAGATGCAGGCGCTCTACGATATGGCTTGGCAGTGTTTCGGGAAGAGGAGGAAGGATGGTGACCAGCTGTTTGCTCATCTTCTCGATGGAACGTGAGCTGTAGCCGCGCTTCCTGAGGTTTTCGGTAAGCGAATAGTAGGGCTGCATGCCCATCTCTGATATCTGAAGATGGGTAGCATCGTCCATGTCGGGATGGGTAAACTGGAATCTGCCGTTGAAGACGGTAGGCTTTCCGAAGACGAGGTATTCCGTGCCCACCTTATAGGTTTTCATGATGTATTGTGCACCACGGAACCAGGTGAGGTCTACCACGCCGAAGCCGTCGGAGAAATGAGCCACCAGCATCTTGTTCCGCTTGCCGGTATCTATTTCTTCGTAGCTCAGAATCCTTCCTTTTATCTGTACGTAAGGCATCTCAGAGGTGAGTTCGCTGATATGGTAGACCTTGGAGCGGTCTACATATTTATATGGATAGTATTCCAGCAGGTCACCGTAAGAGTTGATGCCGAGCTCCTTGCTCAGTATCTCTTTCTTCTTGGGACCTACGCCTGGCAGGTACATGATGTCTTGGTCTAAAATACTACTCATATTGTTGCAAAATTACTATTTTATGCCAAGACTGCCAAAAGTTTTACTTATTTTTTTTATAATTGCGTTACAAAACAAGGATTTCTGCGTCTTTACCTTATAAACAACTGAGCTTTCGCATATCAGGAAGTTAAAGGAGTTAAGGAAGTTAAGGAGTTAAGACGTATGTCTTGCTGCTTAAAAACTATGCAAAAAAGACTGATGCTCCTTTAGTTTGGAAACTATTTCATTAGCAGTTCTCATAATAACCTCCTTTCTACTTTATATAATTTCGTTCAAGAAGTCC
The DNA here is from genome assembly GCF_009494395.1 of Segatella copri. Classification (GTDB taxonomy): domain Bacteria; phylum Bacteroidota; class Bacteroidia; order Bacteroidales; family Bacteroidaceae; genus Prevotella. The sequence continues at coordinate 2,757 of NZ_VZCB01000098.1, read as the reverse complement.
ATGAAGGAGTCCTTGTCGGCAATATCATTGTTAAGCAAGAAACGCCCTGCAGAGTTCTGTTAAACGGATTTAACATTTACGGGGGGTATTGTTAATAAAAATAACTCGCTCTAAATTGGACTTTGATTGAAAATCAAGAAGTTGGGCGTTTGCCTATATTATATAGGTAACAATATGGAAACGAGCGGACTTCTGCTCGTTTCTGTATTTTGCAATATGCAAAGAACGCCTTCAAATATATATGCAAAGATAAATCTAATTTTCCAAAAAACACCTTTTTTTACTTTGTTTTTATGATTATTTATGAAACGGGCAATATTGCGAAATACTCAATTATTTGCATGTTTCGTAAACATTTTGAGGCTATTGTTCCTTTTTCTGAAATTATTTTCGTACTTTTGCAAGCGTATTCACCTATTTTATAATAATGTATGGCAAAGAAATATGTAAACAGATTGAAGATAATGTTGGCAGTAACCAGGCACTCAAACAAGTGGCTGGCAGAAATGCTGGGCAAAGACCAAGCAACCATTTCTAAATGGTGCACCAACACTTGCCAACCAGACTTGGAAACCTTAATACGGATTTCTGATTTGCTGAAAGTGGATGTAAACGATTTGTTGAACAAAGAATGTATCAAAGAATGATGGACGATATATTGAAACAGATAAAGGCAGGCGAGGTGTCGGGGGTGCAGTTCAAGGAACGCATTCTCGACAAATATGATATTGCCTGTGAGTTAGTGGCGTTCAGTAATTCACATGGTGGCAAATTGGTAGTTGGCATAAAGGATAAGACCGGAGAACCCAATGCCTTGTCGTATTCTGAGGTACAAGAAACAACCAACTTATTGAGTGATATTGCTTCAGAAAACGTAGTGCCATCCATTCTGATAAAGATAGATACTGTTGAAGTTGAGGATGGCAACTTGGTTATTGCTACTGTGAAGGAAGGACTCAACAAGCCTTATCATGACAACAAGGGAATCGTATGGGTGAAGAATGGTGCCGACAAGCGTAAAGTGTTCGATAATGCAGAACTTGCAGAAATGATGACCGACTGCGGTAGTTTTGCACCAGACGAGGCTGGTGTTAGGGATGCAACTGTCAACGACCTTGATGCAACGACTATCAAGCTGTTTCTTGGCAATCGTTTTGAAAGAGTGTTGGAGAAGAAAGGCTTGACAGGTGACGCTTTTAATGAAGCATCACTTGATATGATATGCTCTGCCATAGCTAAGGGACATGACTGTGAGAAGATACTTCGCAATCTGCGATTTATCCGTCCCGATGGCACACTGACCGTTGCTGCCATGCTTCTGTTTGGCAAATACACCCAACGCTGGATGCCAATGATGACAGCCAAGTGTATCTGTTTTGCTGGCAACAGTGTTGGCAGCAAGGTGTTCCGTGACAAGGTGAATGATGCAGATATGGAGGGAAATCTGCTTCACCAATATGATACTATCATGGATTTCTTCACTCGTAACCTGCATAATGTGCAGGTGGGAGATGAATTCAACAGCATGGGTAAGTTGGAAATACCTTATACCAGTTTGGTTGAGTTCACAGTAAACAGCCTTGTACATCGTTCGTTGAATATGAAAGCCCCTGTTCGCATTTTCATTTTCGACAATCGTGTGGAGATTCACAGTCCAGGTGCATTGCCTAACGGACTCACTATTGATGACATCAAGGCTGGAACATCCATGCCTCGCAATATGTTCCTTTTTAACAATGCCATATACTTGCTGCCATATACTGGTGTAGGTAGCGGCATCACTCGTGCACTGGACGAAGATATCAATGTCACGTTTATGAATAATGACAAGGCACAGGAATTTGTCATCACGGTTTGGAGAGAAGAAAGTAACGAAGTCGAGAAAAAAAGTAACCAAGTCGAGGGGAAAAGTAACCAAGTCGGTAACCAAGTCAAACAAAAAAGTAACGAAGTCGAAGAGGAGAGTAACCAAGTCGAGGAAAAAAGTAACCAAGTCCAAGACTCTTACACTCGACTTAGACACTCTGACACTAAAAAAGTGTCATTGTCTAATAAGCAAAGGGATATAGTCAATTTCTGTTCAGTTCCTCGAACCACCGCAGAGATCATGGAACGCCTTGATTTATCCAATCAAACCAAGAACCGAGAGCGTTACATTACATCCCTTGTTGCAGCAGGATATTTGCAGATGACTAATCCAGATAATCCTACAGCAAGTAATCAAAAATACAAGAAAGTAAACAAAAGATAAGAAGCGTATGGATTCATTATTTCTACTTCAGTTTGCATGTTTCATATTCATGATCATCAATGCCTTCATCGTGGCAGCCTCTCATCTGCATGTAAGATGGGAGAACAAGCGGTATGAGCGTTCTCGATGGATGATTGTTGCTGCCCTGATAGGACTGGCGATACAATATGTGCTGCAGATGACTTTCGGGTTCCGTGCTATGCACGATAATCTGGGGGCGGTCATCAACATCCTCCTCTATACCCCCTGCTTCTCGCTCATCTCCATAGGAATCTACAACATAGAAACCACCCGTGCTAACCTCAGAAAGATGATACTGATGTGTAGTGGCATTTATGCTGCCATCATTGTGGCCTTTTGCGTGGGTATCAGTCTTCATCATAGCCTGTATATCAGAGAGGGGCTTTATCTGATGTTGACTCTGTTTTGCGTAAGTGTTTTCTATTGCATATCACTAGTGTCCCGTTAAAACGAGACGATTATTAAATAAGTTATTAATACTCAAA
>NZ_VZCB01000024.1 GCF_009494395.1 Segatella copri | reverse complement strand
TCAGCTGTTACTGCTTTTTTTGAATTATGCAAGGTATAAACGCGGAGCCGCTTACATGCGTTTTTATGTGGAGTCACGCAGATTGCGCAAATGACGCAGATTTTTTACTTTTTTACCTTTAAAAGTCCCCGAAAAGCTTGCAGGTTTGAAAATAAAGTCGTAACTTTGCGCTATAGATTTAAAAACAGATGGTTATGAAGTACTTAGATCCTAAGGCAGACCTCACGTTCAAGAAGATATTCGGCAATCATCCCACAAGACTGATCAGTCTCCTGAACGCCCTCCTGCCACTCAGCGACGAGGAGCAGATACACGAAATCAAGTATCTGCCTACAGAACTTGTGCCCCAGCTCGAAGGGGGCAAGAATACCATTGTGGATGTTCTCTGCACCGACATCAGAGGCAGGAAGTTCTGTGTGGAAATGCAGATGGAATGGTCTGACGCATTCCAGCAGCGAGTATTGTTCAATGCATCCAAACTCTATGTGAGCCAGGCTAAAAAGGGAGGAAAATACAGTGAACTCCAACCTGTATATTCCCTGAATCTTGTGAATGATATCTTTGCGCATGATACTCCAGATTTCATCCACAACTATCGCATCGTACATGATAAGGACAGCAATAAGGTCATTGAAGGCTTGCATTTCACCTTCATTGAGCTCCCTAAGTTCACTCCTCATTCCATTGCGGACAAGCGCATGATGGTACTGTGGCTCCGTTTCCTCACGGAAATCAATTCCAATACAAAGGAGATTCCTGTCGATTTGCTTAATGATCCGGAGATCGGAAAAGCCGTAGAAGATCTTGAAGTTTCCGGCTTCACAGATGCCGAACTCAGAGCCTATGACAAGTTCTGGGATTCCGTAAGCGTTGAAAGAACCCTCCTGGATGACAGATACCAGAAAGGTAAGGAAGAAGGACGAGCTGAAGGAAGAGCTGAAGGTAAGGAAGAAGGAAGAGCTGAAGGAAGAGCTGAAGGTAAGGAAGAAGGACGAGCTGAAGGAAGAGCTGAAGGCATTTCCCAGCGAAGTCTGGAAATCGCCCGAAACCTTCTGTCCCTTGGGCTTCCTATCGATCAAATAACCCAAGCCACTGGCTTGACGGAAGAAGAGATTGAACTGCTGAAGGAGAGCTGATGGCACAAACTTTTTCCACTTATGCTTGGCTAATTCAGATTTTCTTCGTAATTTAGCAGAGCAAAACGTAAAGCATGTAGGAATATGGCAAAAATAGTAAATTTCTATCCTGTAGGAATACAGACATTCTCGACTATCAGAGAGGGCAATTATCTCTATGTGGACAAGACCCAATACATCGTGGATTTTCGGGAGAAGAAGATGAAGTATATCTTTCTGAGTCGTCCAAGACGATTCGGCAAGTCGCTCTTTGCCTCTACCCTCCAGGCTTATTTCGAGGGAAGAAAGGAACTCTTCGAGGGATTGGCCATTGCTGATTACGAGAAGGAATGGGTGAAGCACCCTGTGCTCCATTTCGACCTGAGCGGTGCCAAGCACATGAGCGTGGAGCAGCTGGAAAGATGCCTGGCTGATATGCTTGAAGAGCAGGAGACAAAATGGGGATATAAGACGCATCTGGTGGATGCCAATCTCCGCTTGATAGAACTGGTGAAGCGAGCTTACGAGAAGACGGGAGAAAAGGTGGCGGTCATCATCGACGAATATGATGCCCCTCTGCTGGACGTGGTGCACGAGAAGGAGAATCAGCAACCCCTCCGTCGCATCATGCAGAACTTCTACTGCCCTTTAAAAATGCTCGACCCATACCTGGAGTTCACCTTTATCACTGGTATCACCAAGTTTCCTCAGTCTAGCATATTCAGCGGACTCAACAACCTCGATAATATCAGTCTATACAAGCAGTATTCCGCCATCTGCGGCATCAGCAAGACAGAGCTTACCACCCAGATGAAACCGGATGTGGCAGCGCTGGGTGAAGCCCTTGGCATGACGTACGAGGAATGCCTGGCAGAACTGACAAGATTCTACGACGGCTATCATTTCAGTGAAAAATCAGAAGATATCTTCAACCCATTCAGTCTGGTGAAGGCTTTGAATGCAGGCAAGATTGCTCCATATTGGTTTGGTTCCGGCACACCATCTTTCCTCCTGAAACTGCTGGATAAGTATCACGTCAATCTGGCTACACTGGAGAGTCAGGAGGCGGTACTGAACTCCTTCGACCAATCAACGGAGGAGATGACCGATGCCCTGCCATTGCTTTATCAGAGCGGATATCTGACCATCAAGAAGTATAATCCGATGTTTCAGGAATATACTTTAGGCATCCCGAACAGGGAGGTACGTAACGGCTTGCTCAATTCTCTGATTCCCCATTATGTGAATCCTCGCCGTTCCGACAATGATGCCTTCCTGTTGGGGTTCAGCAAGGCGGTTTACCGCAATGATATCGAGGCAGCACTGGAGCACATGCGTACCTATCTGGCAACGATTCCATACGACCTGGAGAATCATAGTGAGAAGCATTATCAGACCATTTTCTATCTGATGTTCAGTTTCCTGAATATTTATATTCAAACGGAGGTGAAGAGTGCGATAGGCAGGGCTGATGCCGTGATGCACATGCCCGACACCATCTACGTCTTTGAGTTGAAGGTAGACAAGAGTGCCGAGGAGGCATTGGCGCAGATAGATGAGAAGGGCTACATGCTCCCATATCATTCAGAGGGCAAGCGCCTGGTAAAAATCGGCATCAGCTTCGACAGCACCCAACGCACCATCAGCGAATGGAAGATCAAGGAAGAATAATTCATCGGATGATTTATTTCATCGGATGAATTATTCTTCGGATGACGCACAGATTTACTCTTCTTAGTCCCACAGATTTCACAGATTCACACAGATTTTTTCTTTTACCTTTAAAAGTCACGCAGATTTGGCTTTCCCTTCGGCCGCCGATTTTCAATTCGCAGATGACGCAGATTTTTTACCTTTTTACCCTTTTACTCTTTTACCTTTAAAAGTTCCCCAGGCGGTCCCATCCCGCAAAATATGGCGAGGGCTTTGATGCCCCGCCAACCTTAGAGCGAAGCGGTTCTGAGCACCGGAGGGCGGTTACATCCTTTCCCTTAATGGTTAAGGGAAAGGCTTGGTTAGGGATTAAGGACCCTCCCGCAGGGGAGGGACAGGTGGGGCAAAAACA
>NZ_VZCB01000026.1 GCF_009494395.1 Segatella copri | reverse complement strand
AAATCTGATGCTTACCAACACAATATGCATCCAAAAACAAACAGCAGGTATTCGGATATAGTTTATCCGAATACCTGTTGCCATAACGTTTTATTACTGACGATGATTCTGACATCGGCTTTCATGTACTGTTGCAACATTGGGGTATTTTGTCCCTGTGTGCTCACTGTGGCTGTAGCCATAAAATTCATGTTGACGTATCATAGGAAAAATCATATCATTTATTCAAGTTTCGCAAGTTCAGAAGTTAATGGAGTTAAAGAAGTTATCACTCCCTACGGTCGTTCGGGAAGTTAAGAGACAATAGTCTTCTATCTTAAACATAGGACTTTTGTCCCTTAACTTCCCTCTAACTTCCCTAACTTCCCCACATGCGAAACTTCAGTTAAATGACAAACATACAGGAACAAGACTATTCTCTGTGGAAATGCTACATTAAGACAAAGAATACTACCTTTTTGTTTTTATCAGTATTTTATCTGCCTTTGCAGCTTAGTGTCCCATTCTTGATGTATCAACTGCCTTTACTTTCTTTTCCTTGTAACCACCGAACTTATATATAACAGCAAAAGTGGCAGTAGCCCAATTGTTGTTAATTTTCATACGGTAATCTTGATTACCTTGTACGGAACGAGTGTCTGCCTTGTTGTTGAAGATGTTGCTGCCATTGATGCGCAATCCCCATTTCCCATCATGTGAAGTCCATTGTAACTTGGCATTCATTCTAAAGATAGGACTTACATCATAAACACCTTGTATTACTTTTGACTGAAAGAAAGGGTTGAGTATAAGGCGCAAGTCTTGTGTGCTGCAAAGTTTTATAGATGCAGTACCTCCAAGTGCTGCTGTCAGCTTCTTGCGGTTGAATGGCAAATCGAAGAAATGGTCACTTTTGGCATGTTTATAGATTCCTACAGCAAACACATTACCGTTGAGCCATTTGCCAGCACCGAATATTGCAGAGGCTTGCAATCCAAAGCTATTCTCATAGTTGAAGTTGGTTTCCTTCAATATTACCGCCATACGGTCTGTTGGTTGGTACGGTAACTGCACAGAATAATCAGGTTTCAGACTTGCAAAAGCCATCAGCGTATAACGTCTTTTAATCTGCCACATAAGGTTGACATTGTAATAAGAGTATGGTTTCAAATCAGGATTGCCATGTATCTCGGTATATGCCGATGAGTAAAATACACTGCTCATTGTTGACCAATAGCTCGGAAATTCAGAATTGGAACTGAATGACAAGTTGAGTAAATGGTTCTCGTTGATATTCCACAGGGCATTGAGTGACGGATATATGCGCCATTTGTCCCATATCGGTGAATGGTATTGTTCGGCTGCTGCGGATACTTCAAGACTAATTGCCTTGTTTATCTGTTTGCTGAAACCTGCGTATACATTCCAAATACGTTCGTTGATGTCCACACTGCTTGTTGCATTAGGCAGAATGTTACCCTCTTTGTCGATGGTGTTCTGATAACTCTTGTTGCTTGTGAATTGTCCCTTTACACCATACGACAATCCCCAACCATGTGTAAAAGAATGGTTTTGGTCGGCTGCGAACATCCATTTGCTGATAGTCTGTTCACTGCCACTTGTAAGGTTGCGTTCCGTTTCTGTCGTATTTTCATCTGCATACATCGTACCGTCAAGTTTTTGTTGTTGAGGGGTACGATAGTTAGTGTACGAACCACTAATGTTAAGTCCAAAAGGAAGTGAGTAGTTTACATCAACATTGTGCAGATACACATGAGTGTCGTAATGCATTCCGCTTACACTTGAACCTGTAGTGTGATTGTTGGAGCAAGACTTTTGCCATTTTCCCGTATAGGCAATGTCAAGTCGATGGTTCTTGCTAAATGCATAATTCATACCAAGTCGGTAGTCATGAGCAATACCAAATGATTTCTGCCACGTTTCATCGTTGTAGTGAATACGCCCGTTATCCAATGGATGGTTGGCTATGCGTGAAGATTCACCATATGAATTGCCGTCAATAAATTGATATTGTGCATCCATTCCAAATTTGCCCCTCTGCATGGAAAGATAGAAATCTCCAAACTCTCTGGAATATTTGTTTTGCTGTAATCCTCCATTTATCTGTCCCGACAACTGATTTTTCCCTGCATAATCTTTCGTGACGATATTTATAGCCATGCCACGAACATGATAACGTGCAGGAGCAGCAAGCATCACCTCTGCTTTAGCCAACTGTGCAGCAGGCATCGCTTTCAATCTGTCTGCAAGCTGTTCTTGCGTTAAAGTGGTCGCCTGTCCGTTGATGATAAGCGTCACCTCGTTTCCGGAAAACTTGATGCCACCATCGGTATCACTAACACCAGGAATACGTGTGAGAGCCTCATAGGCATTGTCGGCAGGTAGTTGTTTCATAAGTAACGGCATGTTATAGGATAACATACCTCGCTCTGCCTTAACGATAGGGCGCGAACCTTTGACCATTATTTCGGGAAGGTTGTGCAACATTGTCTCCATTGTGAGCGAATCCGTTTGCGTCAGAGTTTGAGCTTTCACGTTGGCAACAGAAAGCAGAAATAATCCTAAAAGAAATATCTTGTTGACCATATTTTATCTTTTTAAGTTATCTATTTAATTGCACCAAAACGAAAGCAAACTGCAATTATTTGCCTCTTTTTGTATTCCGAGTGCAAAGGTATAAATACTTTTTGAAACATAGTAATTTTCAGAGAATATTTAAACTACATTATACGATGTTGTACGTGATTACACTTTGCATAATAATACAAAAATAACGTTTTCATTTACTTTTCTTACTGTTTATCTGCATTTTTATCCTATTTGATTCATCAATAAGTTGTCTTGCTATACTATCTTTATATGATGCTATCTCAACCATTTTGTGGTAGTGATAGACGGAATCTTCATACACATCAACTTGGGTTCTTAATTTATCAATTATGTCTTCGTCTCGTTGGACATTGAAATGTTTTTCGATGTAGCGAATGTTCGGGTCGTCAGATGGAAGCACCATCTTCAATGCCCGATACTTCAAGTCTGCCTCCTCCCAATTTTGGTGCTCTCGCCATTGGGTGAGATTGCCCCAAATGGAGAGGACAAGAGATAGAGCCAAGCCACCTGTGAAAAGAAGAACATTCTTTGAGGTTGGCTCGAAGCGATGGGTTACAACCTTCTTTTGAGGTGATTTGTTCATTACTTCAAGTTTATCTTGCAATGCCTTTGAGGAAATATCATTCCCTTGTCTCATCTGCTTGACTGCATCAACCAAGAACTTGCTTCGCTGCTCATTTTTGCCAAGTTCAACCTTAATAAGGTCAGCAAAAACGACAATGGCATCTCTTAATTTGGATATTTTACCTCTGACTTCCTCTTCTTTGATAAACATCGCATTGATTGACTTATCCAACTTGGTTATGTCATTACTTGCAGGAACGGTTTCCGCTCCTGCGTTCTTTGTGGAGGCAGAAAGTTCATCGACTTTCTGCTCCAATCTCTCAACTGTGCCGTAGATGGCTTCCAATAGTTCTTCTTTCATGTTCGATTCTATTTTTAAGTCTGTAACTTGCATCAAAGGCTGAAGCCCTTTCTGCGTTTTCTCTTTTTCTTCTTGGCGGATTCATCCTCTGGGAATGGCTCATAAGTTTGGGCATTAGACGGAGCGAACAAGCCAATGGAAGAAATACTACTCCAAGGGTCTTGGGTATGTTCTGCCGTTGGTTGAGTCTGTTCTACTTGGTGACAACTTAGTTGTCCTCCCTGCATAGATTCGGCTCTTGGCGATACACGATTATACTCTGTGCCAAGTCTTGCATCCAACTTGCCAAAGCTGCATTCTCTGCAAATCTGCGTACCCTTGAAGCTATATCCATCCTTGCAGAAACGGATGCCTTGAACCTTGGTTCG
>NZ_VZCB01000064.1 GCF_009494395.1 Segatella copri | reverse complement strand
TCTGTGGAGGCGTGAGCAACGCCAATGGCGATTTCGTCATCCCCTGCCAGCAGAAGCAGGTCCTCATGAAGGTTTCGTTCGTAGGCTACAAGACGATTTGCAAGCTGGTACCTATTGCCCGCATCGGAAATGTGAGGATGCAGGCGAATGCCTATCAACTGGGCAAGGTGGAAGTAAAGGGCAAGCTGCGTATCGACCACGGCGACCATGCCTCTTATACATTCTCTGACGAACAGATCAGGAACTCACGCCATTCACAGGATCTCCTGGGAACACTCCCGGGAATCTATACCGATCCGATGACCGGCAAGACATCCAGTATGACCGGAAAATCCATCAAAATTCTCATCAACAACGTGCCGATGACGAGCGAGAACGACTTGAAGGCTATTGCCGCCAACAAAATAAAGAAGGTGGAATACTACGAAGATCCTCCTATCAGATACGGCGATGTGGGCATCTTGATGAACATCATTACCAAGCCGCTTGATACGGGTTATACTACCGGTTTTGACGTGTCCAGTGCCTTGACCACAGGGTTTAGCGATGACAATGTGTATTTCAAGTACAACAAGGGCAATCATCAGTTTTCCTTCGATTACAACATCAACGTGAGAAACTATCGTAACTGGATAGAAGACAACCAGTATTCCTTTACGCTTGACGACCAGCAGGCTGTCTATGATTACCATCTGCACAAGCGTTTTGGCTATACCGACAACAAGTTCAACCTGAAGTATGCTTACAGCAAGCCAGATGACGTAACCTTCCAGGTCACCTTTTCGCCAGAATTGTCACATAAGTTCAACCGGGGAAATAGCGAGGTTGCAACGCAAGGAAACGAGGCTTGGAAGGATGGTTTCGGAAACACGAAGGATATTGTAGATTACGTGAAACCAGCAGTAGATCTCTATCTCAGCAAGCAGTTTGCCCATAAGCAGACACTCGATGTGGACTTGCTCGGTTCTTACTTCAACACCAGGCAGCAAATGCTCAACCGGCAATGGACTTCAGACAAGGATAGCATCTTGACCGATGACGACATGAACTCCAGGAGCCACATCTATTCCCTGATAGGAGAAGCTGATTATACCAAAGAATGGGAGCAGGGAGAGCTGTCGGCAGGAGTTTATACCTGGAATAAGTGGAGCGACTATAATGTGCGCAATATCCTTTCCGGCTATGAGCCATCCAAGTATTCTTCATGCATCAAGATCAATACGGTTTATGCCCAATACCAGAACCATATCGGCAAGTTTACCTATCGTATAGGCGTAAAGAGCACGTGGAGAACCCAGAGCTATCAGGATCTCACCTATAACAACAACTATATTCATCCGTTGCTGTATTTATCTTATAAGCTGAAGAACGGTTCGTTGCAGCTGCTATCATCCAGCGGCACCAATTATCCCGCCATCTCAACATTGAGCGAGAACATGACGATTGTCATCCCCGGGCTGATGAAGCAGGGCAACCCGAATGTAAAGGCTACGATGGAATGGGGACCGATATTCAGATACACCTATAATGATGCGATGCTCTACCTGCAAGTAGCACTTTATGGAATCTATAATGACAAGGTAATTACACCTTATTATTATTGGACCACGGTGAACGACAGGCGCAGCATAGTTTCTACCTATGAAAACGGCAGTTTCTATTGGCGTTATGGCACAGGCTATTATCTTCAGTTCAAGCCGTTCAAGAACGAGGTATTGAAACTGATGGTGGGTGGAGGTTTTGAGCGAGAGGTAATCAGCAATTCCTATGGTCGCCATTGCTACTGGTGGAGTCCTTTCAAATATGGCATCTATTTCCGGAAGGGAAACTGGGGAGCATCTTACCAGGGAAATATTCCTTCAAAGATGGCAGTCTTGGACTATCGCAAGGCAGATGAGTCCAAGAGTGAATTCTCTGCTTTTTACCAGAAGGGAGCCTGGCGTTTCTCGTTCTATGGCTTGTGGATGTTTGCACCAGCCAAGTATGAGAGCAAGACGTTCGACAATCCGATTATGAACCAGACGGAGCAGCACATCATCAAGGATAATCGCCGCATGCTGATGCTGGGTGTCAGCTACAACTTCTTCTCCGGAAAGAAGAAGAACATCCGGAAGAACATCAACAACTATGATTCAGATGCAGGCGCATTCAAGTAAAAGCCGTCTTCGCTTTTCCCGAAATCACAAATAAGCAAAAGGCTGGACTTCCTCACCCGAAGTTCAGCCTTTTTGCATGTTATCTGAATTCCAGAAGCCATTTCCATAGAGGGATTATCTCTATGCGGCAACCATCCTTCTCAACAATATCCTCCTCGTCCTTTGTCACAACAATCATCCGCTTGACATTCTGGACAGAAGAAAGCTTGATCAGCCCATCTGTCTCCCGCCGGAAAGTATCGGAATCTGCCATAGAGTAGGAAACCTGTATGGCCAATTCTTCTTCCGGAATCACAAAATCTACCTCGGCATTCCTGCTGTTCCAGAAATAGCTGCCGTCACCATATTTCCGCCTGAGCGTGACGGCAACTATGTTTTCCAGCAACGAAGTGTCTGCATCTACAAGAAAAAGATGAAGCAAACCATTGTCCGTAAAAAAATACTTGCGGTTGGATTCCTTGTCCTGCAACTTTCCGAACAAATTCTCATACGGCAAAATGAGCCAGGTGTCAGCCATGTAGCCGACATAATCTATCGTGGCATCCGTACTGAGTTTTTTTCCGGTACTACTCACGATACTGGCTATTCTGCTGTAAGATAATGGCTGCTTCACGCTTTCTGCCATCTTGCGAATCATTACCCGCAGGGCATAGTCGTTACGAATCTTATACCGAGCCACCAAATCACCGAAGAAGATTTTACTGAAGAGATTGCTCATCCACGACCTCGGCTCCTTCATCCCTACCGTCTCAGGCAAACCTCCATGCTGGAAATAGATATTAGAGAGTCTTACAATATCCTTAGCGTAAGCATAGAGGGCATTCTTTGCCTTTACATCAATACCGCTCGCCTTCAGATATTCGGCAAAGGAATAGGGATACACCTCATGTATCATGTACCTGCCACCGAGTGTTGTCGCTATCTCGCTGCTCAACATCTTGGCATTACTACCCGTGATGTAAACCTGATATTTCTGATCTGCTAACCTGCGGGCAAACTTTTCCCATCTATCTACCAGCTGAACCTCGTCGAGGAAGAAGATAGGACGACTGTCATACATTTCTTCATAACAGGTTTTTATCAGGTCAAGGTCGGTCACATCCAAGGAGTCAATACGGTCATCCTCGAAGTTGAAGTACAGGATTTCCTCCCGCTTATGCCCCTGTTCCAGCAGCTGTGCTATGCGCTGATACATCAGATACGATTTTCCTGCGTGTCTCAATCCTACAAACACGTAATTCAGTCCATCCATGAGCTCTACGTCACGATGAACCAGTTCTACTTGAGTAACATAAGCCTGATACTCAATTATCAGTAATTTAATCAAATCCTTCGTCATAATTCCCTTTCTTTTTACTGAATCCGGTGCAAAGATACATATTTTATCGTTTATAGACGACAAAAATAACAACTTTTTATCGTTTATAGACGACAAGCATCATTTTTCAACGCAATCTCTTCCTCATTCCCGCCTTCCTGTGGCTTTATAAGCATCTGAAGAAAGAGCAAGTCCGATAGGGTATTTTTGACGTTTTAAAAATTTGCATTAAAAAATATTCTGCTAAGGGTTAGGAAAATGAAAATTCGATTGTAATATAGGCAAAAGAAAAGAAAATAAAGTAATGCAAATAAACAAAGAAACGATAGAACAGCTCTTCCGGCAGCATTATCTGAGGATGTACCAATTGGCCAGGGTACTTCTGAAGGATGATGCAGCCAGCAAGGATGTGGTGAGCGAAGTCTTTGCCGATGTGCTCGACGGAAAGACTCAACTGGGTCTTGATAACGAGACAATAGCCAGCGATTCGCCCCTGCCTTCCGCCAACACCGGGAGCTATCTTCTGGTGTGTGTGCGCCATAAATGCCTCAACCTGTTGAGCCG
>NZ_VZCB01000054.1 GCF_009494395.1 Segatella copri | reverse complement strand
TATATCCTAGCCTTTTCAGGCCCGATGATTTCTAAACGGGACAGCAGTGCTTTTTCATATTGTTGTCTTTTTTATTGATGTTACTATATATATAATGTATAGAGGTGAGTTTTGTTAATCTACCATGAAATTCTTGACTTCCCATGTTGGAGCCGCCGATGTGGAACTGCTATAGAGGAAACCTATGTATATGGTCTTGCCACAATACTTGGTTAAATCTGCAGTAGAGGTAACAAAGTCCCAGCCGTTCTTGGTAGGATATCCTTTCACGTCCAAATCTGTCCATGTCTTTCCGTTGGTAGAAACCTGAACCTTGCATTCCTTGGTCATGTCGGAAGAGAAATTGATGGCCTGGTCGAATTTGAGGGTAGCGCTCTTTACGGATGAGAGGTTGATGGCAGGTGACTTGAGTCGTGACTGGAGTTCAACGTTGGCACCGTTTACATAGCCTGAAGCCTTCATGCCGTATGCAGCCGAAGCCCATTTCCAGGCATAGCTTACGCCTTCTGCAAGTTTGATGTTTTCTGTAGTGAAATCGCCCTGGCTTTCATCGAAAGCCTCCTTGAAGATTGAGAGCACAGAAGGAGAGAGGTCGTCAGTATTGCGGATGATGATCTGCCATACATTATTATATCTTGTAAAGATGCCCGTGATGTCGTAGGCTCCGTCTGGCAGGATGGCATTGGCGAAGCGGGCATAACCCGATGTTCTCACTACCACGGTGTTGGAACTAATCCATTGGCCGGTAATGGCATCCTTGAGTGTCTGGTTGGTGGTCTCATCGTTGGCTGCCCATACGTTTTTGCCGTTAGCGCTGTTGAACTTCACTTTCCTGATGGTCATCAGCTTGCCTGCATTCTCTTCCAGGTAGGTGGCATCTGTTGCCTTCGTAAGGTCGAACTCTTCTGCCTCTACATTGCTGGCATCTGCCTCGTCAAGCAGCTTGAAGTGCTTCTGCCAGGTAGGGCGGTCCATCTTACCTACGGATGTAGCCCCCGTCTTCAGGTTGGTATAGATACCGCCAATTTTTGCCTGCTTGCCGTAACTTCCAATGTAGAGCCCGTTAAGATCAATGAGAATCTCCTGTCCTACAGGAAGATAACCATGCAGTCCGCCTGCGTTGATATCAACGAGGATAGCCCCCGTTTCGTCTTGAAGAGCAACTTCTTGATAGAGGTTGCCGCTGATGTCATTGCCTGTGATGTAACCTTTGATCATCATTGGTTTATCAATGAGTTTGTAGCCACCACCATTGATGGTAGTCTTATAATCGCTCTTGAGCTGTGCAATGGAAACTACGTTTTTCTCCCTAAGCAGGTTGTTACCGTATGGCGCAGCAGGGATAGTCTCGACCATATCAGGGTCAGCGTAGCTGTCACCCATACATGATCCAAGCATCAATCCCGTCATTGCCATTAGGGCCATTGCTATGATTTTTATCTTTTTCATTGTCATATTGTTTTTAGAATCGGTATCCTATCTGGAACATACCATTGGTACCAAATGCGTAATACTTCTTAGGATTCTTTGAGAACTGATAAATACGAACATTGTTGACCTCTCCGTCTGTGGTGAGCGTATAGCCGGAACGTGAGTTCTGCTCGTAGCCACCAGTAACCATCTTCTGGTTGTTGAAGAGGTTGGTAATCATGAGGTTGAAGTTGAGTGAGCCCTTCTTCAATCTTATGCTCTTGCCGATGCTCATATCTACCATCCAACCGCCATGCCCCTTAGCCTGTGCTACTGCCTCTGGCAACCAGCTGTTGCCATCTTCTGTAACTACTGCCGGGAATATCTCTGGATACTTCTGGTGAGCCGACTGACGGTTCTTCAGTACTTTCTCGTAGCGGTAGCTAGGAGAATAAGAGAGGTAGATACGGTCATAGTAGTTGGCATTCACATCGATGAACCATCCGTTCAGATGTGTGCTCAGACCGATGCTTCCCACAGTGAGTGGAGTTCCGCTCTCTCGCATGTCAAGAACGTAAGCCTTGTCTGTGTAAACCTCAGCACTCTTAGAGAGCATATAGTTGGCTGTTACATTATTGATGTTCTTTGCCTCGCTGATAGCTCCCAAGGTCTTGAGGTCGAGCCATGAAGTGAGTTTGAACTTCAAGCCAGCTTCCAAGCCATAGTATTCCTTCTTCAGACCGGTCATACTTACGTATGTAAATGAGTTCTCATCATCGTTGTAGAAGTTCTGCCACTCTGTAACATGTTCCAGACGGCTGTAGTAACCGCTTAAGTTGGCATGCAGCCATGCATTGCGATACTGGTAGCTGAATTCTGAGCTGAAGATGCGCTCATTCTTGAGATTGGTTACGAAATCATTGTTGATTTCTGGTGCGATAAATGCAGTATTAGCCATAGGGGCACGCCATTCGTAGCCAGCGCCAATGCTGAAAGCATGACCTCTGCCTAAGTCTACATTCAGGCTTCCCTTCATACCTCCATCCAGGAAGTTGGCAGTCTCACTGTTGCCGTAACTATTGTCGGCTGCCATACCATTGCGCATATAGCCATGACGCTTCATGCCGGTATAACCGATACGGCCACTCAACATTGCCTTCATGCGGTAGAATTCGCTGGTATAGGTGCTCCAGAGATTCGCCTTGTTTACATCGATACGATAGTCGTAACCGAATTTATCACCCTCATAGACAAGTTTACCAGTGTTGTTTGGACCAGCTGTGTTAAGGTCATACTGTACACGTGGGTCTGTGATAGGATAATCACCGATAGCATAAGAGTTTACGTTGTGGAATATGGTTCCGCCGAGCATATCCTCCATGGTCTGATAATGGCGATTGCTATTGGTGCCAAGCATGAGACCTGTAGCCAGGCTAGACTTCTTGGTCAACTTGGTGTTCAGGGTTGATGACAAACTTACATTGAGGTTGTCATTGTGTTTTGCCTGGAGATAGTACATGGTTTCCTGCCCATTCTTAGCAGCCTGCTGGTTGGAATAGTAGAGGCGGTCCCAGTCTATCTGTCGGTTCGCCTTGCTTGCTGTCCAGTAGTTTACAGCGTTGTTCCAGCTGTCCCAGTTATAAGCATTGTTACCGTTCTTGAAGTCGCCCCATACGTAGAAGTTAGCTGATGGCATATTCTTCCAATAGTCTGGCTGAGGATTCTCGGCATTGTTGTAGTTGAGTTTGGTGCTCTTGTACATCGAGTATTTGCCAAACAGTGAGGTAGTGAGCTTCATCTTGTCATTGATGTCCCAATCCCATGTAGCGATAGCAGAAGGTGCAAAATCGTTTACGACACGAGAGTTGCGCTTGTGTCCGTTCTGATAACCCCAGTATGGGTTGTAATAGTAGTCGTTGGCAAGCCAGTAAGCCTCGTCTGTAGATGCTCCCTGAGTACTTCTTTCGGTAGGGTTACCCCATGTAGAGAAGCTCAGTGAGTGACCGTTCATCCATTTCTTCTGTACTCCGAAGAAATAGGAGAGAGCATTGTAGAAGGTTCCCTCTACATATCCACGGTTTGCCCAGCGATAGGTCAATCCGGCAGTGATAGCCCAACCTTTCTCATTGAAACCGCTGGCATAGGTGTATAATCCACGAAGTGTGTAGTTGCGGTTGGCAGCAGCCACGCTGGCATACTGACCTTCCTGCATGCTTCCTGCACGGAAATCGTAGTTGTTTGAACCCGCCATACCTGTCATTGAGTAATTGTTGGCTTCAAAAGGTAAAGAAAAGTCTACATTTCTGGAGAAACGGTTCAAACCACCGATGTTGGAAAATCTGAACTGTCCCGTCTCCATATCGTTCATGGCTGTTCCATTAATATAGACATCATTGTACTTCTGGTTGAAGGCACGATAGCGGAAACGGACGGGCGAGAACAGGTAACCTGCCTTGCTGGCGTAAACGTTGCTGGTTGAATTGAGGATGGTGACATTCGAAGACATGTCATCGTCCTCACCCAACTGTGCCTCTGAGAAGGTAAAAGCATTCTCGTCAAGACCCTGTGCTATGTTTTGCTCTGTTTTTTCATTTTGAGCCATAGCAAGCGTACAGGAAAAGAGTGCTAACGTTGCTAAGTTTACTTTCTTTTGCATAGTTTATCGTTATTAAGAATTAATAATTACTTATAGACGGTACCTTTATAAGGTTCTTGCCTAAAGATAATTATAAATTTGTGTTTAATGCTGCAAAGTAACAAATATTTTTTTGAAAAATTCTTCTATAATCTGCTGAATAGCTTAAAATGAGCGATTTATAAGTGTT
>NZ_VZCB01000088.1 GCF_009494395.1 Segatella copri | reverse complement strand
TTTTGAGTATTAATAACTTATTTAATAATCGTCTCGTTTTAACGGGACACTAGTGTTATTATGGGACATTTCAGTTTGGATTTCAAGAAGGCAAAGGGCAGCTCTGACGCAAGGGAGTCAGACCACATAGAGCGCAAGGTGATACCAGACAATGCCGACCCAACAAGGACTCACCTCAACCGTGAGCTTGTCAAGATGCCGAGCGGTGTGTATGGTCGTGACGAAGCCATCGCCCACCGCATCAAGACGGCAGGCATCAAGCGCAAGATAACCAATGACCAGGTGAGGGTGATTAGAACCGTGCTGTCTGGAACGCACGAGGACATGATGAACATCGCAGCCAATGGTCAGCTTGACGATTGGTGCAACGACAGCTTGAAGTGGTTGCAGGACACATTCGGCAAGGAGAATGTCGTTTCGGTGGTTCTCCACATGGACGAGCACACGCCGCACCTCCACGCCTCCATCGTTCCGATAGTGACAGGCGAGCGGAGAAAGGCGAAGAACAAGACAGCGGAAGAAGGCAAGCGGACATACCGCAAGAAAGCCAATGCCGTGAGGTTGTGTGCCGATGATGTGCTCAACTGTGACAAGATGGTTGGCTATCACGACAGTTATGCGGAAGCCATGGGCAAGTATGGCTTGAAGCGAGGTGTCCGTGGATCGGATGCGAGGCATACCACCACGGCACAGTATTACCGCAACATCAAGCGAGAGACGGAGAGACTTCAAAACTGCATGAAACTGTTGCAATCTGATGTGGAGGAAGCGGAGCGACTGCTCAAACAGACCAAGAACGAAATCAACACGGAGAAACTACAGGCAGCCAAGACGGAAGCCAAGACAGCCCTTGTGTCGAAGATTGGTTCTCTTTTGGGCAGTGGAAAATTGAAAGAGGTGGAGCAACACAACCGAAAGTTGTGCGAGCTTGTGGCAGACCGAGAGCAATACATAGATGAACTCCATGAGAAGGTGCAGCGAATGGAAGACAGCCACAGCAAACAGCTTGACGAGATGCAGCGGAAGCACCAATCGGAGGTTGCGAATTTAGAGAGCAAGCACTGCACGGAGGTAACGATGCTCAACGACCTCATCCGCAAAGCCAATCGTTGGTTTCCGATGTTGGAGGCACGCTTGCAAATGGAAGACCTGTGCAGGAAGATAGGCTTCACCATCGAGCAAATCGGAGTACTCCTTACAGGTAAGGCGTTAAACTTTAGCGGTTCACTCTATTCCGAGGAGCACAGAAGAAAGTTCAATGTGGAGAATGCGGAAATCAAGGTGTTTTCTGATTCTACCAAGCCGAACCAACTGTTTTTGTATATCAATAGACAACCTATTGGTGACTGGTTCAAGGAGCAATGGGATACCCTAAAGTTACGTTTATCTTCACAACGTAAAGGCGTTAGACTATAAATCCAATGAAGGGTGCCAATAAGGACACCCTTCATTGGATTTATTAATTGTTTATGTTTTGTATATTTGACACAACATTAAATGCAAATCTACCATCAAGCCCTTTGATGTAGATTGTTTTTGCATTCATTCTATCTGGCTGTATGCCGATACCATCTTCAAATGGGACAAAAGACAATATTTTCCCATAAGGTAAACGAATTGATTTTTGAACAGAATAAAAATAAACATTCTTGTTTGTAATTATCAGTGAGCCAGAATATTTTGGCTGAAGGCTTGAAGTAACTAAAGGCTCTCCTTTAAATGCTCCGACACGATAGTATATACCACTTGCTACACGGACACTGATGCCTCTTGATGCCCCGACAGATTGACGTCTAACGACTTCTTCATACAAAACAACTCCGACAAAAGGCCAAATCAAAATCTCATCCTTTTGAAAGTTTATAGGGTTTCGTGTCAAAGTTGCTCTATGTGGAGTAATTCCATGCAAAATATCTTGAACAATAAGTGATTTTGTAAAATCAACATATTGGCTCTTGCTTGCAAGTATATCTTCTGAAATATTCATTTTTGCAGTAAGAGCATCTATATATTTTTCTGTTTCATTTGGAATTTCCGACATCAAATTGTATTCATTCAAAGCAGACAGCAATGCTTGCAAGAAGCATTCTTTTCTCAAATTCACAGGCAACGCATTTAATTGTGTATTTATTGGTTCGTAACAAACTTTTTCCATGATGGATTTTTTAATTGCATCTGTAGTCTCTTTAAATTTTGGATTAGAATTAATTAGGACTTTTTCTTTTGTGTCAGTTGAAGATGATGTTTGTTCTGTGTTATCATCAGATGATACAATAGTCATAATTGATACTACGAAAGCCGTACCCAAAAAGATTATTCCAAAAGCCATAAAACTTCCAGCGCAAATGCCAATTATAGCTCCCAATATAAAACCAATCGCAATAATGCCACAACCTTTTGGAGATATATTTTTGGTTTTTGTAGCTTGGTTTAAGTGGCGTGTTTGGGCGTTTGTGCTCTTTATGCTGTTATATGCAGCATAACCTAAAACACCACCGACTTTAGCCATCGTTCCCAATGACTTCATTCCCTTTTTGGATTTTTTAGCCCATGGGTCTCTATATCGTCGTGCCATATTACAAAAATATTAGAAATGATACTATAATCAAGATACTTATTGCAACCATACAGCCTTGTCCTGACGATTGAGGTTTTATCCCATACTCAGAACGAAGATTGTCAATATAAGCTTTTGCTTCAGCCAATCCGCAACCAGTATCATCTTTATAAACTTTCACTGCTTCTATATATCTTCCTTTTTTACAGAGGTCCAAATACTTGTTATCTGTGCTATCAGAATCTATGTTTTCAAAATCTATCGTTGCCATTACTTATTTCTTTAATTGTGAATCTTTACCATAGTGCTACTTTACCTGCAATCCCCAAATCGATAGTTGCAGTTACCACACCAAGAGCCTTAAATACTCTTCGCATAGTAGGTATTGTTATACTATAACCTCTCTCTAATCGGGAAATCTGCGCTCTTTTCACACCGATACGCTCACCAAGTTGTTCTTGGGTCAAATTCTGCTCTATGCGAGCCTTCTTGATGGCTTCTCCCAAACGGTAAGCATGCAACGCTTCATCCACATCACTCTCAAAAGCGTCACGTTTCGGAGTACCAACTTTTCCAAAGTGCTTGTCAAGCACGTCGTCCAATGGGGTAAGATTCATCTGTGCCATAATTATTTGTTTTTGAAATATTCTTTTCTTATTGCTTCTGCTTTTGCTATTTCCTTGCTTGGTGTCTTTTGAGTTTTCTTGATGATGCCATGAGTGGCAATCACCAAAGTTTCCTTGTCCTTGTCCCAGAAAGCAAACAAGCGATAAGCAGTTTTGTTGTACAATGTACGAAATTCCCATATCTCCGAATTCTCCAACTTCTTGAAAAGTTCCTTGTTGCGTTCTCCTCCAGCAACACGCTTGATGTTGTAGTATATCTTGTAAGATACCGCTTCGGGTAAACTCTCAATGAAGTCCTGTGCCTCGTCTGTCAAGACAAGTCGGAAGATATTTTGTGCCATATTATTCTTTTTGGTTGACAAAGATACTCATATTGTTTCATAAAAAAGAAACATTTGCGATAAAAAGCCATCTTATGCTACATTTTTAACATTTTAGCTACATATAATTGCGCATCAAGAACTAACAGGCAAGTTGCGAAGTACATTTGTAAACTCAGTTGAAATTATCTAATCATAACTGAAAATAAATCATAAAAGATAAACTATATTTTTGCGAGCCGAAGTTTTTGTTGTACTTTTGCAACCGACAAGAGTTGTTTGACAAGCAAACGTATGCATATTGCAGAAATTAGAACCGTTGCTAAATCATTACCTCCATTGAGGTGAAACACTCATAAATCGCTCATTTTAAGCTATTCAGCAGATTTTAGCGTAATTTTGATTGAAAACACAGATAATTCCCTCTCAAGAATTATCAAAAACCGGTTATACGCCTTTTTTATATATCAAAACTCGTAAAAAAGTTATTCTTATTTTCAAGAGGGTATAATAAAGACTATATTTTGATAGCCAATATTGATAATTTATGAAGCAAGAATTATCAATATTGGCTATTTGAAGATTATAATTAATCAATAAAATCGACAGAACCAATCGGTATAGCAAGAAAAAACTACGCTGTTACTATACAGATTGTTGCTCTGCAACATTTTTACGGGTTGTACGACTACTCTTTATATTAACCTTCTTGGCAGGAGTCTCTTGATTTTTATCGATGATTTCATTCACTTTTGCATTGAATCCGTTATAAAGAGGAGACTTTGAGTCAAGTTTCGAATAGGCTATACTAAGCGTATTTTGTTTAACATGCAACTTCGCATCTTTGCATTGAACAGAATAGTATTTTTCCTAAAAATTCTTCTATAATCTGCTGAATAGCTTAAAATGAGCGATTTATAAGTGTTC
>NZ_VZCB01000038.1 GCF_009494395.1 Segatella copri | reverse complement strand
TCTACCCTATGTGACACACCCCAAAACGGCCGTTCTCGGACGGGCTGGGGGGGTAAATTTACTGATAATCATAATGTTATCGTTTTTGTATCACATACGTGGCTATATACCACCCCACAAAGTTACGATTTCTTTTTGAAACTGGCAAGGATTTCGGGAGTTTTTTCTATCATTATTCTCCATAATTGTAAAAAAGTTAACTTGTAAACCCTAACATGGTTTCTGTTGGCGATGAATCCTTTCACAGCTGCATATATGGCGCAACAAGCCTAGAGTTTCATCTGCTTGATTTCCTCTGCAGTCAGCCCCGTCATATCCATGACCGATGCTTCATCCATACCCTTTGCCAGCATCTTTCTGGCAATCTCAAGGCTTCGCTGGTTCATACCTTTCTCTACGCCTTTCTGGTAGCTGTCATCAATGAGGGTTCTTTCAACGCTTACGGAATCCCAGAACTTGTCGTAGGCCCAGAGTTCGGCATCTGTGAAACCGGAAATCTCCAGTTCTTCTACGGCTTTCCCTATCTCTGGGTCATTAAGCAGGTCGGAAGGAATCTCCTTCGTATTGGAATTGATTTCCGTCAGGAAACGGAGCCACAGCACCATCATGCGCTTGTCGGCGATGGAATGAGGAGTGAACTTAGGAAGCTCAATGAAGGTGAAATGCAAGCCTTCAATGACCTTATTGCTGTCCTTATCATGTACGATGCGATAGTTGTGGATAAAATCCGGAGTATCATGCGCAAAGATATCATTCACAAGATTCAGGGAATATACAGGTTGGAGTTCACTGTATTTTCCTCCCTTTTTAGCCTGACTCACATAGAGCTTGGATGCATTGAACAATACTCGCTGCTGGAATGCGTCAGACCATTCCATCTGCATTTCCACACAGAACTTCCTGCCTCTGATGTCGGTGCAGAGAACATCCACAATGGTATTCTTGCCCCCTTCGAGCTGGGGCACAAGTTCTGTAGGCAGATACTTGATTTCGTGTATCTGCTCCTCTTCGCTGAGTGGCAGGAGGGCGTTCAGAAGGCTGATCAGTCTTGCGGGATGATTGCCGAATATCTTCTTGAACGTGAGGTCTGCCTTAGGATCTAAGTACTTCATAAACATCAGTTTTAAAATCTACAGCGCAAAGTTACGATTTCTTTTTGAAACTGGCAAGGATTTCGGGAGTTTTTTCTATCATTATTCTCCATAATTGTAAAAAAGTTAACTTGTAAACCCTAACATGGTCTCTGTTGGCGATGAATCCTTTCACAGCTGCATATATGGTGCAACAAGCCTAGAGTTTCATCTACAACTCCTTTACCATAAAAATGGTGGTGGCGGTATGTCCCGAGTCACCAAGGCGCTGAAGAATATGCCTGAAGCCATGACGCTCATACATGGCTACTGCATCTGAGAATTGTGGGAATGACTCGATATACAGATGACTATAACCAGCCCTTCGGGCTCCTTCAATGGCCTGCGAGAACAAAACAGATCCATTGCCTTGACCACGAACTAAAGGAGACAGGTAGAACTTTACCAGTTCTGCATATCCATCCGGCAATCCCTCCGTGGGATAATAGCCGCAGCCTCCCTGAACGACCCCATCATCAGCCACAACCAAATAGCCGGCATTCTTCCCAGCCATTGCATCAAAGATATGCTCCGTCCTTGGGTCATCATACACGGTGTTGACCAGCGGAGCGCCATATTCCTCAAAAACAGAACGGATGACATGAGCCAACTGTTGCTGGTCCTTCTCTTCAATATGTCTAATCTCAATCATATCAATTTTCTAAATCCTTATTACCGCAACACTATAATTTAATATTTTTAATAAGCACCTGAGCAACAAAAAGTTGCTCATGATTTTGCCATGTCAGAAATTTCACTTATCTTAGTGTTGCAAATAAAAACAAACAAAATTCTGAATGACATGGCAAAAGTACAAATAAAATCTGAGAAACTCACTCCTTTGGGGGAATTTTTTCGATTATGGAGCAATTTGATGCTCTTTTAGCTCAAAAGCATGTATTGAACATTTACTCAGACAACAATGCTTATGCCAACCTGTTCAAGACAGACTTTGGATAAAAACCATGCTTTTTTGGTTAAACCAGCGTATTACCTCAAGAACGCGACCCAGTCGCCATATAAGGGCAATAGGTAAGTTATAGTATGCAGAAAGACTCCTTAGTCAGAGCATCACAGATAAGAGACTGAAAGAAATAACCCAAAATATAATGAAGTAATATGAATAATTACTTCATTATATTATAGGTTAAGTTTGAACCTTTCCTTAAACATATCCATCTCTCTTCCTGGGATTTGAAGCAGAATGGCTAATTTCTCCCATTTGCTCACAGCCGCTTGAACCTCCTGGATGATGTTTTCAGCATCCTCCTTCTTTATCATATAGCTCTCGCATGAATCAAGCAGAACATGAATATCTGCCTTGTTGGAAGATTCGTTGATTAGAAGACTCTGATATTCATAGAGAGTCGGGTTCATATCATAGGCGGGTGACAGCGTCCATCCTTTTGGAGTGAGCAGAAAACCATGGTTTCTGAAGTGATCATCAGAATTTCCAATGCAGATGTTGAATGCTACCCTACGGAAGAGTTCCTGAAGGTTTTTCTCTACGTTGCAGCAACCTTGGAGGATGAAATCAACTATATCGAGATAACCATACCCATCTTGTGCATTATCACCATCCTTTAATCCCAGCAGAGACATGGATGACGCAAAATGTATTCTCTTGGCTTCATCAGTTCTGTCAAATCGTCTGGACAGGAGTGTGTGATATTTTCCCAGTCCCCCTAACACTCTGGTTTGAACAACCTGTATTCCTGCCTTTTGAGCGAGAAGATGAGAAAAGTGTTCCCAAAGTCCTGTGTCATAGTCATCCTTGCGCGAAGGGAACTTAGCTATGCATAGATTGCCTTTTTCATCCAAGACACCAGCCTTAGGTCTTGCGCCACCTAATGAGGTGCCGGGTTGGATAAGCTGTGCTATCCACTTTTTCTCAGGCAGCGTATCATTCTCTTCAGATTTTTCCACTTCCTGACTGGCATGAATCAATTCTCTGATTTCTGTTAGTGGAGGTATCTTGAGAGATGGTGACACATTGATATAATCACCTTCCATTTCCCTTTTAAACCTTAATCCACCCATTCTGGAGAAGTCATCAATACCCATGAGGTAATCGAATGAGGAAAGAGCTCTGATAGCTCTCTTCTCTTCTGCAGCCTGTATCTGTTCTCTTCTTTTGAGCAAGGTACGCCCCCACCTATCTGGCAATGCATCAGAAAAGCATCCGAAAATATCACTTCCTGGCTGGGTATATTGCATGCCAGGGTAGTTGTTGATGTCCTCTGAAAGCTTGATCCCGGCATGAACCTTAAGCCAATTCTCATTAAACTTAAAGGCATAGCTGTCAGAGCCGCGCAATTTCTCATAGCACAGCTCACCCACCAGTTCTGGACTGACGAGCCAGCTAAAATCAGCGAAAACCAATAGTCGTTCCATTCCTATCCCCTTTTAGTAGCTCTTTGACGATTCTTCAATCCCATATCCTGCAATGCCCTTCCAAGCTTGTCATCCTTTGCCAAGAGCAAGATGTCATCATCCAGTTGAAGAGCATAAAGTACACGCAGGTAGATTCCGATGGAAACCGTTGGTAATCCCTTCTCCACCTTGCAAAGTGTAACTTCTGAGCATGTTGCTCTTTCTGCAACTTGAGCCATGCTCAGGTTGCGGCGCAATCTGGCAAGCTTGATTTGTTCGCCCACGATTTCCATTTTTTGAATCAACTTCCTAGGAAGTTTGTTAGCCATTGTATTCTTTGTCATTGCCTTAATCCCAATTATAATATGCAAATATAAGGAAAAAACTTCATTATAAGATGGGTTAGCCAAAAGTTTTATAAATAATTAAGGATATGTTTTCAAAGTAATAGGCTCACATATCTGTTGGAACAGCTTTGTTAAACAATTCATTTAAAGGAGTCTTGTCCGTAAAGAATAGACACTTGGTGATTGCCATTATAACCAGGGCGAATGGTACCTAAAAGGTTATTCAGTATTCAGTTATTCAGTTTTTTTCGCGATAGTAAGCCTTTTTGTAGTTATAAATTGTAAGTAATTATTTTATATTATATATATATATATTTATATATATATAATATACTATCTATACAGAGAATGGTAACAACAGCGAAAAAAACTGAATAACTGAATACTGAATACGTTTCCCGAAACAGGTATTACTTTGTAATATGCTGATTTATATGGCAAAACATAGTTTTCCATACCGCAAAACATAGAGATGCGCCCCACAAAACATAGAGTTTGATTTCTTTAACTAAGTTTCAAATCGTAAGTTGCTGAAAATCGCTCCTTATCACATGCAAAAAATTGGTAGATACAGAAAATCTTCGTATCTTTCCTCTATAAAACGAAAATGATTTCCCTCGCATAGGGTAACTACAATTGGAG
>NZ_VZCB01000032.1 GCF_009494395.1 Segatella copri | reverse complement strand
CTTGATGAGTGGGGTGAAATGAACAAGGCGACAACGTATAACTTACCGAGCGTGGTTGTTATAGGTTGTCGCCTCGTTTTATTGGCTATACCGAGTTGTTCGTGTTTGCCGGGTATCATTTGTGTTACCTGTATAAATCTAATACCATGCTAAAACACACTGCGGTGGTTCGCCCAAGTGGCTGGAGGCGCAAAGCCTCCAAGGAACGTTGCTTTATGGCAGGTCTATGCCATTGCATTCTCTGTAAAGATACAGACCAGTTTAGTGCGGCTTGTCTGTCTGCCGATGACGGACTGCATGATGAACTCCCGAAAGGCTCTGCTCTCAATGCTGTCAATACGGAAGGCTACCGCAATGACGAGTTCAAGGCTATACACATCATAGCTGATGCGGTCGTTCTTCCTGACATGACGGCGTACACCCTGCTCTTTCAGAATGCCGTCCTTGAATACAGCCTTGATAGCCTTGCGCACATAGCAGCCGAACACATTATACATGTCGGCAATCTCCTGCATGGTCATCCATACAGTATCGGTCGGCATGGATACCGTTCCGCTCTCGCTGATAGTTATAACACCTCTGTTCATTTTTCGTCCTCCTTATTTCTCTTTTGGTCAGTTTCTTTTGTTTTTCTGCGTTGCATCAGTTTGTCCATGTCTATGGAAATCTTGTTATCGGTGATAACGGCATAGATTTGGGTGCTTCGCAGATTGGAATGTCCCATCATCTTGGCAACGCTTTCCATTGATATGCCCGAAGTAACCATGTTTACTCCGAATGTATGTCTTGCAACATGTGCGGTAAGGTTCTCATTTATACCTAAAGCCACACCGAGTGAATGAAATTCAAACCACATGGAATCACGTGAAGAAAGAGGGAAAACAGGTTTGCTATCATCCGCTGTATTGTATAGCGACATTATTTGTTCAGCTATCGGATGCAAGGGAATGAACGCTTCGTTGTTGGTCTTTGCTCTTTTCTCACGGATGTATTTTCTACCGTCTGCCGTCATCCCGATATGGTGTGGATACAGGTTACGTAAATCGACATAAGCCAAACCTGTAAGGCTGGAGAAAACAAACATTCTGCGTGCCAACTCCAAAGCCTTATCCTCCATAGGAGTCTCCATAATGAGCAGCAAGTCATTTCTGGATATATGTCTACGCTTTGGTGAGCCTTTCTTTTCATATCCGACATCTTCCAATGGATTGAATTTCAGCAAACCTCTGTCAACAGCGATATAAACCAAGCGTTGCAGCCAACAGAGATTATGGTTCGTATTGGATGCACTATACCCTTTGCCAATCAAGAACAACTTATAAGATTTGCCAAATTCCTCAGTCAAATCTTCAAATGCAATGTCATTCATTCCTCGTAACCCGATGAACTCTCGCAAGTTGAGCTGCGATGTCTTAGATTGGCGATAAGAAGATGTTGAGTTAATACGGATGGAGCGCAGCCTAAGGCGTTCACGCTCCTCCTCGCCAGTGGCAAGCAATGTCATCGGGATAGTATTTGCATCAACAATAACATTCTTCAGAATCTCGGCGGTAACGATGCCCTTTTCCTTTGTTGCCTGCTCGTAGGCTTCGTCAATTCTTTGTCTGAACGCTTGCAGTTGTCCGTTCACTCTTGCATTCTTGGCTTCACCTTTTTTCGTGTCCCATTCTTCGGGAGCACAGTAAAGACCTGTTGCTATGGCTGACACTTTGCCGTCAATCGTGATACGGCAAAATATAGATGTGGTTCCGTCTGCCTTTACTCTGCCACGGTTGATATAATAAAACTGCTTGTATGTACTTCTCATTGTTATGTTCCTTTCTTATTTTGTGAAAATATTACAGGACAAACTTGAAGTCCTTGTTGGCTTCGATGAACTTGTCCATATCCTCAAATAGCTTTTTCGGGGTGACACGTGCATAGATTTGCGTGGTCTGAATGTTGCTGTGACCAAGCATTCTGCTGATAGTCTCTATCGGAACACCTTCTTCGAGCGTAACGAGCGATGCGAAACTGTGCCGTCCAACATGATAGACCAAATCCATACTTATGCCAGATAGTACTCGGAGACTTTTCATGTTACCTCTCAGTACTCGAAATTCCTGTGGCGGTAAAAGAGTAGGTCTTGTCGGGTCTTTGTATTTCTCCAACATGGCAAGCGCCTCTGGCAGCAACTTCACACGTGCAAGCATCTTGTTCTTCTTTCTATGGTATTTCAGCCAAAGGCTGCCCTCCTCATCACGAAAGAGGTTTTCTTCCGTGATAGAAACAGTATCGGCATAAGCCGTGCCTGTATAGCAGGCGAAAAGAAAAAGGTCACGGGTCAAAGCCAACGATTTTCTTCGCTCTGGTATTTCGAGGTCACGAATTTTCAGGAAGTCCTCACGTGTCAATGCCTTTGGTGGATTCTCTTTCTTTTGAGGTAGCTTGAAGTGCATAAAATGATAACGCTCGGAGTGTCCTGCCTTGAAAGCTATTCGGCAGGTCTTCTTCAAGATGGCGAGATAGTGGCGGACTGTATCAAGTGCAAGACCTCTCTGGTCCAAGCAAAAGTCCATGTACTCACGGATAAACTGCTCGTCAAGCTCACCGAATGCCACATCGTCAGTTCCATAACGCTTTTTGACGAACAATACCAATGTCAGGCGAGTGTACTGGTAGTTTGAAAGCGTGCCTTTCTTATAGTCGATGCCGATTCTTGACTCAATGTCCGCAATGATGGCGTCAAGCTGCTTCAACAAGGTCATCTGAGTGTCTGCACTGCATTGAAACAGATCCTTTATCGCCTTTGCGTCAAAATCCGTCTTGCGCTCCACAAGTGACTCGTAGGCTAAGTTTATTGCCAGCAACAGCTTGTCAATCTTGGCGTTCACTTCCACAGCCTCCTTGCTCTTGCCGTCAAGTCTGCTCTCACGTGGATTCCATAACTTTGGCGTACATGACAACTTGCAACCGAACTGCGCCATTGTTCGGTTGAGGGTGATGCGTCCCATGATGGGAGCCTTACCGTTCTTGTCCAATCCGCTCTTTTTTAGGTAGAGCAACACCTTGAATTTTTCAACTTTCATCTGCTTACTTTTTTAGTTTGCAAAAATAATCAATCAGTAAGCATTCTCCGTCATTGAAAGTTGTGCAGAACAGTGCAACAAACACTGGTGACAAACTATTTGTTTTTCACCTCGTTAGCAGTGTTGGTTTCGGTAACTGACCGCTAACGGTTTGGTAACTGAAATAACTCAATATCCTGCTCGGCTTTGCTTTGCAGCCAATTGGCAGAATTATGAAATATTGCTCATTCTCAACCACTTGCAGTTCATTCCTCTCATATTCACTTTCCGTTGCTTTTGCTTAAATTGTGCATGTCTCACGACACTCGTTCGCCAGCCTCATTACGCTGGAGGCTGGTGTGCCGATGGAGACCATCTGCAAGATGCTCGGTCACAAGGATGTGAAGATGACGCAGCGGTATGCGAGAGTAACCCAAAAGAAGCTGTTTGAGGACATGGACAAGTTCATCGCTGCAACCGAGAAGGACTTTATTCTCGCATTATGAACAAGGCTTTCAACTTTTCTTTTTACAGTTCAACCACATTATTATATTATAAGGACAACAACTATGAGCAGAAGTACATTTTCAATTTTGCCTTACATCAACAGACAGAAGGTGAAGGCAGACGGAACAGCCAACATACTTTGCCGCATCACCGTTGACGGCAAAAGTGCAGCCATTTCCACAGGCATATCCTGTACCCCACAGGAGTGGAACGCCAAGAAGGGAGAGGTACGGAACGCAAGGGACAGCGGACGATTGGCAAGTTTCCTTGCTGAGGTCAAGGATAAATACAACTCACTTCTTACTACCAATGGCATCATCACCGTGGAAATGCTGAAGGCTGTGTTGAAGGACAAGGACACGACAGGAAGGTTCTTGCTGAACTTTGGTGATACCATCGTGGAATGGTATCGAACCTCAAAAGCCAGACAAACCTTTCTGCACAAGCGAACATGGCAGAAGAACCTGAGGGACTTTGTTCATACTTTAGATAAGGAAGACATAGCCTTTGAGGACATAGACGAGAATTTCGGGGAGGAATACAAGCTATTCCTGAAACGAGACCAGGGACGCATCGACAGCTACGTGAACCATTGCCTTCTCTGGCTGAACATGTTGATGTACAAGGCAGTGGACAGGAGCATTATCCGCTTCAATCCCATAGCCAAGATAGGGTATGAGAAGAAGGCAGCCCCGAAGATGACCCATATCAGCAAGGCAGACTTCATCAAGATGCTCTCTACCCCGATGGCTGACGAGCGAACGGAGCTTGCACGCAGATGTTTCATTTTTGCCTCGCTCACCTCCTTATCCTATATAGATGTAAAGAAACTGTACCCTCACCATATCAGTGAGAACTCCGAGGGTAGGAAGTTCATCCGCAAGGAAAGAGAGAAGACAGGCGTGGAGTTCTTCGTGCCACTCCATCCGATAGCCGAGAAGATTCTTTCGCTCTACAATACCACGGACGACAGCAAGCCTGTTTTTCCACTGGGTGAGAAGA
>NZ_VZCB01000040.1 GCF_009494395.1 Segatella copri | reverse complement strand
AAGCAAAATTAGAAAAATGATGCCGCCGTGCAAAGGTACAACATTATTTTGAGATTTGCAATACGGAGTTGAGCGGATACTTACAACGCAAATAGGGGTGTTGTGACATTTTTGGACGCTTATGATGGCAAGGACGCTGAGCTCCCTCAGCATGCTGCCTAAAGTTAAAGAATAAAAAATCGAAACTTTTTTTAAAAATCCAGGTACAGCTAACCCTCTGATAAATAGTGGGCACGCTGTATTGGTGGTTTACAAAATAAGGAAATATGGAAAAAAATGATAAGGAACGACTTGATGTGATATGGAATAAAGGTCAAGTAGTTAAAGGCTACAATGAAAAATGTTATAGAAAGGATGCTTGTGGGGCATGGATGATTAGAGAAAAGTATGGAGATAGAACTTCCCCTTTTGGTTGGGAAATTGATCATATTTATCCTAAGTCAAAATTGTCAGAAAGCATAAGTGATGTTTCCTTGATAGATGATGTGAAAAATCTAAGACCTCTAAATTGGAAAAATAATGAATCTAAAGGTAATGATTATCCTTCTTATCAGGCTAAGATAACTTCTGATGGTAATAAAAATGTAGAAGGTGTATATGAATATACCGTCAATGAAGAAACACAAAAAATAATAGAACAACTTTTTAAAAGTAAGTTATGTTAAGTGATTTGAATACTATAGTACAATTCTTCTCTGCTCTTTATGTGACAATTGCTATAGATAATATGATGTTCAATCGCTTTTGGACTCCGGATGTCTTTGCTGTTGTGGAAAATGCCTTGAAAAAATTTGATTTCGCTTTGAGTACGCCAAAGCAGCAAGAACTTCTAAATGTAATAAAAAATAGGTCTGTTGAGATTGATACAAGCGCAAGAAGAGAAGGGGCTTTTTATCTTATGCTCTGTGTTTCTCTTTTGATATATTTTGCCTTTGAAGGATTGCTGTCAGAGACGAATCAATGTATATGTTGTTTTGTTATATTAATGGATATGGCAATGGTTTTTGGATTATATATTATAGGGGCTTTTGAATGGAAAAGATGGTGGGAAGTCTGGTTTAGGTACATATTTGCAGTGATAGCTGCATTTGTTTGGCTATATTTGACTTCTAACGCTTCTCTGAAAATTTTGAGCATGAAAGACTTTGCTATTTCTGAAAATGTATCTATTACATTCTTGGCAAGAATATTGGTAATTTTGGTGTTTCTTGTTCCCATAGTGATGCGTATTGTTATAAATTGGTTGTATTCGACTGTTTATGTCAAGTACTTGGATGTTCGGTTAACTGAAGAGTATGTTGCTTATCAAAATACGAAGAAAGCAATACGAAGCAAAAATAAGGACTTGTGTGATTTTAGATATGATGGAGTATATAAAGAAGTCTTCTTTTCTGCTGATAAATCACAAGATAATGTTGAGACAGTGCTAGTAAATAAGCTGTTGGATTACCTTTCTTTCGCATGTAAACCTGTTAGAGTATTAGAACTTTTGTGTTATAGATTTTCTGCTGATTATAGAAATGATAACAATAATGTTAGTAAAGGTAATGAGGAAGCTTCTTATGAATTACCAGAATGAGGTATGATATGTTGCATATTTATGTGTCTCGTGATTAGCAAACAGATAACTTCTAATTAATAAAATTATAACTAGATATGAAAATTCCATTTACAGCTTCGGCTAGAACAGCTATGCTCATACATAGGAGCAGAGAACTTTTCTAATCCCGAAGGAGCAATTATCGAATTGGTGAAGAATGCTTATGATGCTGATTCGCCAAGTTGTTACATCCTTTTTGATGGGGAAAATTAGCATTTTTCAGATATCTATATCATAGACTTTGGAGGTGGTATGGATATTCCGACTATTAATGATTGCTTGATGCAGATTGGTACTGACAACAAGCAGCAGAATATAGAAACAGCCAATGGACGTATCAAGTCTGGTGCGAAAGGCATTGGTAGGTTTGCGTTGAATAGGCTTGGAAGTAAAGCTATTATGTACACTCATAAAGATGGACAAGATGCTTTTTCTTGGAAGGTAGGCACACCTTTGTTTGAGTTTTGCCAAACTCGCCATGGTATTGCGACATTGAGTAATAAGACTTATATATTCTTGCCCAACAAGGAAGATGATAAGTATTATTATCTAGAAAAAGAAGACGTGAGCTATCCTATAGAGAAGACTCTCTGTAAAGACATAGTGAATTCTAATAAATTGAATTCAGAAAAGGCTCTTGTTGATCTTGTTCATAAGGCTATATTTCCTTATGTGATTGACAAGAGTGGTAAGGCTGTTTTGATTAAAGAGGAGGTTATACAAGCAAAATATCCTTGTGCGTATTCATATCTGCAATCTCAAAGGGAAACATTGGATAAACGAGATAAAGGAAAGGTTGGGGATTATCCAGCATGGTATGCTTATGGTCGGACGCAATCGTTGGTAATGCCTGCAATCAAGATGTTTTTCCCGAAAATTCTGCTAAAATATGCCGAATAGCTAAAAATGAGCGATTTACAAGTGTTTCACCTCAATAGAGGTAATGACTTGGTAATAGTTTTAACTTCTGTATTATACATAAGTTTGCATTACTTGTCAAACAACTCTTTTCGGTGACAAAGGTACAACATTTATGTGGATTGATGAAAATCATATCCATTTTTTAGATTTTATTTTCAGTTGCTGCCATATACGTAACTACTCAACACCCCTTGGGTGTGTCAAATCCGCAAAATATTGATGATTTTGGCTATATTTATGCTACAAAATAGGCTATTGTGTCAAATGAGTACTTGAAATTCATTTTTAGGGGCTGAGTAGTAACAAGAACATCTGAGACCTACAGAGAATGAACCGCCAACCTGTGGGGAGGAATAAATTGAAAAATGCTTCCATACTGCGGGAGTACGGAAGCATTGGTATGGGGGAAAAGACAAAAGATTATTGCAGACTCTTGTCAAGAATTTCAAGAAGAATGGTAGGGTCCTCGTGGATTTGCTCAGCAGTGAGTCCTCTCTTTTCCACTTCTTCAGCGACGGCAGGATAGTCCTTGAATTTATCCTTTATCTTTTTCAACAGTTTCTTTTGAGAGTATTTTTCTCTTTTGGAATTAATTTTTTTATCCTCAAATAACATCCAATAGTAAACATGCTTGCCGCTATCAACCATATAGTGATATGCCCTACAGTCTAAATAAACGGTAATATTTGTCCATATACCAGTAAACGACCTGCTGTGGGTGGAATTGTCAAAAGCAAATGGTTCCATATAGCCAGTGACATGTTTTCCCTTGAAAACTTCAGTTGCCAAAAATGGAAATTTAGGGTCGTCATCTATAAGGATGAAAATGCGTTTCTTGCCATCCTGGAGAGCATTATCCACCTCAAGGGATTTAATGTCTACGATTTTGTATTTTACATCCTTACCATTTTGTGTTTCACTGAAATAGATGTTTTTCTTCATAAAGTGGATGTCGTTCTGCAAATAGCCGTTAAGTACAGTACCATCTTTAAGAGTTAGCACTGCCTTAGGCCATACGACTTTGGGTTTCTTGGCGTTTGCTGTTATCGCAAACGAGAATACCATTAGGAAGATGATAAAAAGTAACTTTTTCATATGTACGTTTATTTAATGTTTCGATAGATATTTTTAACACTACAAAAATTTGATTACAAAAACTTTGTCATAAATCATAATCAAGGAAGTTATTCCAAAACTTCATCAAGTTTTCTGACTAATATAGTAGGGTCTTTACGAATCTCTTTCATACTTAGACCTTTGAGTATTTCCTTTATCTGAGGATAACCTTTAAAATACATTTTTAGCACAGTCTTTTGACCAATTCCTGCAATACTATTATCCATCAAATAATAGCTTCTCGCAAAGTCCTCGTCCTTGGATTTGTAATAAAACATAAGGCCAAATCCGTAAATACTGCCCGATTTCACATGAGTATTTGTTCTTATGTAGTGAACATACGCTGAAATGTTTTTCCCCTTATAAACAGGATGGAGAAATACGGGATTTTTGTAGAGCTTGGGGGCTTTCTTATAAGACATTCCCAATCCCATCTGGGCATACAGAGGAATCCAATTTGTTACTTCTTTTGCCTTTTTACCATAGAATTTTATTTCTTTTACATCAGCAGAAGTATAGTCGAAGTTCTCACCACTCACTTCATTCTTTATTCTAACTTCGTGAGTATTATCTACATTAAAAGACAAACTTTTAATTTTTCCTTTCACAACTTTTCCGTTGTTTAAAATAATCTCAGAAGTCTGAGCTTGAACTATTCCACAAAGAAGAATAGCAAGAAACATAAAAATCAACTTTTTCATACGCATGACTATTTAATTTTGTTTCAATTTAAATTAATTGTTTTGCTTATAAAGATAGGATGCTTTTCTTTAACTGCCAAAGAAAAAGAATATTATTAACACAATTATATAGATATATAACAAAGTTTAGCATATAATGGCAGTAATTGCAGTTGGTATACTCATTTTCTGCGACCATCGGGAGCAAAAATTCTCCACCCTCATGGTGGAGCGAGGAGTTTTGGGGTTCCCAAAACATAACCTCGCTCCCTCCTC
>NZ_VZCB01000007.1 GCF_009494395.1 Segatella copri | reverse complement strand
TAAGAACAAGCATAGAACTTAAAGTTAACAATTAATATTTTTAATTAAATTTTATCGTATGAAAAGAAAGTATTTAAGCGCGCTGCTTATGGGAACACTTACAGTGGCATCCATGAGTACATTTACTTCTTGTAAGGATTATGATGACGACATCAGCAACTTGCAAGGTCAGATCGACAAGCTTGCTACTGCCGATCAGCTTTCACAGAAGGTATCTGAGCTCCAGGCTTTGATTAATTCTAACCAGAATGGCATCAGCTCACTTGAAACAAAGTTGAATGATGTTAAGAAAACAGCTGACAGCAAGGCTACTCTTGATCAGGTTAAGGACATCTTGGCAGGTTATGCAACCAACGAGAGCGTTACCAAGGAGGCTAATGAGATTGTAAATGCTGCAATCAAGGCTCTCCAGGAAAAGGATATCAAAGACTTGAAGGCTTTGATTGAAACTGCTCAGGGTAAAGCTGACCAGGCAGTAAAGGATGCAGCAGATGCAAAGGCTGATATTCTTAAGACTTTGGAAGACTATGCATTGAAGTCAGATGTTGAAACTGCTCAGGGTACTGCTGACGATGCTTTGGCTAAGGCTATTGCTAACAAGACTGCTATCGAGAACGCACTCAAGACTCTCGGTACAGGTTTCGATGAGAAGAATACAGTAGCAGCAGCTATCGAGGCTATCAATGGTCAGTTGACAGCAAAGAATACAGGTCTTGCTGGTCTCGACGGACGTCTGTCTGTTATTGAAGCTGCATTGAAGAGTGATGAGAGTGGCGATAAGCTCACTAATCTCAAGCTTAAGATTGACAACATCGAGAACAAGTTGAAGGACATCATCGGTCAGTACTCTACAATGGTAACTGACGTTCAGCTCTACGATTTCGCTAAAAACAACATATATGATCCAATTTATGCTGGTTTCGATCAGAAGTTGAACTTCGTTCAGGCTGAAGAGCTGGATAATGTATTCCCTGGTGAAGGTGTTGCTGATGCTCAGTTCAAATTCGAGAAGGGTAAGTACTTCGTAGGTGAGGATAGCTTGTTGGTTCGTGTTTCTCCTGTTGATGCAGAGTTGACAACAAGCAATGTTTCACTTCTGAACTCTCAGGGCAAGGAGCTTAATGACCTTATCGAGGTTACTGGCGCTCACAGATATGATGGATTGCTTACTTCTCGTGCTACTGGTGATGTAAACACTGGTCTTTGGGTAGTTAAGTTCAAGGCTAAGGATCTTGGCGATGCATTCAAGGCTGCTGCTGCGGTTAAGAAAAATAATGCCGATAAGAATATCCTCTACTCTGTTGCTGTTAAGAATACCTACACAACTGATGAGACTAAGGATCGTCGCGTTACTTCAGAGTATGGCGTAACATTGGCTACAGAGAAGGCTATTCACGCTTACGACTTCACAGTAAACGGTACTTCAATTAATGATATCCACAACCGTTATTACATGTGTGAAGATGGCACTTCAACAAGAGGTGTTCAGGAATTGGTTTGGACGAATAATGATAAGCCTTCTACTACTGTAATCACTGAGGGCGATAAGGCAAATGCTGCAAGCCGTTATCATGGACAGGATAATCGTCATTGGGAGAATATCCTGGCTGTAGAGAAGGGTGGCGACATCGTTATTGACTTCACAAAGGCAAATCCTTCACCAAAGGACTTCGGTGTTAAGGGCTTCTATGTAACTCTCGATGAGAAGTTCGCTCTTGAGTCTGCTCCTTCTGAGCTTAATGCTTGGAACTCATACTCTTATGAGAACGTTGGTTACAAGAAGAACGGTACAACATACCAGCCAGCTAAGTTGTTCACTGGTAACAAGGGTACTATTAAGATCCAGGATTTGGGTAATGTTAAGGGCGATGTAATCGGTTTCCGTGTTTACGCTGTTAACTACGATGGTACATTGACCGACCCTGATGGACGTGCATTCTATGTAGCAGTAGGTGATGCTAAGGTTGATATGACTATCCCTGCAACTACCGTTTCACTCGACAAGGCTACAGCAAGTACAGCTCAGCCAAAGTTCGTTTCACCTAAGGTAGCTGTTGATTTCAGCAAGTACGATTTCGATGCAAATGACGCTTGGGTTGTTACAGCTGAGGATAAGGATCACAAGAAGCCAACAGAGTTCACAGTTAAGTACTTTAAGGCAGATGGTACAGAAGTTTCTGAGTTGAACAAGGATGTTAAGTTCGTTCAGTTCGTATTGACTCAGCCTAACAAGTTCATCGATGATGAAACATATACCGTTTCTACAACTTTGAAGAAGAATATTTCTGGTGCTACAGCAGAAGTAGGTACAGTTACAGCTTCATTTAAGAAGGTAATGCCAACTGAGGCTCCTACATTCGGTTATCGTGATGGTTTCGACAAGTTCGAGTACATCATTCCAACCAATGATTATACTGTTGCAGCTGACGCTGAGGGTAATTATATTAACAAGAGTGGTAAGTTTGACTTTAGAAACATTCTGATTATCAACAATAATGCTACTGCTTGGAATGGTTTTGACCTCTTTGGTGAGGGCGTATTCAACTTCAAGGTTGCTAACGGTACTTACAATTGGGATAATAATAATAACAAGTTTGTCTTGACAGATGCTAAGGCTACTATTTCTGGTGCAGAGCAGTACATCTTGAACGTTAATAATGGTGGTGCTAACTTGGTTGATAACAAGACTGAGCGTACAATCACAGCTGATTTCGTTTACAAGAATATCTCTAAGCAGTTAGTTGAGAATGCTAATGGCGAGAAGGAGTATCAGAATGTTGATTACACTCAGCCATCTCCATCTTCTGAGAAGATTGTTTACTGCTCTTGGATGAAGACATTCGACGTTGCTGCTAATGGTGGTGATAATTGGACTGGTAGAGCTGAGGTTAAGGATAATAAAGGCAATGTAAAAGTTAGTTACATTGCTCCTGCAAACGTTGTAACATGGAGTCAGACAGCAACAGCTACTACATTGAATTTGTCTAAGGTTGATGCTAAGGTTGCTGATCTCAAGGTAATTCCTTCTTCAGTAGCTGGTACAGTTAAGGGCACTGACTTGAAGACATTCTTCACCAATGGTGTAATTGCTCTTGTTAAGGGTAAATACGGTACAGTTTGGACAACAAGTACAGACGGTAAGCAGATTAACCCTTACTTCACTGCAGAATTTACTAATGGCAATATTGTATTGACTCAGAGTAACCAGACCACAATTCCTTCTAATGTTAAGGGTGGTTTGATTCACTTCACTGTTCGTGACTGCTTCGGTAACCTCAAGGCTATCCAGTTGCCATTCGTAATCAAGATGCCAGAAGTTACTGCAAGAAAGCACTAATTAAAGACAAGATTTACAAGAAAGGAGTTGAAAGAAGCTCCACAATGTAAATAAGATACTATTCATTGGGGGCGTTCATAAAATGGACGCCCCCTTTATTTTCAGAATATGAAGAAAATATTATCAGTAATTATTGTATGTTTTGTCGCCTTGCTTGCATTTAATGCTTGCAGTGATGAGATTAAATCTACAAAGGTTAGCATACAGAGTATGACTGATACGACCTTTGTAAGTGTTATCGATGACCATAGGGTTACTTTCGATATCAAGCAAGCCACTTATGATAATGGCTTTGTAATGGCTGGCGACTCTGCAGTGGTTCACTACATCGGTTCTCTTTCTGACGATCCGGTAAAAGCAGTACTCATCAAGCTGATTCCAAAGAAAGGACATGTTGTTGATGCTGTCTACGATCCTAACAAGAAGTTGGAGACTGCTCCAATGACCAAGGAAGAGGTGAAGGAATTGGAGGAAGGTGTTGAGTTTGCAAAAAAGCACCAGCCTAAGAAAAATAAATAAGGTAGTTATCACTTTTTATTAATTAATAAAGGAAATGATTATGAATACAATGAAATCTTTATTCGCTGCTTCCCTGCTTGCCCTCGGCACAACATCTGCTATGGCACAGGCTACTTACACCGACCAGAACGGTGATGAGTATACATTCAACAAGCATTTCTTCCTGGACCTCCAGGGTGGTGCTCAGTACACACTTGGTGAAGCTAAGTTTGGTGATTTGCTCTCTCCTAACGTACAGTTGGGCTTGGGCTACCAGTTTTCTCCTGTCTTTGGCATGCGCTTGCAGGCTAACGGTTGGCAGAGCAAGGGCGGCTGGGCTGGTTTCCGCGCTCAGAAGGGCGAGACTCCTTACAACGCTCAGTATAAATATAAGTATGTAGCTCCTGGTCTGGACTTCATGTTCAACCTCAGCAACCTCTTCTGCGGTTGGAACCCTAACCGTGTGTTGAACGTTACTGCCTTCGCTGGTGCAGGTGCCAACATCGCCTGGGGTAACGACGAGGTGAATGAGTTGGCTGCAACCATGAAGAATATGAATGCCTACAACCTGGAGTATCTCTGGGATGGTACCAAGGTTCGCCCTTATGGTCGTGCCGGTCTTGAGTTGGCTTTCAAGGTAAGCAAGTCTGTCAGCCTGATGTTGGAGGGTAATGCCAATATCACTTCTGACAAGTACAACTCAAAGAAGGCAGGTAACCCTGACTGGTATTTCAATGCTTTGGCTGGTCTTCGCATCAACCTGGGCAAGAGTGCTACCAAGAAGGAGAAGCCAGTAGAACCGGAACCAGCTCCAGC
>NZ_VZCB01000085.1 GCF_009494395.1 Segatella copri | reverse complement strand
CTTGATTTCTACCATAATCGTACATGGCTTGAACTTGCTGTAACTGAGTTTTTCTAGCTTCTATCAAGTCAGAGTCATTATACTCAGAACTTTGCAAAGCATACTTCATAGCCAAGGATGGTTGGTTAACTTTTGCATAATAATGAGCCAATGCTTTTGTTGTTGCAGCTTTATTGCTAAATGACTTGCAAAACTTAAGACTCTGCTGTAAAATATAACAAGCAGAATCTAACTGACCAGTAAACATATAGTATGTTCCTTTTAGACACAACACGTAAGCTTTGGCATCTTCATAATTAGAATTGCCTTCATATCCTGTAGAGTTGTAAGCCTCAAAAGCTTTCTTTGCATTAATAAAATCTTTCTTTTCAATATAATATTTGTAATTACATCCAAAAGCAATGGCTGCTGCGTAATCGTTGCCATGTTTTTTAAACAACTTCGCTGCCTGTAAATTTATAGCAATAACCGAATCTTTTTTTCCTAAAAAATCATAGACTTCTCCTTGATTTTGGTAATTTACGATAGCATTGAATGTGTCCTTTGCCAAATAGGCATACTTCTCCGCCTTATCAAAAGCATTCAACTCTTGATAAAGTAAATATTGCTTACTAAAGAGAAAACCCATCTGGCTGTATACTCTATAAAGCGTGCCATAGTCACAATCTGCGGCAGTGGTATCGGCTTGCTCCGTCGCTTTATTATAATACTCCAATGCCATTGGTGCCTCATGCATATCCCGATACACGCAGCCCAACACATAGTTGGCAAGCATTCGCTCGTTAGCTGAGCCATGGTTATCATAATAATCCACGACCTCCTTCATCACGCTATCAGATGTGAACGTGATGCAAGCCTTGTTCATCGCCTTATGACGCAACAATTCATATCGCATTCTCTGCTTTTTGGTAAACTCGGACAATTGAGACTTGACCCCATCAAGCATCCGGATGGCAACCTTCGCGGAGTCGTCATTAACATTCATGATGCTATCTGCCCGCTTCATCAAATCATCATACTTCCTGTTTCCTGCACAAGATGTAAGAATCAGGAGGATTAACAACAAATATATGACCTTTTCTTTCATTCCTCTCTTTTTTTGCAAAAGTACGAAAAAATAAAGAAACTACAAAATAATGTCTCTATAAAGTGAGAAGAAGAAGGTAAGAGGTCCGCAAATCGTAGCCGATAACAATAAGGATGATGACGAGTAAGTCACCATCCTTATTGGATTATTAGAAATTATATTTTACGCTGAAAGTGCATCCGATAGGACGCAACTGATAAATGTATCGATAATTGCTCTCCTTTATCTGCTTATTGACCACATAAACCCTTTGATTTGTCAAGTTTTGGGCTAGCAACTCCAACTCTATGCTCTTCTTTTTATATCGGATGCCAGCATTGGCATCGCTCTCATGCTCCTGATGGTCTGCGTCCTTGAGCCAGTTCATGCTGACATCGCCGAACAACTCCAAGTCCTCTACCAAGAAGAAAGAAAGCCCAAAGCTACCTTGGTGCTCTCGCATCGTAGTCCCCAAGTCCTTCACTCTATTTTGCATTTGGTAATAAGAGTACTCCAAAGACAAGTTCAGCTTGTCGCTCCAAAACGCCTGTTCCAATCGGGTATTTACCAGATAACGATCATTTACGAGTTTAAGCACATTGTCTTTCGACAGAATATTAGTATGGTAATTTCCCAAACTTGCCATCAGCGAGATAGACGTATCCGTGCTACGGAAATTCTTGCTGGCATTGAGAGTGAGCGACTTGTCGAGCATGGTATTTTTCTTCTTGGACACCTTGTTGTAGATATCCCCATCCGATACGCTCGTTTGGCTCATCGAGTTGGTTTGCGAGCGAGTTATCAAGCCCATGAGCGAAGCAAAGACCCCATCCATTGTATTGTGGAAGTCGAGATGGCCGCTTGCAAAGAGAGAGTTTCGATTGGTCAAGCTACCAGTGCCCTTGGTCGTCGCATCCTTGTAAGTATAGAATATCGGTGAAGTAACAAAGTTGGATATGTCACCGAAATTGCATCGGGAACCTCCTCTCAACCTAAACTTCAGTCCCTTAGTCACTTTCCATGCGAGGGTGGTGTTGACATTGGCATAGGTGTCATCATGACGAAAATCCTTGTCCTCTCCCACATTCTCGAAATGCATGTTGAGCAGAGACAACGGAACTCTCACCTCCCAGGTCAGCCGGTTCCAAGCCATCAGGAAGTAAGGCTCCACGCTTGTATTGAGTATATAGCCCTGAAAAGTGTTGGCTAGCTTCTCCTCGGAACGAAGTCGGGACAAACGAATCTTATTGTAATAAGACTCGAAGTTTACCTTGACGCCCATTTGTACGAGTCTGCCGAGTTGCCATCCGAAAGAGGTATGCTCGTCGGTCTGAAAGGCAGTCTCGTTGAGGCTTTGCCACATCTCCCAACTCTTGTCGGTAGGAATCGCTTGGAGACGATTGACAGGAGTGTTGGAGAACTTGATATTGCTTTGCAACTGAAACACTTTCTTGCCAATATGGTAAATGGAGCTAAACTGGTTGGTTATCTGATAATTGGCTGATTTTTGCTTTTGTGCGCCATCAAAGTTGTCCTCAAGCCCAAAATGCTTGTGATAGAACTTGGAGTTGAAGGTAAAGTCATCCAGGAAATATACTTTCTCCGTATTGTTCTCCAGTTTTATCTTTCCCATCAAAGAATTAGAATATACTGCCGCCTGTACCTTCTCAGAGAAGTCTTGATACTGGTTGTCATCCACAAAGATACTGGATTTTTTCTGGTTTTGGTAGTGCAGGTCATCACCAGCATAGCGCAAATTGAGAGTAAGCGTTCGTTTGTCCTTCAGCTTGAAGAGAGAGTTGAGTGCGCCTTCGCCCGACTTGTTGTCTACGTATCGGCTCAAAGATATGCTTGGTATGTCTTGTGCAGAAAGACTGATTCCATCCCATGTAAACGATGAGAAATCAGAAACTTGGTCGAGTCCGAAAGACTGCGACGTATTATAAGTCAAGCCCGTGTCATTAGCCTTGAGCGACAAGAGCTGTTGCGTTTTTTTGTTGATTTGCATGGCGAAGACATCGCTTTTCCACAGCGTCTGGTCATCATAGCCCAGTCCTTGCTGAAGATAGCCGATAGGCTTCAGCTTGCGGTTGTTCTTGATTTTCAGGTTGAGTGCTGCCTTGTCGGAGAAGGAGACATTCTTCAAGGCTCTTATGGGTTGGTGGTTTTCGTAGACATTCACCGCAGCCACGTCGTCAGGGCGGATATTCTTGGTAGCCAAGGTATAGTTGCCCGACAGCATGTCCATGTTCTCGATATAAAACTTGCTGATGCGTTCTCCCTGATAATAGATACCTCCAGTATTATCCACGCTGATACCTGGCATTCGTTTCAAGACATCTTCAATACTTCTATCACTTCCTTTCTTGAAGGCATTGACGTTATAGGTCAATGTATCGCCAGATTGGTGAATTGGCACACTTCTTACTACTACCTCCTTGATATTGATGGCAGCATCATGTAAGATGATATTCTTGAGTTTGCCAAAGTCCTTTTGCAGGACGGTTTTAGTCTCATAACTCAACCGCGACAAGGTGATACTGGAGATAGAATCATGGGCGGTGGTGGCAAGACGGAATTCACCTTGTCTATTCGTCTGCGTATAACGCTTCAACTTCTTATGTTGATTGTAGGCTCTAACCATTACATTGCCAAGAGCTTTGCCCGACTCGTCCTTAACCATTCCCGAAAGGGTGGTTTGGGCAGAGAGAGGCAAGGCCATTAGCAATGCAAGGACAACCATCCCAATATGCTTGATGAAACTCATGCTAAAACTTTTGTTTTTATTAAACTGCCTTGCTGCTATTCCTTTTCCAAAGGATTATAGAATAACTTTCTCTTTTTAACTGGCAAAGGCTTTCCATTCATGTCTTTAGGAGCCAGAGGTGTATTCTGCAAAGATTTCATTGGATTTTCCTTATAAGTCTGAAGTGCCTTATTAAAGCGTTCACGTGTAGTCTTAAAAT
The DNA here is from genome assembly GCF_009494395.1 of Segatella copri. Classification (GTDB taxonomy): domain Bacteria; phylum Bacteroidota; class Bacteroidia; order Bacteroidales; family Bacteroidaceae; genus Prevotella. Next base: position 810 of record NZ_VZCB01000085.1, on the reverse strand, counting down.
CGTCATTTTCTTCACGAAGAATAGGAGCATGCGACTTTCTCACGGTTATCGCCGTGAAAACATGGTCTTTGTCCAAAGACCTAGCCTCCAAGATGAGTCCTGGCAAACCATTCAACTTCCAAGGTCCCAAACTATATGGAATATCCGAGTACCAAACTTGCCATTTACGACCTCTGAATTCGCAAGTGGCAAGGTGACACAAATAGCCACATACTTCTTTTGTACTATCTGACAGTTCCCAATTAATTTGTGGTTTTGGCTCATGGTAAATAAAATGGTCGATACAAACTCTACCATAAAAATCCAAACGATTAGAATTCATATGTAGCAGTATGCAGTCTGACTCTGGATTATATCTACGATATAACACATCAAAATCTCGATTTGTCACAACAGGCATGGTCGCCATGGCAGAATCCAATCGATATTCTCCATAATCTCCATACTTGCAAATAGAATCACCGATTTGCAATATTTGGTCATATTCACGACGAGTAGATAAATCTCTATCTATTACGGTATAATGATAAATACATTCCATGAGACTGTTATCTACCTGTACCCTTTTAGCAATTTTTACAGGCTGATCGGCATTTGCCATTTGAGCGTTAGCTACAAAAGTAAATGCGCATAACAATAAAAAAAATAGTAATTTCTTCATAATCTCAACTTATTAGTTGTTGTTTGTTTTATTTTAATTTCCGCTGCAAAAGTACAAAATTGCAGGGAAAGGCGCAAGAAAATTATTAATTTACTTTTTACCTATTTTTTACCATTCACCAAATACACTAAAAATGAAAAGGTTATGAG
>NZ_VZCB01000099.1 GCF_009494395.1 Segatella copri | reverse complement strand
GTAAATTGCTCATTTTTAGCTATTCTGAATGTTTTGGCAGAATTTTTCGGAAAAAACTGCTATCTTTGCACCGGAATACGAAAGTAGCCTAAAAGATAAGAAATTACAAGAATAAACAATATAAAAACAATCACAACAATGAAACAAGAAAAGGCAACCTAGAGCAAGCCTCTTGCTTTCCTCCCCATCAAGATGTATGGGCAAAGGATGAACCAGAGAGCGATTATCCGTTTGGAATCTCCTCCAAATGACGAGAGCATCTTCGAAAAAGAAGTGTTTGAAGATGAACTGCTCGACAGGCAGAGGAAACGCCAAACTGTTTTAACCAACTAACAAAAAGTTTATGAACATCAAAAGTAGAGAAAAGTTGCTTGCTGGCGTAGCTGCCCTGAGTTTTCTCGGCATCTCTCCTCAGCAAACTTTCGCAGCCCAGATCACAACGAGCCAGGCTGTTCAACAAGCAAAGAAGATTACAGGTAATGTTACCGATGAAATGGGTCCTATCATCGGTGCTACCGTAAAAGTTAAGGGCACCAAAAATGCCGTTGTCACAGATATGGACGGTAACTACACGCTGAATGTAGCTGCCGGACAGACCGTTGAAGTATCCTACGTAGGATACATCGCCAAATCATTCAAGGTGGGCGGTCAGAACAAATACAACATTACTTTGACCGAAGACAACAACAGTCTTCAGGAAGTAGTGGTTGTAGGTTATGGTACCATGAAGAAGAGCGACCTCGCCGGTGCTTCCGCTTCTATGGACGAAAAGACATTGAAACAGACTCCTATTACCAACTTTGACCAGGCTTTCCAGGGAAAGATTTCAGGTGTGAACGCTGTCCAGACTTCCGGCCAGCCAGGTTCTGCCGTAGCCGTTAGCGTGCGTGGTATCGCTACTATCAACGCCAACTCAGAGCCATTGTACGTTGTAGATGGTGTCATCTTCAATTCTCAGAGCAACAGCGGTTCATCACTCGGTTTGGGTGACAAGCTCGGTAATGGTTCTCACTCAGCCGTATCTCCATTGTCTTTGATCAACCCTAGCGATATCGTCAGCATGGAGGTATTGAAGGATGCTTCTGCTACCGCTATTTATGGTGCACAGGGTGCCAATGGTGTCGTTTTGATTACCACCAAGAAGGGTAAGGCTGGCGAAGCTAAGTTTACCTATACTGGTAGCGTAGCTGCAAGCCGTCAGAACAAGCGTCTGGATATCATGAACTTGCGCGAGTTTGCAGAATAATACAACGACCTCGCCAACCAGGGAGAAATCTCCAAGCCAGACCCAGTATATAGCGACCCTTCTATCCTCGGTATCGGTACCAACTGGCAGGATGCTATCTTCCAGACCGCTTGGCAGCAGTCACACCAGATAGCCGCAGAGGGTGGTACTGATAAGGTAAACTACTATATCTCAGGCAACTGGACAGACCAGGACGGTACCATCATCGGTTCTGAATTCCAGCGCTACTCTATGCGCGTAAACCTCTCTGCACAGTTGAAGAAATGGTTCAAGCTCGGACTGAATGCTACCTATTCAAAGACATCAGAGAGCTTGAAACTGGCAGACGGTGAAGAAGGTTTGATCAACTACTCATTGACTACACCTCCAGATATCCAGATTTACAATATTGATGGCGGCTACTCAAGCGTATCTAAGGAAGGATTCACCAATCCTAACCCTATCGCCATGGCTATGAAAGACGATATTCTGCTCGACCGTCAGAGCTTAAACGGTAGTGTCTTTGCAGATATCACCCTGATGAAGGGCTTGACCTGGCACAGCCAGTTAGGTTTCGATATCGGTGCATCCAAAGGTGAGACCTATAATCCGATGATTGACCTCGGAACCTGGAAGCGTCAGAGCAACCAAAGCCGTCTGCAGAAGAACAGCAATACCTTCTGGTCATTGAACAACTATCTGCAATATACAACCAACCTCGGCAAACATAGCATCACTGCCATGCTCGGACAGGAATGCTGGGAATCAAGATATGATTATACATCAGTATTCAATACCAACCTTCCTAACGATGTAGTTCACAATCCAGCTTTGGGTCAGGGTGATCCTCAGATTGGTGCAGGTTGGGGAAGTTCTTCCATGGCTTCCTTCTTCACCCGTGAGACTTACAACTACGACGACCGTTATCTCGCTACCTATACCTATCGTTATGATGGTAGTTCCAACTTCGGTCCTAACAACCGTTGGGCAGGTTTCCACTCATTGGCTTTGGGTTGGCGTTTCACCAACGAGAAGTTCATGAAGGACATCAAGTGGCTGAGTAATGGTAAGCTGCGCCTCGGTTGGGGTCAGACAGGTAACTCCAATATCGGAGGCTACAAGTGGGGTTCTGCCATGAGCACCATGGATACAGCCCTGGGGACCAGCTTCCGTCCTGCCAATCTGAAGAACCTCGATATCAAGTGGGAGACTCAGGAGCAGTGGAACGTAGGTCTTGACCTCGGTTTCTTCAACAGCCGTGTGAACCTGACCGTAGACTGGTACAAGAAGATGAGTAAGGACATGCTGATGCAGCTCAACCTGCCTTCCATCATGGGTACCAGCGGTAATGCATCTTCAGCCCTCGCTGCACCATACGGAAACTATGGCGACATCGAGAATACCGGTCTTGAGATTGCCCTCAACACCCACCCTATCGTCACCAAGGACTTCGACTGGAGTTCAGACGTCACCATCTCTATCAACAAGAACAAGTTGAAGAGTCTTTCCGGCAGTACCGCATTGCTCGGTAAGGGACAGTGGAGCGACGTTGTTTCCCGTTCTGCACCAGGTGAATCACTCTACAACTTCTACGGTTACGTAGTAGAGGGAGTATATAAGGATTACAACGATATCATCAGTTCTCCAGTACAGACCCTGCAGAAGAACAACCCAATCTCTGTAACAACAGATGCAGATGGCACCAAGCACTATGCATGGATTGACGATCCATCTAAGTTCAGCCGCAGCAACACCACCTATGTAGGTGACTTGAAGTACAAGGATATCAACGGCGATGGTATCATCGACGAGAATGATAAGACCAACATCGGTTCTCCACTCCCTAAGTGGACCTTCGGATGGAACAATACCTTCCGCTACAAGAACTTCGACCTGAATATCTTCATCAATGGTTCTGTAGGCGCCAAGGTAGCCAACTATCTGAACATGAAGATGACTCACATGAACTCTCCATGGAGCAACCAGTTGAAAGATGTCAACAAGCGAGTTCACCTCGTAGCCAAGGATGGTAACCAGACAGGTAATTGGTATGACAACATCTCTAATCTGACCGTTGACAATCCAAACTCAATGTACCCACGTGCATCCATCAACGACCCTAACGATAACGACGCATTCAGCGACCGTTATATCGAGGATGGTTCATACCTCCGCTTGAAGAGCATGGCTCTGGGATACACATTCGACCAGAAGCTCATCCAGAAGATTGGTCTGACCAATCTCCGACTGACTCTCACAGCGTCTAACCTCTTTACCATCACCGGTTACAGCGGTTACGACCCAGAGGTAGGTCTCTCTACTCAGAGTGCGAATGTATATGGTCTGGACTTCGGTCGCTACCCTTCTCCAACCACCGTTACATTTGGTTTGAACTTATCATTCTAATATCCAAAACGAACAGTTATGAAATTTAAGAATATTAAATATACAGCATTTGTAATGCTCCTCGGTATGGGAATGACCTCTTGCGGTGACTTCCTTGACAAGCCGGTAGAGGACAATTACAACACAGAGAACTATTACAACGGTGATGCTTCCTGCATCTCTGGCGTAAACTATCTCTACAACTCACCTTGGTATGACTTCCAGCGTGGTTTCATCAAGATTGGTGAGGTTATGTCAGGTAATATGTACTGGGGATCAAGTCCTTACATGAACTTCAGTACCAACGGTACCGATGAGGACCTGGTGAACATGTCTTACACTCTCTGGGCAGAGATTGGTCACTGCAGTACCGTTTACGAATCATTGAAGAACGCCATCAACACCTCAGAAAAGGTAAAAAACCAGTGCATGGGCGAGTGTCTTGCCTGGAAGGCGATGGCATACTTCTACCTGGTACGTACCTTCGGTGATGTGCCTATCATCCACAGCAACTCAGAGACACTTGGCAAGGGTGACTACAACCAGTTGAGCAAGGTAGAAAAGGCTGATGTATATGAGTATATCATCATGACCTTGGAAAAAGCGATGGAACTTCTTCCTAAGGAAAAGAGCACTACAGGCCGTATCGACTACTATAGTGCAGAAGGTTTGCTCAGTAAGGTTTATCTGACCAAGGCTGGTGTTTCAGGCACCCTGAACCAGGAAGATTTGAAGAAAGCTGCCGAATATTCAAAGGATGTCATCGAGAACTCAGGCAGAGGATTGATGGAGCACTACGAAGATATCTTCCGTGGCTCAAACCAGTTCTGCGACGAGATTTTGATAGCATGGCGCTGGACAGTAGGTTCTCAGTGGACTTCTCAGAATACCCTCCAGAGCGACCTGGCTCCAGAAGGTTTCGACGAGAATGGTGACTGCTGGGGCGGTTGGGGCGGTCCATCCGTTGACTTAATGGAAGCCTTCGGTGTATCTCCTAAGGATGATCCTAGCAGTCGTATAGATCCTGACCACCGCCGCAAGGCAACTATCATGATGCCAGGCGATGTATATTCATACTTCTGGAGAGACCACGATCTTCCAGCCAATGCACAGAAGGATGGTTTGAAGAAGGGATTCTCTTATCTGGATTTCTGGTATAACAAGGATTACAATACAGCAGCTACCGGTCAGTGCCAGGGTCCTTGCGGCGGAAACAACGTAAAGCATCTCTATGGCGACAACGCAGACCACAAGGCTGAGTTGGGCATCACGCCAGGCCGTATGTCAAATGCTCTCCCTACTCCGCTCCTCCGTCTTTCAGACATCTATCTGATTTATGCAGAGGCACAGGTACAGATGGGTAACAATACCGATGCACTTGCCCTGGATTGCTTCAACAAGGTTCGTGGCCGTGCATACGAGTGGCAGGGATTCGTAAGAAAGACCTCTCTTACATTCGATGACATCTGGAAGGAGCGTCGCCTGGAGTTTGCCGGTGAAGGCGACCGCTGGTACGACTATGTACGCCGTGCATACTACGATGTAGATAGCTGCATCAAGGAATTGAAGGCACAGCACCGCAATGCTATGTGGAATTGCGATGCAGTTTACAAGGCATACTACAACAATGGCACATGGGACAGCTCTGAGATGCAGTATGATGAGAATACACCAGCACCTAACGTAACAGCCAACAGCTTTACTTTGCCATTCCCAACAGAGGATGTAGCCCTGAACCCTAACCTGGGTAGCAATGCTACTCCAATCCATGTAGATGTACGTAACACATATAGTTATTAATCAATTAAGAGAATTTCATTATGAATATCAAGAATATAAATGGGGCTTTATTCGCCATGGCACTTGTTGCAGCCAGCGCAGGATTCACTTCTTGCGAGGACGAGCCAGACAAGTATGAAGTTGCAGGCGGAACTCCTACCATCGATTATGTTCGCCCTGTGGATGCTGCCAGCAAGGACTCACTGCTTACTGGTGCATCTCTCAACAATACCATCTGTATTGTGGGTAGAAACCTGAAAAGTGTGACCAAGATCAACTTCAACGACCAGGCAGCAGTCCTGAACACCAGTTACATGACGGACAACACCATAATCGTAACCGTGCCAAAGGCTATCCCTAACGAGGTAAGTGATAAGATCTACTTCATCACCAGCAAGCAGGACACCGTGGCATACGATTTCAAGACCATCGTGCCAGCTCCAACCATCAACAGCATGAGCAACGAGTGGGCAGCTCCAGGCGAAGAAGTAACCATCAAGGGCGACTACTTCCTGGATTACGACAACAGTCATCTGACTATCAAGGTGGGTGATAACTACACCATTCCTTACGAGGACCTGAAGATCAGCCAGAACAGCATCAAGTTCAATATACCAGAAGATATGCCTAAGCATGAGCCTATCTACATCACTACCATCAATGGTACAACCAAGGCAGGCTTCCGCTATATGGACAACCGCGGTATGCTCTTCGACTTTGATACTCCTTGGAAGGAAGGTGGAGATGTATTGGGCAACAATGGTTGGCACAATCGTACCATCACATCCGATGGCACATCACTCTCAGGCAACTACATGGTTCTCGGTGAGACAGCCATGGGCGCAGATGGTGGCTGGAACGACGGTAACTTCTCATTCGAGTACTGGCCAGGAAGCTGGCAGGACCCAGAGACCTATTCCAGCCGTCCACGTATGCAGGATCTTGCAGACTTCAGCGACTGGAAGAACATGAGTCTGAAGTTTGAGATGTGCATACCAAAGGACAACGGTTGGTCGGCTGCTCCTATGCAGATTTACTTCGGTAGCGTCAGCCAGGTTTCCAATGGTGCGGCAGGTGTACAGGATATCTATGGTAACGTATTGGCAGGAGCCAACAACACCTTCTTCCACGACCAAGGTAAACTGGCACGTGCCCTCTACATGCCTTGGCAGAATACAGACGACAAGACATATAACACTGAGGATAAGTGGGTAACCGTTACCATCCCATTGACAGACTTCGTCTATGACTACGATGGTAACAAGGGATTGAGCTATACAGGTGTGAACGACTTCAGTGCCTTCAACATCTTTGTTGTCAAGGGTGCATACAATGATGCCAGCGTATTGCCTACCGGTGTGGACTGTAATCCAATCATCAAGATTGACAACATCCGTGTGGTTCCAAACAAATAAACTTATAATCTGAATTGATATGAAAAAGATAAGTAAAATATTCGCAATGTTGGTGGTAGTCCTCGCAGGACTATCGCTGACAGCGTGTAACGAAGGAGATGACCTCTCTACCGACCAGTATGGTAACGAGATTTCTCTCCAGTCATTCGGTCCATGCCCAGTTCTTCGTGGCGGTACCTTATATCTCTATGGTACCAATCTGGACCAGATTGAGTCTGTCAACCTTCCAGGTGCAGATCCTATCACCGCATACGAGATTCTCCAGAGCGGTTACAACAGCAAGATTTCCATCCAGGTTCCTGCCGAGAAATGCGAACCGGGTCAAATTGTCCTGAAGACCAAGAAGGGCGGCGAGATTACATCCGTATCTCCTATCACCTATCGTGAGGACATCGAAATCACCAAGTTCTTCGTAGGTAGCGAAGGTAATATGGTAGGTAATGTAGGCGACGTAGTAACCATCAAGGGTGATTACCTCAACCTGATGCACGGCGTTATCTTCGAAGGTAGCGATACCATCAAGGAGGCAGAATTTGAAAGCCACGACCGCTATACCATCCAGGTGAAGATTCCGGCAGAGGCTCGTACAGGTGTCATCACATTGACAGACGCCACCAAGGACGGTACTTCCCTGGAGACCAAGGAAGAGTTGACCATCAATACTCCAGAAGCTACTCCTATCAAGGACCGCAACATCAAGGCAGGCGAAATTCTCAGCATCAAGGGATCTTCATTCGACCAGATTGTCAGCGTGAAGTTTGAGGGCGCTACTGTAAATGCAGCCGACTTCAAGTCACAGAGCGTAGCAGAGATTACTGTTGCTGTTCCAGCCAAGGCTACAGACGGTACCTTCTATGTAGTAACCAAGAGCGGTATCGAGGTTCCTGTAGGCAACATCATCACCGTAGTTCCTACCCAGCTCGTTGCCACTCCTAACCCAGTGAAGAATGGTGCAGAACTCACCATTACCGGTAAGGATATGGATCTGATTACAGGCATCGCATTCCCTAATGCAGCTACATCTCAGCTCAACAAGGTAGAGACAACCAAGGTAACTTCTACTGTTCCTGAGGATGCACAGGAAGGCGATATCACATTGAGTCTCGCCAACGGCAAGACTGTAACAGTAGCCTATACTTTGGTGAAGCCAACCGTAGCTTCTTGCACACCAGCAGCTATCACAGCTGGTGAGAAGACCATCATCAAGGGTACAGACCTCGACCTCGTATCTAGCATCACCTTCCCTGGCGATGTAGAGCAGACCGTAGAGGTTAAGGGAACAGCCAATACCCTCGGAGTAACCGTTCCTGCAGCTTGCGCCGGTACAGGCTTCAAGCTCAACCTGAAGAATGGTACAACCATTGAGGTGAAGGATATGCTGACCATCAAGGCTGCTACCGATCCAGCTATCGCAAGCATCAATCCTGGTGAAGCTGTCGCAGGTTCAAACATTACCATCACAGGTAAGAACTTCCAGAACATCCAGAACATCTATATCGGTTCTTACAAGGTAAACCGCTATACATCTCGTACCAATACTGAGATTGTATGCCAGGTTCCTGCCAATGCTGAAGCTGGTACCTACAAGATCGTGATGGAAGACCCAGACGGCAACAAGATTGAAGGTCCTGAGTTCAAGGTGGTTCCTGCAGAAAAGGATATCGCTACTATCACAAACAACATGGACAACAGCGCCATCAAGTATCCATACAACTTCACTTGGGATGACACCGGTCGTTTCCGCATCATGAAGGCAGACCTCATCAAGTTGGGTGTCAAGGTTGGTTCCAAGATGCTCTTCTATAAGGAAGCAGGAGCTACCGGACAGGTTCAGATCAACAACGCCAACTGGGGCGGTATTGATACTGTAGCCGACTGGAATGGTGACCAGAACTGTGTTGTGAAGGTATTCGATGCAGCCATGATGGAAGCAGTAAACAGTATCTCTGACGGCTGGAGTGATACAGCCTTCATTCTCCAGGGTGACATGAAGAATGTAACCAAGATTGCCATCCTTCCATAGGATATGGAATATTTAACATAAAAAACGCATTTATGTGAAATATAATTTGTAAATTTGTGGCGTAGTTATATTAACTGCGCCACATTTTTGATTTTAACCAAAACATCAACCCGATATGAAGAAAATAGCATTATCCTTACTGGTAGCTCTGAGCTGCATCTCAGCCAAAGCTGCCGACGGCAAGTCGCTGTTTGTATCATTCAACGATGGAAGCAAGGTAGAGTTTGCATTGAGCACGCTACCGGAAGTAACCTTCGGGAATGACAAGATGACCGTGACTTCCACTGCCACTACCGCCAGTTACGAACTGTGGAAGGTTTCTACCTTCACCTACGGTACCACTACGGGCATCCAGCAAATTGAAACCAACAGTAAGTTTGCCTTCGAAGGCGACCGCATCATCGTGGATGGAACCCACAACAAGGTGAGTGCCTTCGCTCTCGACGGAAAGGCAGTAAGCCTCTCTCCTATTCTCGCCGGCGACAAGACTATCATCCCACTGGATGAACTGACCCACGGCGTATACATTATCAAAATCAATAACAAATCCATAAAAGTAGCAAGACAATGAAAAAACTATTACTCTCACTCCTGGCAGTAATGATTTCATTCACTGCCTTGGCACAGACTAAGGGAGACAAGTTGACCATCAACATGAGAAACGGAACATCGCAAGTCTGGGATCTGACAGCAGACGGCAAGACTCCTGTTTCTAAAATCACTCATACTGCAGACGGAAAGGTAGGATTCGTGATGACGGGAATGGAAGAATACGGTGCCTTCGAAACCTACGATATCAACGACATCAACAACATCTCCTTCTCTATCTATCACGAAAGCGAAATGGGCGATGTAAATCTCGCTGACCCTTCAGCTACAGAAAAGACCAAGCGTCTCTACAAATATCTGCAGCTGAATTATGGCAGCAAGACCATCTCTTCGGTCATCGCCAACGTCAACTGGAACACCAAGGAAGCTGATAGAATCTATAAGGCAACAGGCAAATATCCTGCCATGAACTGCTATGACTTCATCCATATCTATGTTCCTAAGCAGGGTTCCAACGGATGGATCAACTATAACGACATCACGCCTGTCACCAACTGGGCAGACCAGGGTGGACTGGTATCGCTGATGTGGCACTTTAACGTGCCTAAGACAGAAAGCACAGTTCCGGGAACAGATGGTAGCGGTGTGACCTGCACCCCATCCGAAACCACCTTCAAGGCTGCCAACGTATTGACGGCAGGCACTTGGGAGAACAAATGGTTCTATCAGGAAATGGATAAGGTGGTGGAAGTTCTGCAGAAGTTGCAGGATGCAGGCGTTGTTGCCATTTGGCGTCCTTTCCATGAGGCAGCCGGCAATGCCTGTCTGAAATCAGGTGCCAGCTGGGGCAAGTCCTGGTTCTGGTGGGGATATGATGGTGCTGAAACCTACAAGAAACTTTGGCAGACCATGTTTGATTACTTCCAGAGCAAGGGAATCCACAACCTGATTTGGACTTGGACCACACAGAACTACAATGGTGATGCCAATACCTATAACAATGATGCCGACTGGTATCCAGGCGATAAGTATGTAGATATCATCGGTCGCGACCTCTACGGTTATGATGCTACCAAGCAGGCACAGGAGTTCAAGGAGATTCAGGCACGCTATCCAGGCAAGCTCGTAGCCCTGGCAGAATGTGGTACTGATGCCAACAGCAACACGACTACAGCCGGCATTGATGAGGCATGGAACGCAGGTGCAAAATGGAGTTTCTTCATGCCTTGGTATGGAAGCAACATGCCATCCAACGACTGGTGGAAGGCAGCATTGAGCAGCAAGAACGTGATTACCCGCGACCAGGTGAACCTGAATGCAAACTATGTAGAGGAAAGTGCAGTAGATGCAGTGAAGAACATGGGCATCGGTACCAACTTCGGCAACTGCACAGATGTAGTTGCCATGTGGATGAACATGAACAGCAACTCGGTTACTGATTTCGAGAAAGCTTGGGGACAGGTTCCTACCACCAAACCGATGGTAGATTTCCTGAAGCAGAACGGTTTTAATTCCGTCCGCATCCCTGTTACCTGGTTCCAGCACATGAAGGAAGACGGAACCGTGGATGAAGCCTGGATGAACAGAATACAGGAAATCGTAGATTACGTCATTGATAACGGAATGTACTGCATCCTGAATGTTCACCATGATACAGGTGCAGACGATGAGGATGTGAAGCACTGGATCAAGGCTGATGAAGCCAACTATAACGAGAACAAGGAGAAGTTTGAATATCTCTGGACTCAGATTGCCACCCGTTTCAAGAACTACGACCAGCACCTGGTGTTCGAAGGTTACAACGAGATGCTTGATGCCGACAACACCTGGAATGCACCAAAGAGCGCAAGCAGCTATAAGGGTTTGAACGGATATGCCCAGAGTTTCGTGAATGCAGTACGTGCTACCGGTGGCAACAACGAGACCCGCAACCTCATCATCAATACCTATGCTGCAGCTAATGGTGACGACGTATTGAACAACCTCGCCATCCCTACCGACAAGGTGGATGGTCATATCGCCATAGAAGTTCACACCTATGGTCCTTGGGACTGGTTTGCCAAAGGCAAGTGGGATGCTTCCTGCAGCAAGGAAATCGCTGATATGTTCACCCGTCTGAACAGAAAGTTCATCAGCAAGGGCATTCCTTGCATCATCGGTGAATACGGTACTCACGGAAGCAAGAGCGTCAGCAAGAACAGTTCTGCCAGCGAGATTCAGGCTGCTGCCGACCAGGCTGCCGACATCGTGAAGCAGGCAAAGGCTTACGGTGTAGCCACCTTCTACTGGATGAGCATCTTCGACGGTACAGACAGAAGTGTTCCACAGTGGACCTTGCCTACCGTGGTAGAAGCCATGAAGAAGGCTTATAACGAATAAAAAAAGAAGATGAGAATCAAATATTTATTATTGATTTTTGCAGCACTCATGGCTCTCTCATCCTGCGGTGAAAAGAAAAAGAAATCGTATGATGAGATTGCCATGAGCGGTCTTACTACCCGCACAGAGAATCTGAAAACCAACCTCAAGGCTTTCGCCAACAAGGGAACCCTCATCGGACAGATGTACGGCACCCTAAGCGGAATGGGTTGGAACAGATGGGAATGCGATAGCGACCGCTGCGACATGAAGGCACTCTGCGGTTACCGACCAGCAGCCAACGGTTATGAACTGGACGGCATCGAGAGCGGAAAGCAGCAGAATGCAGATGGAGTACCATTCAAGGCAATCCGGGAAGATGTGCTCAATCACTTCCGCAAGGGAGGCTTGCTCATCATGAACTGGACGATGCCGAACTACAACGGAGATGAAGACAAACTGGAAGAATACACCCAGCAAGTGGCAAAATATCTTGATACCTTGCAAGATGGTTACGGCATCAAGGCTCCGGTGATTCTCAATCTCCTTCCGATAGACGGCAAGGCATGGTACTGTCAGTTGAGTGCGGAAGATTACAGTAAGCTTTATCAGAAGATACAGGACTGCTTATCAGATGAGGAAGTAACGAATGTGGTTTACGGTTATTCGGAGACCTACCAGCCAGGCAAGAAACTGATGGAACGTTATCCAGACCACAATATTGATGTCATCAACATCACTTATCTCCAGTCTAAGGATACCATCAATCTCCCACTCTACCAGAAGAGCCTCAAGGACATCGTGGCTCAGGCTTTGCCTTTTGCACAAGAGCACAACAATGCGTTTGGTATGACAACGGGCATTGAATCCATCGGTGATTCCAGCCTCTTCGCTGATATACTCCTGCCGGAACTTAAACAGCATCATATCGCTTACCTGATGTTCGGCAGAAACGCAGGAGAACCTATCAATGAGCATTACTACACTCCTTATCCTGGAGTTTCCAATAGTAAGACCCATGGTTTCATGGAGTTGGTAAACGATGAAGTGAGTGTGTTCCTGGAAAAGCTGAACGGCTTGTATCTGGAACATTAAGACGTAAAACAACTGAAAAACAAACGCAGGCAAAGTGGATTTGCCTGCGTTTATTTTTTCCTCACGATGGGTCTGAAAATGCGTCCCGACGCAGCAGTTACTACGTCGAGGACGTAGGATTTCCTACATCGGGACGTAAGAAGCGCTACGTCGGGACGTAATTTAAAGGGCTAGGTTGCATCCCGCAACCTAGCCCCTTGACTTAAACCAATTATTAAACTAAGAGTAAATAAAAACACTCTCTATTACTGAACAAACTTTTATCCATTCTTAATAACAACGCCCTTATAAGAAGCGTCAACCTGCTGACCAGCAAGACTATATGTCTGAGAGCCCCGGATATCATGGTTTGGGATAGATTTTGTGATAAGTTTCCATACCTATCTCAGCTCCATCCATTACACCTTTAAATATATAAGAGTCAGAGACTACTTCCTTGGCACGGTTGAAGAGCGTCATGTGAGGAAGAGGCTGCACATTGATGTCCCAAACGTAGGGAATGAGACCAGCCTTCAGCATCTCGGCAGTAACGGAACTGTACCATGACATCATACTTTCATCATGCAGTTTCTGATTTCCCCCATAGAGGGAAGCATCCTTGCGGTTGGCACCGTATTCACCAATGACAACAGGATAACCCTTGTCCACGAACTTCTTCTTCATCTTCATCACCTGGTTGGTAATATGCTGATAGGCATCCACATTCTTATTGTCATACCAGATGGTATTGACGGTACGCCCCTGATCGTCAGCAGGCGCATGTCCCTTCCAGTAGAGTGCCACCTTGCCCCAATCGGCATCCTTGTCCATCAGGGTGAAGATATATGGATCATAGAAATGTACCTCTGCCATCAACCGGTTCTTTGCCGAATCCTTGAGACGGGCAATATCATAGGTATCCTTCTCAGCCAGATCTATCTCCGTCTTCGGACACTGCATGATGAGTACACGTTTGGCATTCTTGCCACCGGTAGAACGAACGGCATCCAGGAACACCTGCTCATATTCAAGGAGTCTGTCGGCAAACTCCTTGCTGTCGGGAGCCAGCATTTCACCCTTTGCCAGTGGACTGCCCCCACCTACTCCAGGTTCATTCAATGCTGCAAAGAGTAGGCGCTGATCATAGTCCTTAAACTGTTTGGCAATATTGACCCACAATTTGCGATACATCTCCTTATGTTCTGAAACATTCGCCAGATTGGTAAAAGCATCATGCTCCATCCAACCACCATCCCAATGTTCGTTGATGATGACACAGAGTCCTGCATTGAGACCGTAATCCACAATCTCCTTGATACGAAGCATCCAAGCAGGGTCTATCGTCATCTTCTCCTTGTCTACAATATGACCAGCCACCCAAGAGGTAGGAATGCGAAGACTGTTGAATCCCTGCTTCTTCAAGCTCCGGATATAACTTTCCGATGTCTTGTCATTCTGCCATGAAGTCTCCGACTTCAAGCCGGCGTTGTTGGTAAAGATATCATTCCAATTACAAGCCTCCATCGTATTACCAAGGTTGACGCCTGGCGCCATATAATGCGCCAACTGGCTTGCAGTAAGTTCCATCTTCGTCATACGTCTATCAGCAGGTGCCACTTGTGCACTAGCCCATGCAAACTGGGCAGCTGCCGCCAAAATCATAACTATTTTTTTCATGTTAATTATATAAATTGTTATAGTTCTATGTAGTTATGGTGCAAAGATAAAGAAAAAACGGCTATAGCTATGTAGTGTTTTGTTAAACTGATACGTACATAATGTTACAAGGACATATTTTTGTCTTTTGGGGGAAAGAATATGTTACACACAAAAAAGGCGCACACCAGAGAAAGACTCTCCGACATGCGCCCGGAACACTTATGCTAAACCCAAAAACTTCACATAACTTTCTTTATTTAACAGGCCAAGCGGCTGCCTTCACAGCCTCCTGAATACCCTCCAACATATTGGCATTGCTGACTGATGCCTGGCACGGTTGAAGATGGTCATACTTGGGAATCTACCCAGTCGGTATCAAGCAAATCGCCATTGGCATCATAGACACTCTTGTACTTACTCCAGTCGTAGGCGTTCTTACCCGAGTTGATGGCAGCACCCGTCACCAGCTTTTTCTTCACTGCCATTCTGTTACTCTTTCCGAAGAGAATGAAAGGCAATCAGCCCCTTCATTGGGGCTCTTAATATGAGAGCAATCTTCAGGTGATGTTCATCTTCCATCACGTTTCTGAGAGGCGATTCGAAATAGTGGGCAATGCTTCCCACAAACCCTACTTCCTGATTTTCGCCCAAAGAAGCATCCCAAGCTTTCACTCCCGACGTCAACCTGCTGATGTCCTCAACGCTAGCCTTCACATAATCAATATAAGGAACTAGATTGTTACGGTAAAACAAGTCAAAGCTACTTAATATCATCCGGTAGAGCGCCATGGCTTCGTTCAGCTCATCGCTACCGTTTTCATGTTTCTCTCCCTCGGCTATCTGCTGGGAAATGAAAGGACAGATAGAAGCCAGAAAGCGATTGGCTAAAGGCTCTTTATATACCTTATTAATAATAGTAGGGTAATCAAGTCCTGACCATGCCAGATATTTCTCCTTGAGAGAAGCAGGAAGTGTTCCCTTGAAGATACCATTCAGAAACAGCTTACCCAATACAGCTCCACTACCTTCATCCCCCAGGATGTAACCAAGCGGCGGAGTATTCATAACGATGTTCTTTCCATCATAAAGACAACTGTTGGCACCTGTACCCAAGATACAGGCAATACCCGGTTTATCACCAAACAGAGCACGAGCAGCACCCAACATATCACCTTCCACTTCTACCCTAGCTTCCGGGAAAGACTGCTGCAACAAGGACTGCATACGAGGTTTCATCGCCTCAGTTACACCACTGCCATAAAAGAACACTTCCTGAGGCTGCTCGTTCAACACTAGTTTATCACAGAGAATCTGCAATATATCAGCATCACTCTGATGAATCGGATTGATGCCTTGAGTATTACAAGTCATCAACACATCCCCCTGGTCACTTATCAATGCCCAATCGGTCTTGGTACTACCACTATCTGCTATCAGTTTCATCTTCGACTATTCTATTAATCAATACTATTTCTTCCTTAGAACATTCATCCAAGTAACGTCTAAGACACTGCAAATTTACAGAATTTCATTGAAATATCATCATAATAAATTGAAAAAGATACGCCCCAAAGGATAATATCTCAAAAAAGGTTCATGAATCTTTGCTTTTCTCTTCTTTTTTTAATAACTTTGCAGTCAATAACAATAAAACATGTATAATTATGGCAACATTCATAGCAGGACCATGCGTCATCGAGTCGATGGAACTACTGGACACAGTAGCTCAGGAACTCGTTCGCATCAACCAGAAGTTAGGAACCGACATTATATTCAAAGCATCATTTGACAAGGCAAACCGAACCAGCATCCACTCTTTCCGTGGTCCTGGTATGGAAAAGGGTCTACAGATGCTCAGCGATATCAAGTCAAAGTATGGACTTCGCATCACCACAGATATTCATGAGAGTTATCAGGCTGAGGCTGTAGGCAAAGTATGCGATATTCTCCAGATACCAGCCTTCCTCTGCCGACAGACCGATCTTTTGGTTTCAGCTGCTAAAACGGGTAAGATTGTCAACATCAAGAAGGCACAGTTCCTGAGCGGAAGAGATATGAAATATCCTGTAGAAAAAGCCTTGGACAGCGGTGCCAAGGAAGTATGGCTCACCGAGCGCGGCAACTGCTTCGGCTACAATAATCTCGTAGTAGACTTCCGCAACATTCCAGACATGAAGGAGATTGTTCCTAATGTCATCATGGACTGCACTCACAGTGTGCAGCGACCAAGCGCTGGCGATGGCAAAACCGTGGGCGACCGCAAGTTCGTACCAGCCATGGCCATGGCAGCCAAGGCATTCGGCGCAACCGGTTACTTCTTTGAGGTACACCCAGACCCTGATCAGGGAAAAAGTGACGCTGCCAATATGCTGGAATTAGACAAGCTGGAGGCTCTCATTGCAGATTTGCTCGCTTAACAAAGTATATTAATTAACTTGTCTAAGTATATTAGTTTACTTGTCTAAGTATATTAGTTTACTTGTCTAAGTATATCAGTTCCATTCAATAAAGAACATTTATTTTAGAAAATAATGAATCACAAGATAAACGATATTGACAACATGACAGTCCGCTCGTATGGAGAGCAAGCCCTTCGTGATGAAGCTCAAGCCATACTCGATCAAATTTCCTATATGGATAGTAATTTTGAGAAGGCAGTAGATATGATGTATCATTGCGAAGGAAAGATTATCGTAACCGGTGTAGGCAAAAGTGGACACATAGGTGCCAAGATTGCAGCTACTCTGGCATCAACAGGTACACCTGCTTTCTATATCAATCCTCTGGATGTATATCACGGTGATTTAGGCGTAATGACAGATAAAGACGTAGTTCTGGCACTGAGCAACAGTGGCCAGACCGATGAGTTGCTTCGCTTCATTCCAATGGTACTCCACATGAATGTTCCAATTATTTCGATTACGGGAAATCCAAATTCCCTGTTGGCGAAATATTCCAACCACCATATCACAGTAAAGGTAAAGAAGGAAGCTTGTCCGCTGAACCTTGCTCCAACCAGCAGTACCACTGCGGCTTTGGCGATGGGAGATGCCTTGGCAATAGCCCTGATGCAGGTACGCCACTTCAAGCCGCGCGACTTTGCACAGTTCCATCCTGGTGGCGAATTAGGTAAGCGCCTCCTGACTACCGCAGAAGATGTGATGCGCAGCGACGATATGCCAATCATCCCTAAGGAGATGCACCTAGGCGAGGCTATCATCCACGTCAGCAAGGGCAAACTGGGATTGGGAATCTCGCTTGATGAAGACAATCGTGTCATCGGATTGATTACTGATGGCGATATCCGCCGTGCCATGGAGAAATGGCAGGCTGAGTTCTTCAACAAGACGGTGAACGACATCATGACCACCACTCCTAAGATGGTGACTCCGAAGACCAAGATTTCGGAAATTCAGCGCATTATGCATAAGTACAAGGTACATACAGTACTCGTAGTAGATAAGGATAATCATTTGAAAGGCATCGTTGATCACTATGCCTGCATGGTGTGATTTTAATTAATAATTTATAATTAATAATTTATAGCAAATAGATTATTAGTAGTTGACATGAGACTCAGAGAGATAATAACAACGATAACACTGATGCTTGTCAGTTCGCTGTGCAGCGCACAGACCAGCGATTCATTGATAGTCAACCAGCTTCGTGGGAAAGGTGTGAGTTTTTCTCACGATAATTCTGTTACGCTCCTGATGAGCGGACAGGAGAAATTTGATGATATGTTTCAGGCAATCCGTCAAGCCAAACACAGCATTCATCTGGAATACTTCAACTTCCGCAACGACAGCATCGCCTCCCTACTCTTCGACCTCCTGGCTGAGAAGGTAAAGGAAGGCGTCAAGGTAAGAGCCTTGTATGACGGATTCGGGAACTCATCCAACAACAAGCCGTTGCGCAAACGGCATCTCAAGAAAATACGTGCCAATGGCATTGAAATATATGAATACAAGCCGGTTAAGTTTCCATGGGTACATGCCATCTTCAACCGTGATCACCGTAAAATCGTGGTCATTGATGGACAGATTGCCTATACAGGAGGTATGAACGTTGCCGACTATTATATCAATGGTACAGAAGTAGTAGGCGAATGGCATGACATGCACTGCCGCATTGATGGTAGCGAGGTGAATACCCTGCAAAAGATATTCCTCAAGATGTGGAACAAGGTGAGTGGTCAGCATATTGACGGCGATGAGTATTACCGCAAGGAGAAAAAAGATTATCTGGTAGAGAATCTCAAGCCCGACACCACTGCTACCGCCTATCATAAAACGGTAGGCATCATTAACCGTGAGCCCCATATCACCAAGGATATCATCCGCTATTTCTATGTGAATGCCATCAATGATGCCCAGGATAGCATCAAGCTCATCAGTCCTTACTTCACCCTAAGCCACAAACTGAAGAAAGCACTGAAGAATGCAGTAAAAAGAGGCGTAAAGGTAGAAATCATGCTCTCTACCAAGAGCGATATTCCATTGACTCCAGATTGCGGTTTCTATAATGCCCATAAACTGATGAAGGCAGGTTGCCATGTATGGATGTACACACCAGGCTTCCATCATACCAAGATTATCATGGTAGATGGAAAGTTCTGTACGGTTGGCAGCGCCAATCTCAATGCCAGAAGCCTTAGATGGGATTACGAAGAGAATGCTGTAATTGTAGACCCTTACACTACAGACCAGCTGGTAAAGCTCTTCGATGGAGAGAAGAAAGACAGTTTCCTGCTCAACGAGAAGAACTGGAGAGAATGGCGCACGGGGTGGCAGAGATTCAAGGGATGGTTTGCAGCCACCTTCCTGACCCCTTTCCTATAAAATTATAAAAAAAAGAAGATATAATGAATGAAGAAATGATGAAAGTAATGGCTGGGAAATCAATGCCCGAACTAGCCATTGTAGATAATAATACGCTGGCAGCATTGGGACTGAAAAGTCTGCTGGAAAGCGCTATTCCGATGGTAAGAATCAAAACCTTCGGTACATTCGGTGAATTTGAATCGAGTGTATCCGAGCGGTTTATGCACTATTTTGTAGCAATGCCTATTGTATTAGCGCATCGCAACTTCTTCATTGACGAAAAGCATCGTCACCATACCATCGTACTGACTCCCAGTTTCGATCCCAATTCGCAACTGCAAGGTTTCCACTGTATCTGTACCAACGTACCTGAAACGCAACTGATCAAGGAACTGATGAGTCTGCAACATTCAGGTCACCCCCATGGTGAACATATTCCGATGATGGGCGACTCATCTCCAAAAGAAAAAGTGTTGACTGATAGAGAAATCGAAGTTCTGTCCCTGATAGCACAAGGCAAAATCAACAAAGAAATTGCCGATCAGCTCTGCATCGGACTCACTACCGTGATTACTCACCGCAAGAATATCCAGGAAAAATTAGGAATTAAAAGCGTTTCGTCACTCACCATCTATGCCGTAATGCATGGATATGTGGACATCAACAGGATTTAAACGGGTCTGTTTATCCCCAATAATGGTGATACCCGGTTATAGCATACCTACATATAGTGATAATGCCTTCCCCGCAAGCAGCAGGGAAGGCATTATTATTTTATAAAAAATAACATTTCTCAAATGACTTTTCCTAAGAAAAACTAGAGTTTCACAGTGGAAATATCAACCAGACTGTTCACGATGGCATAAATTGTAAGACCCGCAGGAGAGTGAATCTGAAGCTTTCGGGCGATATTTCTGCGGTGAGTGATTACCGTGTTGATAGATATAAAAAGATGTTCCGCAATCTCCTTATTGGTCATACCCTGAACCAAGGCTACAATCACATCTTTCTCTCTATCGCTCAA
The DNA here is from genome assembly GCF_009494395.1 of Segatella copri. Classification (GTDB taxonomy): domain Bacteria; phylum Bacteroidota; class Bacteroidia; order Bacteroidales; family Bacteroidaceae; genus Prevotella. Next base: position 105,534 of record NZ_VZCB01000099.1, on the reverse strand, counting down.
CTGTTCGTCGCTCATCGGGGTCTGGTTAATCATGCTCGAAATCTTGGCACTCACATCATTCTGCTTCAGTTTCATTTCTGCATTTCTCACGGCAGGAATAAAGATTTCTTCCTCCACCTCAGAATGATGCATCAGCCATTCCTCATTGTTGTAGATGTCATAGAGGGTGGCACTGAGCTGGTTGTTATGCAGTCCATCCGAAGGCAGATACTTGATGATGATACTCTTCAACTCCTTCAACTTTATGTCCACCTGAGCATGATGCTTCGAGAAGGTCTCTATATCGAAGTTCGCACTGGCATTACCATCGATAAGTGCCTGAACATAAGGAAATACCATCTTTTCCTCATACTTCATGTGATTGGTGATGCTATGGGCATAATCATCATAAAGCTTGAGGATAAGGCGTGCCAGATTATCCTTTTCATCCAGCGCTTCAACCAGTTCCTTACGGATAAACGGCAACTGGAAATCTATGTAATAGGCATGCGATGCCTTGAGATAATGCAAGAGGGTTGGCAGCGACAGGCGGTCGGCATTGTCATACTCCTTGTAACCATTAATCGTCAAGTTTACCACGGACAGGAAGGTATAGGTATCCACATTCTGCTCGTCGCAAACCTCACGCACAGTCTTGTCGCCAAAGCCCAGGTTAATACCGAAGCTACCGAGGCTCTGCAAGATGTTGTAATTGTCTCTAATGATGCTGATCATCTTGTCATCAGCCTCATACATCTTCTGATTTTTCATCTTCTTTTATCCTTAAATGAAAACATCCTTGTATCAAGAACATTCATAATGTTTCTATTTCGGCTGCAAATATACAAAAAAGTTTTGAAACTCGCAATACCTAGAAATGGGGATGCCGTAGTTTACCGATTTTTAGGTATTGCAAGATTTTTTAAAACTCCGTACCTTTGCACCCGAAATCGAGAAAGAGCGCGGTGATGATTGCCACTCCCGAGCGGCAGAGCTGCGTAATTCCTTATCAAGCTTCAGGGCTTTAAGGAGATACTAGGCCTCTAAAGTGTCGAGACCGCAAACAGACATCCGCGCTCTTTTCTTTATATTATAATAAGGATAATAAGATAACAAATAATTTCAATATAACAAAAATGAACAGTTTAAGAATTGGATTGATGTCCGCTGCCCTCGTTGCCGGTTTGGCAACAGCAAGTGCACAAACTGTGGCTGCCGATAGTGTGATGCAGCATGTAAACGGCAAGCGCCTCAGCGTGGGTGGTTATGGCGAGGTAGCCATGAGCCGCAACTTCTACAGCGATCACGTAAGCCGTTACAGTTTGGCAGACGAGCACAAGAATGATCCTAGTCATGGTCGTTTTGATATTCCTCATGCAGTAATCTACCTGGGTTACGACTTCGGAAAGGGTTGGACTATGGGTACCGAGATTGAGTTTGAGCATGGTGGCGTAGGAATGGCCTATGAAAAAGAAGATGAAGAAGGAGGCGAATGGGAACAGGAAGTTGAGAAAGGCGGTGAGGTCGAACTCGAACAGTTCTGGATTCAGAAGTCATTCGGTCGTTGGGCTAACATCAAGGCAGGTCACATCGTTGTTCCCGTTGGTTTGAACAACGCTTACCACGAGCCATTGAATTTCTTCACTGTTTATCGTCCGGAAGGCGAGAATACAGTTCTTCCAAGCACTTGGCATCAGACAGGTATCAGTTTCTGGGGTAAGACAAAAGGCTGGAGATATGAATTGCAATTCCTGGCAGGATTGAACTCAGACAACTTTACCAATACAGGTTGGATCAAGAAGGGTCCAGGTACTCCTACCGAGGGAGAGATTGCAACCAAATATGGTACAGCCCTCCGTATCGACAACTACTGCATCAAGGGCTTACGCATCGGTCTGAGCGGATACTATGGTCATGCCATCGGCAACTCTTATCCAAACAACAAGGATGGAGCAGAATCTAAGTACAAAGGTGTGGTAGCTATCGGAGCCATCGACTTCACATACAATAATTATAATTGGATTGTACGCGGTCAGGCAGACTATGGTTACCTGAGTGATGCCAAACAGTTGAAGTACTTTACTAATCGTCTAAATGGTCTCTCTCCATTCCATCACTCAGCATTCGTCAGCAAGAATGCCTTTGCATACGGAATCGAGGCTGGCTACAATGTTTTCTCACAAATTGAGAAACTCCGTCAGGACAACCAGAAACTGTATCTCTTTGGCCGTTATGAGCACTATAATCCATACGCTTCCAAGACCAAGAATACATCATACGATTACACCAATGTAAAGCGTATGGCAGTTGGTATCAACTACTATCCAGTAAAACAGATTGTAGTAAAGGCAGAATATTCGCATCGCTTCCTGAAGAGCCAGTACAACAATGAGCCAGCCATCAACATCGGTGTGGCTTATGAAGGATGGTTCCTCTAAAGATTCTTACAGAAGAACTTAATATAAAGTGATTGAAACATAGATATAAACATATCAATAACAAAATACTTATATTTAAAATGAAAAAGGTTTTTAAAAGTGCAGTAATGCTCATGGCAGCCTTTATGTTGCCATTAGGTTTCACATCATGCAGCAGCGATGATGATCCAGTAGAGAACAGCGACTTTACAAACAAGGCATATGGCCAGGATGCTATGGATGCCTGCGATGAACTTTGCAATGCCCTCCGTGCAGCTTACAGCAAAGTAAACAACGCAAATTTGAGTGCAGATCAGGAAACATACCTGAAGAATGTATGTGCTAATGCTGTTGACAATACCATCCAGCCAACATACAAGTCACTGGCTGACGCTGTAGAGAAGTTGCACACTGCTCTTCCTAAGAGTGTAGATACCAACAACCTGACTCAGGAGAACATCAACAATGCCTGCGATGCTTTCAAGGAAGCACGTGCATTGTGGGAGAAGAGCGAGGCTTTCCTCGGTGGTGCAGCATCAGACTTCGATATTGACCCACACATCGACTCATGGCCATTGAACCGTACACTCCTCCACAGCTACTTTGCTACAGGTAAGTTTAGTGATGCTGCGCTTGAGGATGCTTCTATCCTTGGTTTCCACGCACTTGAGTTTATCCTCTTCCGTGATGGACAGCCACGTAAGGTTGCTGAGTTCAAGGGTAACGATACATACAATGGCTTTACAGATGTAAAGGGTTCTGAGGAGCTGAAGTATGCAGAGGCTGTTATCGAGGACTTGGTTAACCACGTATATGAGTTGGAGGTTGCATGGTCTGAGAATCCTAACGAATCTCGCCTCGCAGCAGTAAAGGCAGCAGGTCTTGAGTACCTGACAGACAAGGGTCAGTCATACGCTGCCAACATGAAGAATGCAGGTAACACTTCTGTTAGTAAGTTCGCTTCTTTGAAGGCAGCCGTTCAGCAGCTTCTCTCTATGGAGGAAGGTTCAGCTTGGGGTATCTCTAACGAGGTAGGTACAGCCAAGATTGCCAACCCATTCCAGGCAGGTGATATCAGCTACGTAGAGTCTCCATATAGCTACAACTCTATCACCGACTTCCAGAACAACATCCGTTCTATCGAGAACTTGTGGTATGGTGGCACTAATGGTACAAGCTCTAATGCTAAGTATAGCTTCCATCAGTTCTTCAAGGACAACGCATCTGCAGAAGGTCAGCGTGTTGAGACTGCCATCGCTAACGCTATCAGCAAAATCGGTGGTATGCCTTACCCATTCGTTAAGTATGTAAGTACTGTTTGGGGTAAGAAATTTGATGAAGTAAACCCAGAGTAATCTTGTGGTAAACTAACATACAGGAAGCATCTCACCATACTCTTTTTGGTGAGATGCTATTCTGCGCTAAACGAGAATATAAAACATTATAAAACAGAATAACATTATGATTTATCAAAGAATTAGCAAAATGTTATTACTCGGCTTGCTTGTTTTGCCTTTGGCATCATGCTCCGATGATAACAATGTGGTAAACAATGACAATTTAAATGGTGATTCTCAGTTTGGTAAGGCTAACGATGTTTTTGAGGCATCAGAATGGTATCCAGGTGGCGAACTTGGAACTGACGAAGGTATGAGCTATTCAGCCGAAACACCAGCTACTACCAACCAGGGACTGTCAAACAGTTTCAACAAAGGTGAAGATTTCTTCGAGCACCTTTACACCATCACAGAGGCTCCACGTAAGGGTCTTGGCCCAGCTTGGGTTCGCAGCAGCTGTCTCCACTGCCATCCTAACTATGGTCATGGTAAATTCCAGAACCAGTATCAGGCAGACCAGTTTGGTAACGGCTACCTGCTCGTGGTTTATCACCCTACAGCAGGTACTACAGCTGACGGAAAGCCTTATAAGGCAGACAGCTACATAACTGAGGTTCCAGGTATGCCACAGACCAAGGCTATGACTCCATTCTCTGCTCCTATCGACGAGAAGCAGATTAACATCCAGTGGAATGAGGTTACAACCATGCCTAGCGGTTTGGCTATGAAATTCCCTAAGGATGGCGAGACTTTCGCTTTGCAGTATCCAGAGGTTACCATCCCTCAGTCTGCATTCAATACCAATCCTAAACCAGACAACTATGAGGTTCGCCTGGAATCAACCATCGGTATCTATGGTACAGGCTTGCTTGATGCCATCGACGAGGATGATATGAAGAAGGTTTATCAGAATGAGGCGAAATACGTAGAGTTGAACCCTGCCATGTGGGACAAGACTGCTAACGATTGGGCTTCAAGTGCCTGGTACACTTTGGCAGATGGAACCAAGAAGGTGAAGAAGTTTACCTATGCCCTGACCCGTGCTTCCCTGCAGGATGGTCCAGGTGCCAATGCCATCTGGAACATTACCAACGTAACACGTTCCGACCGTCATTATCTCTATACTACTCCAGCTTGGGCAAAGTATCAGAGTGAAGATCCAGAAGTAATCAGCTATATCAAGAAGCATGGTGCTGACGAGTCTTCTGTACTCCACCCATACTATGCAGATGGAACAGAGGAAGGTATCAAGGAGAGAGTAAACGAGATTCTGAGCTGCAACAATGCATCCAAGTCGGCTACTTTCGAGAAATACCTTTTGAATGGTGCTCCATACAATGGCGAGGAAGAGATGAGCGATAAGGATTACTATGACTTCATGGTTTGGCATCGCGGTCTGGCTGTTCCTGCTGCCCGTAACCTCGACAATGCACAGGTTCAGGAAGGTAAGAAGCTCTTCACTCAGTGGGGATGCGTTAATTGCCACAAGCCATCTTGGAAAACAGGTGCTGACAACTATTGGGTAGATAAATCTATCAAGGCTTATGCCAAGAGCATTGGTCAGGATCCTAACACCATGTTGCCAAAGTATCCAGGCCAGACTATTTATCCATACACCGACCTGGTACAGCACCGTCTGTACATGGCTAACGACATCCGTACAGGATGGTGCCGCACTACTCCACTTTGGGGTCGTGGTTTGTCAAGCATGCTGACTGGTCGCAGCGACCGTTTGCACGACTGTCGTGCCCGCAATGTAGTAGAGGCTATCATGTGGCACTGCTATGACAAGCGCAGCGATTCATACAATGCAGCACTCAACTTCTACAATGCAACCAAGGAAGAGCGTGATGCTGTAGTGGCATTTATCAATGCTATCTAAGCCTTTACATGAAGGAACAAAAATAAGAAAAGCTGCCAGGCTATCAAAAGCACTTGGCAGCTTTTTTTATCTGAATCTATAAATATACGGATTAACTCTTGCATGTTTCCGAATAAAATCGTAATTTTGCAGCGGAAATTCTATCAAGGTTCCAACTAAGTATGGTTAAAAAGATTATATTCATTCTTTACATCCTTGTGCTCGTATGCATGGCTGCCGCCACCATCGTGGAGAAAAGCCAGGGCACGGATTATGCCCATGCCCACTACTATGGGGCATGGTGGTTCATTCTAATCTGGGCAGTACTTGCTGCCCTCGGTGCTTTCTACATCATCAAAAGAAAAGTGAAGTGCGCTTCTACGCTGGCACTCCATCTCTCCTTCATCATTATCCTTGCCGGGGCATTGCTCACACATATATCGGCTAAACGGGGCATGATTCATCTGCGCATCGGTCAGCCTACAGATACTTATATGGCTCAGGATGAAGAGCAGGGTATGAAGGAAGAGAAACTCCCTTTCTCGCTCTGCCTGCAGAAGTTTGAAGCGAAGATGCACGATGGAACCAACGCTGCGGCTGACTATTCTTCAAAATTCACCGTAATAGACGGAGATGATAAGAGCGAAGGCGAAGTTTCGATGAACAACATCTATTCCCACCGGTCTTACCGTCTTTATCAGTCATCTTACGATGAAGACGGCAAGGGAAGCGTGCTAGCCATCAATGCCGACCCTTTCGGTATTCCTGTCACCTATACTGGCTATGCACTGCTCTTCATCTCCCTCGTATGGATGCTCTTCGACCCTAAGGGCGGTTATCGCAAACTACTGAAGAGTCCTTTGCTCAAGAAGGGAGCCTTGATGATAGCACTCATCCTCAGCATGGCTAACATACAGACTCTGCATGCCGAATCAGCAGCAGGCAATCTCCAGCATGCAGTATTGCCAAGGGAAAGTGCTGAGAAATTCGGCAAACTCCATATTCTCTACAATGACCGCATCTGTCCGGTACAGACCTTTGCCCTGGATTTCTGCAAGAAGATATATGGAGCTAGAAGCTATCAGGGATTGACTGCAGAACAGGTGCTCTCCGGTTGGGTATTCTATGGGAATATATGGGCAAGCGAACCTTTCATCAAGATCAAAAGCGGAGAAATGAAGACGGCAATGAACCTGCCAGACTATACATCGCTTAATACTTTCTTCAATCGTGAGATGGGTGGCTATACCATCGGACCATATGTTCAGGAATACTACAATGGTCAGCAGGACAAGTTCCATCAGCAAGCCGCCGATATCGATGGCAAGATACAAATCATCATGGAGTTGCGAGCAGGTATCTCATTGAAAGTTCTTCCTTACACCTTCATCAAGAATGTGAAGGCTACCAAGGATCATCCTTTCATCAAGGCGGGTACCACCACCTGGTTTTCACCGGTGGATAAGTTGCCGCAAGCCGTAGAGCAGCAGCATGCGCTCTATATCAGGAACGTATTCTCCCTGCTGAATGGCGATGTAAAGGCAGGAAATATCAGCCGTGTAAATGAGTTCTTCGTCAAGATGAAGAAATATCAGGAGGTAAGTAGTGGTAACTCGCTGCCAACAAATACCCAGTATAAGGCAGAACGCATCAATAATGCCTTTCCTTTTGCCACCATTCTCTTCATGGCAAACCTCACACTGGGTTTCATTGCCCTCTTCTACACCATCTATCGCATGACGAAGAAGAAAGAAATCAAGGCATTGAACATCGCTTTGCCTATCTTGCTTGGCGTATCCTTCCTTGCCTTAACCTTCGGATTGGCATTGAGATGGATTATCAGCGGCAACATACCTATGTCTAACGGATATGAAAGTATGCTGACTGTAGCCTGGTTCGTGATGCTTATCAGCATTTTGATGCAGTTGCGCATCCGCATCGTCATGGTATTCGGCTTCCTGATTTCAGGATTCTTCCTTCTGGTAAGCCATATCAACCAGATGGATCCTGCTATCGGACAGATGATGCCGGTATTGAACAGTCCGTTACTCAGCATCCATGTCAGCATCATCATGATGAGCTATGCCCTCCTATCGCTCACCTTTATCTGTGGCATCATGGGTATCTGCCTTCGTTCTCATGGCGAAGAGCTTCAGGCACTGAGCCGCATCTTCCTATACCCTGCCCTCACCACGATGGGATTCGGCATCTTCATCGGAGCCATCTGGGCTAACGTGAGCTGGGGTAATTACTGGAGTTGGGATAGCAAGGAGACGTGGGCGCTCATCACCTTTATGATTTATGCCGTAGTAGTGCATACGCAGAGTCTGCCGGTCTTCCGCAAGCCGCTGGTATATCACATCTACATCACCCTAGCCTTCCTGAGTATCGCCATGACCTACTTCGGTGTGAACTATTTCCTCACGGGTATGCACTCGTATGCATAGATAGAATCTATAATATAATAGCCAACATCTTTCGTTTATCTATCATAAAAGCCGTATCTTTGCAGCAAAATTCAAATAAACAAGATAAAAATGGAAACAAGAAAAGAAATTGCAGCAGAAAAGAAGCGTTGTGGATCTCATAACTGTACCCAGGCAGTGGTTTGTACCTATTATGATTATACAGGTATCGACGAAGATACCCTCAAGAATGTGGGCAATGCCTTTGCAGCGGGAATGGGAAATATGGAAGGAACCTGCGGTGCCCTCGTAGGAGCAGGTGTGGTATTGGGTCTTGCCACCAAGGATAAGGCAAAGGCTATCAAGGCGATGCGACAGATTATGACCCAATTCCAGCAGCGCAACGGAGCTACCCAGTGCAGGCTTCTCAAGGGCGTAGGTACGGGAAAGGTCCTCAGAGAATGCCCGCTCTGCGTAGCCGATGCGGCAGAATTTCTGGAAGAGCAGTTTGATAAACTAACCGATCAGTAGAAAACGATGGCAAAATACAAGGCTCAAAGCGAGCACGACCGCTGCGTGGCATGTGGTGTTTGCGTAAAGGTGTGTCCCAAGGATGCCATCAGCATCTACCGGGGATGTTATGCAGTAGTGAATGAGGATCTGTGCATAGGTTGCGGCATCTGTGAAAGGAATTGTCCGGCAGGAGTCATGCACAAGGTATTGAGATAACAGATAAAAAGCATTTTTATGGCAAGACAAAAAAGCAAGAAGTGGAGTGATTATCTGTGGCTGGTATCTGCCACCTATTTCACCCTTGGATTCTTCAATATCGTGTTTGCATGGCTGGGAGTCATCTGTTTTATGATTCCGCTGTTCATGGCTGTTTTCGGAGGCGGCAAGGGATATTGCAACAACTATTGTGGGCGTGGTCAGCTTTTCCTTCAAATAGGAAACACCCTGGGATGGTCGCGCAGGAAGGTAGCACCAAGATGGTTATCATCCAAATGGTTCCGTCATGGATTTCTGCTGTTCTTCATGTTCTTCTTCATCCAGATGATCATCCTCACAGTGATGGTGGCAAAGGGTGCAGAGAATCTCCATCAGACCATTCACCTGCTATGGAGCTTTGATGTTCCCTGGCACTGGGCATATCCTGTAGAGATAGAACCCTGGAAGGCTCAATTTGCCTTCGGTCTCTATGGCATCATGCTCACCTCGCTGATAGTGGGTGTGCTACTCACCATCTTCTATCGTCCTAGAACCTGGTGTGTTTTCTGTCCGATGGGCAACATGACTCAACTCATCTGCAAACTCAAGGCAAGATAAGCCCTGTACTTGGCTGATATAAATAGAATAGCGATATGAATTTACAGCAACTGAAATATATTGTGGCACTCAACCGCTTTCGCAATTTTGCGAGAGCGGCAGAGGCTTGCCTGGTTTCGCAGCCCACGCTCAGTGCCATGCTTGTGAAACTGGAGGAAGAACTGGATACCCGTATCTTCGAAAGAAACAACAAGACCGTATCTCCCACTGCATCAGGCAAGAAGATTATCCGTCAGGCAGAAACGGCATTGCAGGAGACAGAACGCATCTCGGAAATCGTGATGGAAGATAAGGGAGAGATAGGCGGAAGACTGTCGCTCGCCGTGGGTCCAACCATTGCCCCCTACATCCTGCCCAAGTTCATCAGACACTATCGGGAAAACTATCCATCGGTGGATCTCAACATTCAGGAACTGAAGGCTGATTTCATGCTCGATTCCCTGCTTCGTGGTGAGACGGATGCCGGCATAGCCATCTCCGACAATATCCGTGAAGGCATTCTGGAGATACCGCTCTACACGGAGAAGTTCTATGTGTATCTTGCCGAGAGATGCTGGCGCAAGCTCCCTGTTTTCAAGCCAGAGAATCTGGAGTATGAGAACATGTGGATTATGAAGGAGGCACAGTGTCTGCGCAACAGTGCCTTTTCGTTCTGCAAGGCGCGCAGCAAGGGTCATCATATCTATGAGGCAGGCAGCATCGAGACCCTGATAAGGATAGTGGATGAGAATGGTGGCTTCACCATCATTCCAGAGATGCACCTCCCCTTCCTGAGTGAGGAGCAGAAGAGGAATGTAAGAAAGATAGAAGAAGATTATCTGTCGCAGCGGCGCATATCGCTCTATATCAGGGAGGATTACATCCGTGAGCGGATGCTGAACACCCTAGTCGATACCCTCAAGATATTCATTCCGGAGGAGATGATGGGAGAAGGCATCAGGAAATACGGCATCAGGCTGTAACCTTAAAATGAATAGACTCCATCTATCGCCGCATTGACTGAGTGATTTGGTGGAATGCCGGATTCTTCTTATCTTCGCACCGATAAAAACAAGTAATAACTTTTAAATATCAATAATGATGGAAAAATTCAATGAAATGATTAACGGCGAACAGCTGACATTGGTAGATTTCTTCGCTACCTGGTGCGGACCTTGCAAGATGATGCACCCTATCCTGGAACAGCTGAAGGAGAAGATGGGCGATGACATCAGAATCCTGAAAGTAGATGTAGACAAGAACGAGGCACTGTCCATGCAGTACCGCATTCAGTCGGTCCCTACTCTCATGCTCTTCAAAAAGGGAGAAATGCTCTGGCGACAGAGCGGAGCCATGAGCCTGAATGATTTGATGCAGAAAATTTCGCAGCTGCAATAATAGCCCTGCTGAAAACGAAATCCATTCCCCCACACTCTTTTTATGTTTTTTTAATATCCTACGGTCACAATTGTTACCGTAGGATTATTTTTTAAGCCGTAATTTTGCAGCCGAAAACCAGGAATGGCAGATTGCCGCCTGGAAGAAAACATTAAAATAACTCATTAATTGATAGCAATATGGCAGAAAACAAGATGTTCTGTTTCCAGTGTCAGGAAACAGCTAAGGGTACAGGCTGTACCATCAAGGGTGTTTGCGGTAAGGAGGCAACAACTTCCAAGTGGCAGGATCTGCTGCTCAGCGTGGTTCGTGGCATAGGAACCATACAGCATAGCATAGGCGAAGAACCGACACCAGAGGTAACCCATTTCCTCACGGATGCACTCTTCACCACCATCACCAACGCCAACTTCAACGACCAGGATATCCTGCAAAAGGTAGATAAGGGCATCGTACTGAAGAAACTGCTGCTGGAAAAGGCGGCAAGCATGAATATCCACCTCCCTGCTTATCAGGAGGTAACCTGGGGTGGCGAGAAGACAGACTATGAGGCTGAGGGTGCCCGTGAATCCGTGCTCCGCCACGAGAATCCAGATATCCGCTCGCTCAAGGAACTCACCATGCTCGGCCTGAAGGGTATGGCGGCATACTACGAGCACGCAGCCCATCTGGGAGAAGAGAACAACGAAATCATCAGCTTCATCTGCCGTGCACTCGCCACTATCAGCAACCCTGATGCTGATATGAACACGCTGCTGGGCGTGGTACTCGAAACAGGAAAGTACGGCGTGGATGTGATGGCACTCCTCGACAAGGCCAACACCCAGGCATACGGTAATCCGGAACTCACCCGGGTGAACATCGGCGCAGGCAGCAATCCGGGCATCCTCATCTCCGGTCACGACCTGAAGGATATCGAAGATCTCCTCATCCAGACCGAAGGCACGGGCATCGACGTCTATACCCATGGCGAGATGCTTCCTGCCCACTACTATCCGCAGCTCAAGAAGTACAAGCATCTGGTGGGCAACTACGGCAATGCGTGGTGGAAACAGAAGGAGGAATTCGAGAGCTTCAACGGTCCTGTAGTCTTCACCACCAACTGCATCGTGCCGCCATCGCCATCGGCAGGCTACAGGAACCGCGTCTTCACCACCAACTCTACCGGTTTCCCTGGCTGGAAGCATATCCAGGCGGGTGCCGACGGCCACAAGGACTTCTCCGAGGTGATTGCGCTTGCCAAGACCTGCCAGCCACCTAGGGAGATAGAGACAGGCGAGATTATCGGCGGTTTTGCGCATGCCCAGGTCTTTGCCCTGGCAGACAAGATAGTAGAGGCAGTGAAGAGCGGAGCCATCCGCAAGTTTGTGGTGATGAGTGGCTGCGATGGCAGAATGAAGAGTCGCAACTACTACGAGGAGTTTGCCAAGGCGCTGCCTCAGGATGTAGTAATCCTCACCAGCGGCTGTGCCAAGTTCAAGTACAACAAGCTCAATCTGGGCGACATCAACGGCATTCCTCGTGTGCTGGATGCCGGTCAGTGCAACGACTCCTATTCCTGGGCGGTTGTGGCATTGAAGCTGAAGGAGATCTTTGGAGCCAGCGACATCAATGACCTTCCTATCTTCTTCAATATTGCCTGGTACGAGCAGAAGGCTGTCATCGTACTTCTTGCCCTGCTGCATCTGGGCGTAAAGAACATCCATCTGGGTCCTACGCTCCCAGCCTTCTGTTCACCAGCCGTACTGAAGGTACTGGTAGATACCTTTGGCATTGCCGGAAACGGAACGGTAGAAGAGGACATCAAAAAATATATAGGATAAGAACAGCAGCTACTGAGTTAAGAGAGAATCTGTAAAACTCGGGTAAAAAATCAAAAGATAAGTTTTCATGTTTAAAAGGCACTTTGCAATAACACTCTCGATAGTGTTGCAAAGTGCCTTATTTTTTGAGCGAACAATAAATCGGGAGAAAATGCGTTATTGAATATAAAACTTAAATGTATGAAAGAATCAATATTCGTTACCTTGCAGAAATGCACGGTGTTTGAGGGATTTACTCCTGAGGAAATCAGAGGGGCGCTATCGATGGTAAGCTACCGGATGGTGGAGCTTCCTGCCAGGGAAATCTATGTGCTGGCAGGAATGCCCTGCAGATATGCCGACATCATTGTCGAGGGAGAGATGATAGCCCGCATGTCGGGATTGTCGGGCAAACAGACCCAGATAGAGCGGCTGGGGGAATCGATGCTGATAGCCCCTGCCTATATCTTCGCACATCATAACGAAATGCCCGTAAGCGTGGAGACAAGTAAGAAGACTACCCTCCTGCGCATGAAGCCTTCGGAACTGAAACTGCTGATAGATACCGATGAGCGCATACGCTGGAACTTCATCCAGCACCTGTCAAAGATAGATATCTTCCTCTCGCAGAAAATGCGCATGCTCTCCCTTTTCTCCGTCAAGGAGAAGGTGGCGCAATACCTCATCAAGATGGCTACCAAACAGCAGAGCAGAACCATCCGGCTGGATGTCAGCCGACAGGAAATGGCGGATATCTTCGGTATCCAGAAGTTCTCGCTCCTCCGCTGCCTGTCCGAATTCGAGGAGAAGGGCGCCATCAGGATTGATGGCAAGACCATCACCATACTCAACTCGGATGACATGAAATAAGAAGCAAGAATGAGAGGAAAGGAGAGAGAAAGAACCGATGAAGACGAAGTTCTCCACCTGCGCCTCCAGAGCCCATCTTCAGCACCACATCCGCTGCATCGGTTTGAAATCCCCCATTCCCATCACATTGCAGACTACATCCTGGTTGCTGGGGATAACATATCCCCAGAGCATAAAGAGGTTAGGACATTTATTAGCGGCGGATTGTAAATCCGCCGGAACGCCTAACGGAGGAAAGGGCATATCCGACGCTACGAAATTACCTTAATATATATGTGAAACAAGACGATTATAAGAAAAAACTGCCTTAAAATTTGGAGGTTACAAATATTCAGCGTACCTTTGCATAAGATTGGCGGCACTCGGCAATTGGAAAGCAAGCTTTCATTGCACTCGCTGGCAAAATCTTTGCATAAGATTTAAAAAGAATGACGTATGAAACAGGTAGAAGAAACATACATCAGCTTGCTGACCGACTTCGGTTTCAAGCGAATATTTGGAACGGCAATGAACAAGAATTTACTGATTTGCTTCCTCATATCAAAAATTCTATTGATACGACGAAGCAAGAAGGTAAGAATGAGAAAGCCTTGGAAATTGCCAAGAACATGCTTGCCGATGGTGTTGACATCAATCTAATCAAGAAGTATTCCGGACTAACCCAGGAACAGATAGAAAAAATGAAATAACTAATAGAATAAAAAATGAAGAAAAAAATCAAGTTGGTTGGCTGGAGCATCCTTGGAATCCTGCTCATAGCTGTAGCAACATTACTGTTGGCACGCTTTGTTTTCAATAAACAAGTGGAAGCTTACCTTTGCAATTCGCTGAAGAATGAAATGGTAGAAAAATTAAAAGACGCTGGCAAATATGTACCAGATACTACGTCCTATCATTTTGCATATCAGAAAGATTCTGTCCAATCACAAAAAATCCGTGAATATTTCAAACTCGATACTGTTGTATCTTCCACAATGCCAACATGGGACAAAGCCATTTCACTGGCACGTTTTGTAGCGGAAAACATTCCTCATGCCAATCAAAAGATTAATCCTAAGAGACGTAATGCTATAGATCTCTGGAAATACACTCGATCGATAGAGCCTGCATTCAACTGTCGATTACACTCCATCCTCTTACACGAACTATTGCTGTCTGAGGGTATTGTAAACCGCTTTGTAACTTGTCATCCCGCAGATTCCGAGGATTCCGACTGCCATGTTGTTAACCTGGTGTGGCTGCCAGAATTACAGAAATGGGCTATGCTAGACTCGGATATGAATGCTTGGGCAGAAGATGAAAAAGGCACTCCACTTTCTCTTGCAGAAATGCGTGAGCGATATATTGACGGCAGAGAAATCGTTTACCGTCCTCTCTTGAATTCAGATAATGATTTTGTTTATTACAGAGCATATTGGGCAAAAAACTTATACAGGTTTGATACTTGGGAGACAACAGGCTATGGTCGCGAAGACAATAATCCTGCTTATAGAAACAAGAATCGCCATATCGTGCTTGTTCCTTCTGGATTCAAAGGTTTTGAACTTCCCGACCATTCAGTACTGACAACAGATGCTTCACGTTTCTGGGCAGCTCCCCAAAATTAGTAACTGCCATTTACTAGATTTACCCCAGGAACAAATACAATAGGCTTCGATGGCAAATGAAGCCTATTTCATTGGCTAACGAAAGTAGTTTCATGAGCACATGAAACTACTTTCTTTTTTATTGCTTCTTCTACTATATTTTATGCCATAAAGACAGAACGCCAAAGACTATAGCGCGCTTCAGGATTCAACCGCTCCAACTGCTGGAAGATGGCTTGCATATCCGCACGGCGAGTGGTCTCTTCATAAGGACACAGCGCCTTCTGCTTAGTGAAATGCAACTCTTCTGCCACCTGACGGATATCCGCCTCATGCACCAGACAAAGGGGGCGGATAATGGTGAGCGGATAATGTTTTAAAGGAAGACTGGGCTGCATGGTGGAATGAGAACCCTCGAAGGTGATATTCATCAGCAGGGTAACGAGGATATCATCCATGTGATGGCCCAAGGCTATCTTATTGAAACCATTATTTACCGCAAACTCGAAGAGCGTCTTGCGGCGATTCCAGGCACAGAGGAAGCAACGGGTTTTGCGGGGATCGATGGATTCATCGAAAGAACTGTGCAGGATATGGAGCCGGATGCCATTCTCAGCACAGTAATCCTGAAGATAAGAGCGGTCAGTCTCGTAAGGAATATTATCCATGATGATATGAGCTGCTTCCACTTCTATATGCGGTTTGAAGATACGGGCACGCTGAGCCAGCAAACGGACAAGTTCCAATGAATCCTTGCCTCCACTCAAAGCAATGAGAATGCGATCACCATCTTCCAGAAGATGATAATCCACACAGCCCTTGTTGAAACGCTTTAATACTTTCTGTTCTGCCTTTATCATATTATTTAGAAGAAAAAGAAAAGCCGTACCCTATAAAAAGAGCACGGCTTTATCAAGATACATTCCCCAACCAAAGGTAAGGAAACGACAATTTAAACTTCAATATTCTCTAAAATTACTTAGCGTAAGCCACGCTACGTGTCTCACGAATGACGGTAATCTTAACCTGACCAGGATAAGTCATCTCATTCTGAATCTTGGTAGCAATCTCGTCTGAGAGCTTGATACTCTGCTCATCAGTCATCTTGTCTGCACCAACGATAACACGAAGCTCACGACCAGCCTGGATAGCATAAGTCTTGGTTACACCTGGATAACTCATGGCAATTGCCTCCAGATCGTTCAAACGCTTGATGTAAGCCTCAACAATCTCACGACGTGCACCAGGACGAGCACCAGAGATAGCATCACATACCTGAACGATAGGAGCCAACAATGTGTTCATCTCCATCTCATCATGGTGAGCACCAATTGCATTACAGATATCTGGCTTTTCCTTATACTTCTCTGCAATCTTGGCACCATACAATGCGTGTGGCAACTCGCTCTCCTCATCAGGCACCTTACCAATATCATGCAAAAGACCGGCACGCTTTGCCTTCTTTGGGTTCAAGCCCAACTCTGAAGCCATGACAGCACAGAGATTAGCTGTTTCACGAGCATGCTGCAGGAGGTTCTGACCATAAGAAGAACGATACTTCATCTTACCTACGATGCGAATCAACTCAGGATGCAAGCCATGAATGCCGAGGTCAATAGCAGTACGCTTACCAGTCTCGATAATCTCATTCTCCAACTGCTTCTTCACCTTGGCAACTACCTCCTCGATACGGGCTGGGTGAATACGACCGTCAGCAACCAACTGATGGAGAGCCAGACGGCAAACCTCACGACGCACTGGGTCGAAAGCAGAAATAACGATAGCCTCAGGAGTATCATCCACTACGATTTCTACACCGGTAGCAGCCTCCAATGCACGGATATTACGACCTTCACGACCGATGATACGGCCCTTCACCTCATCGTTATCAATATGGAATACACTGACAGAGTTCTCGATAGCAGTCTCAGTAGCCACGCGCTGGATAGTCTGGATAACGATTTTCTTAGCCTGCTGGTTAGCATTCAGCTTAGCATCATCAATAATTTCATTGATATAGCTGGCAGCATCAAGACGAGCCTGATCCTTCAAACTCTCCACGAGACGATTCTTAGCTTCCTCAGCGCTCAATCCGGAAAGTTCTTCCAGCTTAGCCTGCTCCTGCTTCTGCATCTTCTCAAGTTCCTGCTGCTTGACAGTGAGAAGTTTCTTTTCATTATCAACACGCTGCTGATACTGATCAACCTCCTGCTTGCGACGACCGAGATCCTCCTGACGCTGGTTGAGAGAGATTTCGCGCTGTTTAAGTTTATTCTCACTCTGCTGAATACGGGAATTGCGCTGCTGCACTTCCTTCTCCAACTCAGCTTTCTTATTGAGGAACTTCTCTTTCACTTCGAGAAGTTTTTTCTCCTTTAATACTTCTGCCTCTTTACTGGCAGTATCAATCATTTCATTATATTTTCCCTTGATAACATAACGGAAAATGAAAAAGCCCACCGCTCCACCAAGGCAGAGACCGACTAAGGCTGCTATAATTGTTACTATCATTATTATATATATTTATTAAAATTCACTCAAAGTTAGCTGCTTATTATTTCAGAGCATCTTCTATCTCGGCAGTCAACTTCTCAAGAATCTCATTATAAGGCTGGGTGTCATTCTTACCCTCTTCCTTTTCATATCTCAGCGCCACATCAAGTAGTGCCATATACAAAATCTCCTTGTCGCTCTTACGCCCCTTAAAGATTTTAGTATATGAATTCACTATATCGTCAATCAATTTTGCAGATTTACGATAATACTCCTCATCCTCTCTAGGTATTCTTACCGAGAGGTCAGTATCATAGACATGTAACCTAATCTGTAACTTGTCTTGTGTTTGATCTACCATCGCTCCGATTATTTATCGCTCAGTAGCGTAATACATTTATTGACATCTCGGATAAGCTTGGCGATACGTTTCTGAGTAGTTTCAATATCTGCATCAGAAATCGTCATCATCTTCGCCATCTTCAAACTGTCGTAATCATGCTGCGCCTGAGTCAACTTATCCTCCAATTCCTTTATTTTGGCATCACGCTCATCCACCATGGCATAAAGCTCCGTATTCTCCTGCTTGACCTCGTCAAACTTGAGAATCATCTGCCTTACTCTCGTGGCAAACGTATTGATTGTTTTCTCATTTGCACTCATGCTTTTTTGTTTTTGGCTACAAATTTAAGAGAATAATTTGAAAAAAACAAATTTTCTACTATATTTTTTAAAATTTAAAGGGATTTACTTACTTTCCCATCTTTTGCTTTGCCTTTTCAACATCTTCATCAGATGGACGTGGCTCCTTCTTTGCAAGCATCAATACCTGGAAAGCAAAATCTGTCACCCACTGCTGGCTGAAAGCTAATCGCTTGTTGAATTGGCGCAACTGGAACACAGTCTTCAATGTGCTGGCATCGCTGTAATCATTCTTGTTGAAGATATCATCTACAGTCTTTGCTGTTAACTTGTATAAAGAATTTTTCATAAAGCTAGGCAAGCGCAGCTTGAACTTCATCAAGTTGCCCATCAGCATCATCAAATCCTGGGTGAAGTTCTGGAACTGGATGAGATACACATTCACATCCTGCAGTTTCTGACAGTTCTTACGGATACTTGAATCAATCTCCTTGAAGAAAGAATCATCAGTATCATAAATATTCTTCATCATTTTCTTAACCTGCGCCTTCTCGCCGATACCAAGACGATTGTTTACAGTTGGAACATGCAAACTGGTCTTGAACACTCGCAAGTCTGGCAACATTGCCAGATTAGTAATACCTAATTGAGAAGCCAATGCAGCCTGGAAGTATACACGGACCAGCGTCATGTAATCTTCCATTCCACCTACTTTCTTATTGTCATTTTTATGACTGAATAGTTTTGAAAATATTCCCATTCTTATTTCGTTTTATACTTTAATGTTTTCAATTGTTCTGCAAAAATACAATAAAATCACTAAATATCAAAATCAAAGGGGTGTTTTTTCTTCATAAATATGTTTTTTCTTGGAAAAACAACGATTTTATCGATTTTTCTATTCAAGTTTCAATTATTTTTAGTACCTTTGCCACGTTAATTAATTAATATTTGTGTTCCAACAGAGAAGATATATGAAGGGAATAGTTTTAGCAGGCGGGTCTGGAACCAGACTTTACCCAATCACTAAAGGAATCAGCAAACAGTTGATTCCCATATTCGACAAACCGATGATATACTATCCGGTATCAGTTTTGATGCTGGCTGGAATCAAGGATATTCTTATTATTTCAACACCATTCGACTTACCTGGTTTTAAACGTCTCCTTGGAGACGGAAGCGATTTAGGAGTACATTTCGAATATGCAGAACAACCATCTCCAGATGGATTGGCACAAGCTTTTATTATCGGTGAGAAATTTATCGGCAATGATAATGTCTGCCTAGTATTAGGCGACAACATATTTTACGGTGCCGGATTTACCGGACTTCTCAAAGCCAGCGTAAAAGCTACAGAAGAAGGATTGGCAAGTGTCTTCGGCTATTATGTCAATGATCCGGAAAGATACGGTGTTGCTGAGTTTGACAAAGAAGGCAATTGCCTCAGTATTGAGGAAAAACCCAAACATCCAAAAAGCAATTATGCGGTTGTAGGACTCTACTTCTACCCAAACAGTGTGGTAGATGTTGCCAAGCATATCAAGCCAAGTGCACGTGGCGAGCTGGAGATTACTACTGTCAACCAACATTACTTGTCAGACAACACACTTAAAGTAAGAACTCTCCAAAGAGGTTTCGCCTGGTTGGACACCGGTACTCACGACAGTTTGTCAGAAGCAAGTACGTTCATTGAAGTGATCGAAAAGAGACAGGGACTGAAAGTAGCATGTCTGGAAGAAATTGCATTTAAACAAGGTTGGATTAACAAAGAACAGCTGTTGAAACTTGCAGAACCTATGCAAAAGAACGGATATGGAAAATATTTGCAGGAACTAGCTTTGGGTAAATAATAAAATTGAATCTATCAGTATTCTTGCCACTTTCATAGAAGTGGTTGAGATAATATATAATAAGGTATAATTCAAATAACAACATTAAAAGAATAATGGAAGAGAACAAGAACTTACAATTAGAAGGCGCAGTTCAGGAACAGGAAGAGAAATCTGCCATTGACTTTCAGTTGATTTATACAAATCTGATTCTCAACTGGAAATGGTTCGTACTCTCTCTTATCGTTTGCCTGGGCTTAGGCTATCTTTACCTGAGATATGCTACTCCAGCCTATCAAGCATCTACCAAGGTACTCATTAAAGACGATGATGACAGCAAACGCAGAGGTAGTTTGGGTAGTAGCATGATTCAAAGTGCTGCCAACCTCGGCTTTATGTCAAACTCTAATGGTATTGATAACGAGATTGAGATTTTGTCGGCTCATGACATGGCTCAACTCGCAGTTCACGATATGAAAATATACGTTAACTACTATCATAAGAGCGCTTTCAAGGACCCTCTGGTATATAAAGAGCAGGAAGTATCAGTAGACCTGGATCTGCCACATCTCAAGAAGCTGAACGCTCCTATCAAGCTCAGCATCGAAAAGGAAGGTACAAAGTATCACGTCAAGGGTACATACAATTTACCTATTGATGCTTTCTCTTTCGAAAAAGAGGCCAGTGAATTTGAGAAGACTTTCGACCGTCTGCCAGCAACTATCAGCACAAGAGTAGGTATGCTGACCTTTACACCTAGCAAGATTTACAAACTGGAAGATGGAGAAGTACTGAAAGCTGTCATTGTCTCTCCGGAAATGGCTGCCAAGCAGTATACAAAGAACCTGACTGTCAGTCAGACATCCAAGACTACAACGATTGCAGAACTCGTATTGAACGACGAAAACCCTCAGAGAGCTTTAGACTATCTGAATACACTCCTCAAGGTTTACAACCGTCAGGCAAACGAAGACAAGAACGAAATTGCCTACCGCACAGAGCAATTCATCAACAACCGTTTGCAAAAGATCAATGCGGAGCTGGGCAATACAGAAGGACAGCTCGAAAGCTACAAGAAGCGCAACAAGGTGATTGAGATGAAGCTGAACGCTACAGCTACCATCGCAAACTCAGACGCTTATGCTCAAAAGCTTCAGGATGCCAATACCCAGGTAGAATTGCTGGACGAGCTTGGTAAGTACATGAACGAGCCAGGTAACAAATACCAGCCTATCCCATCCAACGTAGGTTTGACTGATGAAAGTTCAACAGAACTCATCAACCAGTACAACAAAATAGCCCTGGATCGCAACAACGCCTTGCATGCAGCCAGCGAGACTTCTCCTACAGTAACTCCTCTGACCGCACAGTTGGATGCACTCACAACATCTATCAAACGTGCCATGAGACAAGCTAAACTGGGCATGGAGATACAGCGCAACAGCATCGCTAAGCAGGCTGCAGAATATGCAGGACAAATCGGCAACTCACCAGAGCAGGAAAGAGTTCTGACACAGATTGGCCGCCAACAGGAAGTAAAGTCTGGTCTTTACCTCATGCTGCTTGAGAAACGAGAAGAGAACTCTATTTCTTTAGCTGCAACAGCAGATAAGGGAAAGATTATCGATGCACCTTCCTTTATCGGCAAGGTGAGCCCAAAGAGCTCAATCATCATGCTGATAGCATTGGTTCTCGGCTTGGCAATTCCTGCAGGCATCCTCTTCCTTATTGAGTTCTTCAAGTACAAGATTGAAGGTCATGAAGATGTCATTAAGTTGACACAGATTCCAGTCATAGCAGACATCCCTGTTGCCAGTGATGCAGCCAAGAAGGAAGGAAAGGCTGATATTGTGGTTCACCAGAATGTCAACAATCTGATGGAGGAAATCTTCCGAGGCTTGCGTACCAATATTCAGTTTATGCTGAAGAGCGATGAGAAAGTGATGATGTTTACCTCTTCTACTTCAGGCGAAGGAAAGACATTCGTTGCTTCAAACATCAGTATCTCCCTCGCCTTGTTAGGCAAGAAGGTCATCATGGTGGGTCTTGACATCCGTAAGCCGCGTCTGGCTGAGTTGTTCCAGATAGACAACCACCACAATGGTATTACCAACCTGATTGTTCATGATCATAATTCATGGGAAGATATCCAGAAGCAGATTGTTGCATCAGGCGTCAACAGTAACCTCGACATTCTGATGGCTGGTCCTGTACCACCTAACCCAGGTGAGTTGGTAACAAGAGCAAGTCTTGACGACATCATCAACCAGCTGAAGCAGCATTACGACTATGTCATTCTCGATACAGCTCCTGTGGGTCTGGTAAATGATAGTTTGCAGCTCGGTCGTCTGGCAGACCTCTGCGTATATGTTTGCCGTGCAGACTATACTCCAAAGGCAAGCTTCGGAATGATCAACGGTTTGAACGCCGAGAAGAAGTTGCCTAACATGTGTCTGGTTCTCAACGGTGTCGACCTCTCCAAGAAGAAGCACAGCTTCTACTATGGAGTTGGTAAGTATGGAAAGTACGGCAAGTATGGAAACTACGGTTCTTACGGCTCATATGGCAAATACGGAAAGTATGGCAAGTACGGTACTTACGGCCAGTACGGAAGCTACGGCAACTATAGCAACAGTCATTATGGCAATGCCAATGACACAAGTATCAAGAAGTAATTGAAGATTTAATTAATAACATTTATATAAAGAGAGTCTTTCTATATTATTTATAGGAAGACTCTTTTAGATTAAAAGACATATAAACTATGGCAACAATAGCAGTAGATTTTGATGGTACAATCGTAACCCATGAGTACCCAAAGATTGGTACAGAGTTACCTTTCGCGACAGAAACATTGAAGATGTTGATAAAAGACCACCACAAACTCATTCTCTGGAGCGTACGCGAAGGCAAGCTCCTGGATGAGGCTGTAGAATGGTGCAGAGAGCGTGGAGTAGAATTCTGGGCTGTCAACAAGGACTATCCGGAAGAAAGTCTCGAGAACAACAATCACTTCTCTAGAAAGCTGAAGGCAGACTGGTTTATCGACGACCGTGGTATCGGTGGACTGCCAGACTGGGGAGAGATTTATCAGATTATCACCAACCATACCAGCTACCGCAGAGTATTAAAGCAGAAATACTGCGCAGAGCAGGAGACTCCTAAAAAGAAACACTGGTGGAGTCGCGGATAATCAAACTGTTCCAACCAAGTCCAAAATATGACAGCGGGTGTATCACTCTTAAAGTTGATACACCCGCTGTCTTTTTATCTCACAACAGATGGAAGACAAGCACACATCAGCTGTCAGACGACCGCACAACAGCTGTTGTGCGGGTGCATAACAGCTGATGTGCGGACGAGAGAGCTAGCTTTTAGAAGAACTATACCTATATAAAACAACAACTTTTCCTATCTAACCGAAAGACTATCTCTGTATAAAAGGAAAGCCATTCTGAGAGAAAAGAAACTGTTACTCAGAAAGAACAAAGTCCTATACGGTATAAGGAAAGCCATCAACGTCAAAGAACACTCAAAAGAAAAAGGGATATACCTGATGAATGGTATATCCCCTATTATTGATTTACTAAATGATTTTATTCTTTAGAAGAACAAGTAGCGGTTGTCCACTACGTGAGCCTTCATATAAAGCTCGTTCATGAAGTTACCAGCATACTGCATAGACTTCTGACGGCACTTCTGCTCGTATGTCTTCTCATCAAACTTAACAGGACGGTTAGACTTGTTAGTAACCTGGAAGAGATAAACACCTGCATTACCCTTAACAGCATGTGCAGAGAAAGCGCCCTTCTTTGTTGCAGAAACAGCACCAGAAAGAGCAGGCTCACTAGCACCAGTTGCTGCAATGAATGTAGGAGCAGCGAAAGTAATCTGGTTTACAGAAGAAATCTTACCACCCTTAGCCTTAGCAGCTGCGATGCTCTTTACGCCGTTTACCTTAGCCATCAACAGTTCAGCCTTCTTGTCCTTGATAACCTCAGCCTTTACCATCTCCTTTACATCAGGATCGCTCAAGTCGCGGTAACCAATGCGATGAATCTTGTTAAGTACTACAACCAAAAGGTGATTGTTGTCGCCACACTCATAGAGAGGAGAAACTTCACCTTCCTTAGCCTCGAAGATCCACTTCAATGCCTCACGGGTTGAATGGATATTAGCTACATAATGAGAAGCTGTTGTCATATCCTTCAACTCCTGAACCTTGTAACCATTGCCAGCAGCATTCTTCAACAAATCAGCTGAAGCCTGGTTGCCGCTAACGAAGCTAGAGAACTTGTTGTAAGCTGTACGATATGTGCCCTGTGAGAAATCAATAGTCTTCTTGATGACTGCAGCAACATACTTGTTAACCATTGCCTTGCGGTCAAGAACCTGAAGAACTACGTAACCCTGACCCAACTGGAGCTGGTTAAGAGAGTTGACAGAAGCTGTATTCAAGGTATTGATGAACGCCTTGTTGTCCTTGTCCATAGTCTGAGCATACTCATACTGCTTTGTTGTCATCCAAGCCTTCTCACCAGTCTGACCGTACTTCTTGGCGATAGCCTCGAAATCAGCACCGCCAGCGATAGCACCCTGGATAGAGTCTGCCTTGGTCTTAGCCTCAGCTACAGAATTAGCAGCTACCTGGATAACGCGATACTGTACTGAGTCTGGCAACTGCTGCTTGCTCACCAACTTAACGATGTTCAAAGTATTATCAGCAGTATTAGCCTTTACAGCAGAAGTAGAACCTACAGCCATAGAATCCAAGACTGCTGCGATGTCTGAAGGATAAGCATCCTTGCTGACAGGAATACCAAGATAAGATACAGTAGAAGCAGCCTTGCGAACAACCTCTGCAGGATCAGCTGCAGCAGCAAGCTGTGTCTGGAAACCAGCGAAATCCTTGTTGAGGGCTGCACGGTCAGCAGCAGAAGCCATCACCTCGATGTCTACATACTTGATGTCACGAGTCTCAACAGGCTGCTTGAAACGAGCCTTCAACTCATCATACTTAGCCTTCAAATCACTCTCCTCAACCTTTACCTTATCGTCCTGGATATCAGAATAAGGGAAAGCAGCCAACTGAATCTGGCTCTCTTCGTTCTCCTCCTTGAAAGCCATCTTAGCCTCTACAGGATTTGAAATGAAGCAATGAGCAAGAAGAGCCTGATACTTCTGAGCCAAAGTCTGCTGACGAAGAGTCTTCTCGATGAATGACCAGTAGTTGTAAATCTTGGTATACTGATCCATCAACTGAGCGTTGGCTGGGTTAGCCTTCTGAGTCTTATAATCAGCCAAGAACTTCTGGAGAGCAGATACATCGAAACGACCGGTCTGCTGGTTCACGAAAGGAGTCTGCTGAAGCATTGGGTTGGTACCAGTCTTCAAGATGTCCTGAAGCTCAGCGTCAGTAACTGTCAAGCCGAGCTTGCCAGCTTCCTTAGCAATCATCTGATTCTGAACATAAGTGTTCCACACCATGTCCTTAATCTGATTCATCTGCTGCTCAGGAAGATTCTCCTGACCCTGTTGCATTTTAATAACTTCTGTGTACTCATCAACGAGCTTCTGGAATTCCTGCACGCTGATTTTCTCGCCATATACCTCACCAATCTGCTGACGCTCATTGTTCTTTGCAGAATCACATGAACGGAAAGCTTCTTCGGCAATGAAGGCGAAAAGGCCAAAACTGATAATACATACCAGAATGACGCCTCTTTTTCTAATTGTTCCTAATGCTGCCATTACGTTTTTAATTTTTATTTTATTTTTATTTTCTTATTATTAAGTGAGCATCGCCATAAGAATGATGAGGATTCTCAAATCCTTAAAACTAGCCAATTGTCTGCAAAATTACAAAAAATAAACGAGAAAAGGGAATTTTTCATTAGCTTTTTTAAAACTGATAACGAAAAACATAAAAAAAACTGAGCCGAAGCTCAGTTTTAACCTAAAATATGAAGTTTAACCAACTCTATTTTACGAGAAGTAGACTTGATAATCTTAAACTCAAAGTGATTGAACTTAATGACTTCATTCAACTTAGGAAAACTCTGATACTCATGAAGTATCAAGCCACCCACGGTCATATAGTCATCGCTCTCAGGCAAATCGAGATCAAACTTCTCGTTCACCTTATCAATTTCCAGTCGAGCTGACAACAGGTAATCCCCATCATTCGTCTGCTTGGCAACATACTTTTCTGCATCATGCTCATCCTCAATATCGCCAAAGATTTCCTCTACGATATCCTCCAGACTCACCAGACCGCTGGTACCACCGAACTCATCTACTACCACACCGAGCGACTTCTTCTGCTGAAGAAAAGTCTGCATCAGCTTCTGCGCCTGCATCGTTTCAGGAACAAAAGGCAAAGTGCGCACATGATCCTGCCATTTCACAGGATTATGGAAGAGTTCCGAACTATGGATATAGCCGATAATATGATCTATATCCTCCTCATATACAATGATTTTCGAGTTACCGCTTTCTATGAATTTCTGACGCAATTCCTCCAAAGAAGTATTCTTCTCTACTGCCTGGATTTCTGTACGTGGAACCATACAGTCACGTACTTTGGTATCGCTGAAGTCGAGCGCATTCTGAAAGATCTTGACTTCATCATTAATTTCATCTTCATTGGTAGCATTATCAATGCTCGACTGAACCAAATAGTCAAGATCCACCTTGGAAAAGCCCTCATCTCCCGATTCAGTATCCATCTTCATGCCCACCAGGCGAAGCAGAACCTTACTCAAGAAGGTACTGAACTTGCTTATCGGCCACAAAACCACATAGCATAGATAGGCTATGGGACTGAAGATGGCAAGCAGGCGGTTAGGATTGGCCTTGAAAAGAGTCTTGGGCAAGAACTCGCCAGTAAACAAGACAATCAAGGTAGAAAGAATGGTATCAGCCGGCACCGTAAAAGCCGCATCCATCCCGCTGAAGATTGTATTATCAAACAGTCTGGCTATCAGAATACCATACACGACGAGGGCAATATTATTGCCCACCAGCATCGTGCTGACGAAGCCGTTAGGATGGTTATAAAATAAAGAAATCAAACGTTGCGTAAGACCGTTTTTCTCCTTATCCATTTCCGCCAACATACGGTTGGAGGAAACAAAGGCAATCTCCATACCGCTGAAGAAAGCAGAGAAAACCATCGTAATGATTATACCAACGATAAGACTTAAATCAACCTGTTCCATTTATTCTATAATTTAATGCATGATAGGGATAGTCGTTGCCCTAACAGGTGTAGCCTGCTGGCGGATAGGTGCAGCCGTAGAATCACCTGGAGCAGGAGTAGCTCCAGAATCATTTCCGCCAAAGTCACCCTTTTCAAAACTACCTTTAGAATTGCTGACAAAATAGCGAGTCATCTTCTCATCACTCCAGAAATGGGTACCCTGAAGGGTACGCTCCGGTGTGATTAACTTACTGAATACATTGCTGGAAATCTCGTGTCTGTTCTCGTCCCAGGTAAGCTGTTCGCTGCTGAAGCGCAAGCCATCCTTGGTCAGAATTCTCACTCGACCATATAATTTCCAAACACGCTGCTGATCAAAATAATAGGCTGTATCACACTGGATATAGCTATTGATATGAAACTTCTCGTCAAACTGTTCGAGCAGAAGTCCCTTGTTGAAAATCCAACGGGAAGGATTGCGATTGGTATTTACTTCCCATCGCTCTGTCACAATACGATATTTGATCACTCCGGAATCACTGATAAGGGTATTGACACCATACGACGTCATCATGGCAACCGAATCCTTGGCATGGATAGCAGCTGCCGTATGCTCCACCTGCTCCTGACAACCTGCCAGAATCATGGACATCAATATTCCTATCAGAAAAGAGTTTCTTAGCTTATACATTATTATATATACGTGCGAGATATGTATTATCTATATGAACGCAGAAGAGATGCAGCAAAGAATTACTGCATCTTCCACTTCTTAAACCAGCCTTCATTGAATGTCAGACCGATATTGATTCGAAAAACATTCTCCTTAATCAAACCATCAGCAGAGTTCTTGACCCACTGACCACTGATGTTCAGGAGAGAACGGCTGTTATAGCTGTTCATGATAGGAATGCCGAAACCGGCACTCACTGATATTTCCTTTGGACCATCTACCCCATTCATCTTATAATAAGGAGTAGCATAGCTGGCTCCCAAGCGATACTGAACACGCTTCAGGAAAGCACGGTCACGCTCATTGTAACAATACTGAGCACCGAAGTTAAACTTGCTTCTGTCTTTGTAAAAACCGTCTTTCAGGCTATAAGTAGCTTCATTGTTCTTCATTTCGAAAGTAGGATAGCCTTCTGCACCCCACTTCTGAAGCGTATAATCAAGACCTACCTTCCACTGGTTGCTATGATTCCACATCAAACCGACACCATACATGGTTGGCAGACTATGAGCGTTGCCTATAGAGAACGGAATGGTATCCGAAGTGTTGGTCTGAGCATTACTAGAGATAATGTTCATATCGGCAGAGCCTCCCAGATTATGTCCTGGAGTAAAGGTTGCACCAACAGTTACCCAATCCTTCTTGGTCACCTGCTGGGTATACTGAGCTCCAAAATCCAGTCGGTAGCTGTTTATCTTCGAATTATAAGTTCTGGTCAAAGTCTTATAATATGCATTGCTGTAGCTATTGGTGATATATTTGGTATAATCACCCCAAAGATAGGAAATATTGGCACCCACTGAGAGTCCCTTGATTGGTTCCCAACCAGCACCGACATAAGCCTGATGCAAACCACCCTCACCATGGAAGGTATTGGTATAATAGACATCCTTATCAGATGCATTTACCCAATCAGAAGAAGAATAATCATATCCAATATTAGTGAAAGGAACCACACCGAAACTCATTCCGAGATGACGGAAAAGGCGGAAGCCGGCTACCACATACTCGAAATTGGAATTATTGGCATTCTTCTTCACTCCGTTCTCCTCAAAGTTAGTAATCTGACCAGAGATACCTGCATCAAAGATGAAGGTCATGGAATCGAGAGATGCATAGGAAGCAGGGTTCAGATAATTCACCTGATTATGCTCATGAAAACCAAGGCCCACACCATTCATACCACGATTGAAGCCGGAAGTCTGGTCAGACAACACGCCTAAACCATACTGGCTGTATGGAGAATTGGTACCACTCTGGGCATTTGCTAAAAGAGTCGCCCCCAACATGAGGACTGCCATAAAAATCTTTCTCATTTATATATAAAACCGTCAAATTTATATTCAGAGTGCAAAAGTATTAAAAAAAATCTAGAAAAAAGAAGGATAATTGAAAATAATAAGGTATTTTTGCATCGTGAAACGTTTTAAGCATATTTTCGGAGTCATTTTAGCCGTTATTTTAACCAATTTAACTTCTAAGATGATTGCACAGGATTTTTCAGGCAATTACGCATCTGACATTTCTGTGCAGAACAGTCGTGCCTTTGAAAACGCCACAAATTGGCTCGACTCAGTAGATATATCACTTCTTACTTGTGGCCCTGGTCAGGAAGTGTGGTCGTACTATGGACATACCGCTTTGCGCATCCAAGATAAGGTTCATGACAGCGATGTTGCCGTCAACTGGGGTATGTTCAGTTTCAAACAGCCTTTCTTCGAGCTACGATTTGTCTTCGGACTTGCCGACTACCAGATTGGCATATTCCCAATGAGCGACTTCATTGCGGAATATTCAGCAGAAGGCAGATGGGTAAGACAACAACGTCTCCAGCTCTCAAGACAGGAGAAGCTGAAGATTCTGCGTGCCATTGAAGAAAATGCCAAGCCGGAGAACCGCACATACAGATACAATTTCTTCTATGACAACTGTTCTACCCGTGCCCGAGAGATGATACTCACCAACATAGGCTACAGCAATACCAACTTCAAAGACAACAATGTCCGTACTTCATACAGAGAAGAGATACATAAGCTCAATGAGCAAGACCATTGGGCGAGATTTGGAAACGACCTTCTTTTAGGTGTATACGCAGACTCTGATTTAGAGAGAAGAAACTGGGAATTCCTGCCTGATAACCTAAGCAAGGATTTTGCAACGGAGGGAAGAAAAGATTTCGTCAACGAATCTTCTGTAGAAGACGGTGTCAGTCCAGTCACATCAAACGGCTTCATCACCTTGGTAGACAGTACATCCTATGTAATACCACCAGTCAGTCAGGAGAATGTAGAGCAAGCTAGTGGAATCACCCCACAAGAAGTCGCAATAGGCTTTGCACTTGTCATAGCTGTTCTTACTATTCTGGAGATTTATCGCAAGAAGAATCTATGGTGGCTAGACACCACCCTACTGGTACTCACCGGATTACCGGGTCTTATCCTCCTGGCGATGGTATTTTCCCAGCACCCTACAGTACAGCTTAATTTCCAGATACTCATCCTCAACCCATTGAACCTCATCTTCGTATGGAAAGTAACGAAAAAGATGAGAATGGGCAAGCAGTATTGGTATTTCGAGCTTTATGGCTGGCTGCTTCTGCTGTCGCTGTTCCTGCAAATCTGGCAGACCTATGCAGAGGGCATGAGCATTTTGGCATGCACTTTGCTGATTAGAAACGGTATCAAGTCAACCATGCTAGAACTTAACAGCTACGGATTGCACAAATACGTACACAAGAAATTTTATAGAAACAAAAGAAAACAAGAAACAACAAAATGATGGTAAACAGATATATCACAGCCCTTTTGGTTGTCCTTGCGGCAACTGGCATGGAGGCGCAGACTTATCAGCAGGCGCTGAAGTTTGCGCTTACGGATATATCCTACGATGAATTCATCCAGCAACCGGAGGCGAAGGCATTGGAGGAGGACATCCTCTATGTCCTGAAAGCCATCAAGCAGGCTTCCGAGGATGAAAGCAGCACAGAATATCACTACCATCAGCCGGCTATCAGTATAGCGGCAAATACTGACATTCTGACAGATTCACATTCACATATTTATTTTTATCCCGTTATTGCACATAAGTATATGGCACCATACGGGAGCATCGTTATTCGAGGGCCAAACTGCTGATTATTTGCTTTCTGACAGCAAAACAAGCAAGAAATGCTGCCAGAAAGGGCAATAATCGGAAAAATATTGCAGATTTACAGATATTTTTTGTATTTTTGCAAGCTAGTAAACAAAGAACAGGAAAAAGCAGAAGAGGAAAAAGGACTGACAGAGCACATTTGCCAGAACTCCTTTAACTCCTTAACTTCTCCTATTCATATATCATACATCGAATAATAATAAAAAATAAATATACAATGAACTTTAACAAAATTCTTCAGTCATTGTTTGGCAACAAGTCAACTCGCGATATGAAGTTGATCCAGCCAATCGTAGAGAAAGTCAAGGCAGAATATCCTAAGATGAATGCCTTGAGCAATGACGAACTCCGTGCAAAAACAAAAGAAATCCAGAAGTACGTACAAGAGTACGCTAAGGAAGAGAAGGCTAAAATTGCCGAACTCAAAGCTAAGATTGAGGATACCCCTATCGATGAGCGTGAAGGTATCTTCAATCAGATAGACAAGTTGGAGCAGGAAGCGCTCGACAAGTATGAAATCGCCCTCAACGAGGTATTGCCTCAGGTGTTCGCTATCGTAAAGGATACCGCCCGCCGTTTCGCAGAGAACGAGGAGACAGTAGTTACTGCTACTGACTTCGACCGCGAGCTGGCTTCTGATCCAAAGAACGACTTCGTAACCATCGATGGCGACAAGGCTATCTATCACAACCACTGGACAGCCGGTGGCAACGATATGAAGTGGGAAATGATCCACTACGACGTTCAGCTCTTCGGTGGTGTCGTTCTCCACCAGGGTAAGATTGCCGAGATGGCTACCGGTGAGGGTAAGACTCTCGTAGGTACAACTCCTATCTTCCTGAATGCCCTGACAGGTAATGGTGTTCACGTCGTTACCGTGAACGACTACTTGGCTAAGCGTGACTCTGAGTGGATGGGCCCTCTCTATATGTTCCACGGTCTCTCTGTAGATTGCATCGACAAGCATCGTCCTAACTCTGACGCTCGTCGCAAGGCATATATGGCTGATATCACCTTCGGTACCAACAACGAGTTCGGTTTCGACTACTTGCGTGACAACATGGCTACCAACCCTAGCGATTTGGTACAGCGCCAGCACAACTACGCTATCGTAGATGAGGTTGACTCCGTGTTGATTGATGATGCCCGTACTCCATTGATTATCTCCGGCCCTATTCCAAAGGGCGACGACCAGATGTTCGAGCAGTATCAGCCACTGGTAGAGAAACTCTACGAGGTACAGCGCAAGCAGGCTACCGAGTTGCTCGCCGAGGCTAAACAGAAGATTACAGAGGGAACAAAGAACAAGAACCAGCAGATGCTCGAGGAAGGTTTCCTCTCTCTCTACCGCTCATACAAGGCATTGCCTAAGAACAAGCCATTGATTAAGTACCTCTCTGAGGAAGGTATCAAGGCGGGTCTGTTGAAGACCGAGGAGTTCTACATGGCCAACAACAACCGTGAGATGCCTAAGGCTGTGGAGCCTCTTTACTTCGTTGTTGATGAGAAGTTGAATTCAGCCGACCTTACCGACAAGGGTACAGACTGGCTGGCTAAGCAGGTTAACGACAAGGAACTGTTCGTTTTGCCTGATATCACATCCCAATTGAGTGAATTGGAAGCACGTACAGACCTGGATGACCAGACTCGCCTCGACAAGAAGGATGAGTATCTGGCATACTATGGTGTACAGAGCGAGCGTGTTCACACCTTGCAGCAGTTGCTGAAGGCTTATACCATGTTCAATAAGGACGATGAGTATGTTGTCATGGACGGTCAGGTAAAGATCGTTGACGAGCAGACAGGTCGTATCATGGAAGGTCGCCGTTGGAGCGATGGCTTGCACCAGGCTGTTGAGGCTAAGGAGCATGTAAAGGTGGAGGCTGCTACCCAGACCTTCGCTACTATCACTCTTCAGAACTACTTCCGTATGTATCACAAGCTCGCCGGTATGACAGGTACAGCAAGCACAGAGGCAGGTGAGTTCTGGGACATCTACAAACTGGATGTTGTTGAGATTCCTACCAACCGTCCTATCCTGCGTAAGGACTTGGATGACCGTGTATACAAGACAGCCCGCGAGAAGTATCGTGCCGTTATCGACGAAATCGAGGAGACACGTAATGCAGGCCGCCCAGTATTGGTAGGTACCACATCTGTGGAGATTTCAGAGTTGTTGAGCAAGATGTTGAAGATGCGCAACATTCCTCATAATGTATTGAACGCCAAGTTGCACCAGCAGGAGGCTCAGATCGTAGCCGAGGCAGGTCGCTCAGTAAATGGTAAGGGTGCCGTAACCATCGCTACCAACATGGCAGGTCGTGGTACCGATATCAAGCTGACTCCTGAGGTAAAGGCTGCTGGTGGTCTCGCCATCATCGGTACAGAGCGTCATGAGAGCCGTCGTGTAGACCGTCAGCTCCGTGGTCGTGCCGGTCGTCAGGGTGACCCAGGTTCTTCCGTATTCTACGTATCATTGGAGGATAAGCTGATGCGTCTGTTCGCTTCAGAGCGTATCGCCAAGGTAATGGACCGTCTCGGTTTCGAGGATGGTGAGCGTATCGAAAGCCCAATGATCAGCAAGAGCATCGAGCGTGCTCAGCGCAAGGTTGAGGAGAACAACTTCGGTATCCGTAAGCACCTCCTGGAGTATGATGACGTGATGAACCGTCAGCGTACCGTTATCTACGAGAAGCGTCGCCATGCCTTGATGGGTGAGCGTATCGGTATGGATATCGCCAACATCATCTGGGACCGCGTATTAAACATCGTCAACAACAACGACTTCACCGGTGCTAAGGAAGAGTTTCTGAAGATTCTTGCTATGGAGATTCCATTCACAGAGGATGAATACGAGAACGGCAGACGCGACGAGCTGGCTGAGCGTGCTTTCCAGGAGGCTATGGCAGTATTCAAGCGCAAGACTGAGCGCATTCAGGCTACAGCTATGCCTATCATCAAGCAGGTTTATGAGAACCAGGGTACTATGTATGAGCGCATCATGGTGCCTATCACAGACGGCAAGCGCATGTACAACATTGCATGCAACCTGAAGGAAGCTTACGAGAGCGAGGCTAAGAGCGTTGTGAAGGAATTCGAGAAGAACGTTGTCCTCCAGATGATTGATGACGACTGGAAGGAGAACCTCCGCAAACTCGACGAACTTCGTCACTCTGTACAGAACGCAAGCTACGAGCAGAAGGATCCTTTGTTGATCTTCAAGCTGGAGAGTGCCAAGATCTGGGACGGCATGATCAACGACATGTACGACCGCATCAGCAGCATCCTGATGCGTGGTCAGATTCCAGTAATGGAGCAGGAACAGCAGGTTCAGGAGGCAGCACCAGAGCAGCACACCCAGCAGAACTACGTAGAGAGCAAGGTTGACATCGATGCAGAGCGTGCAGCTCAGGAGGCAGCAGCCAACCAGGATACTCGCGAGAACGCAGAAGTAAACCGCACTCCATACCGTGCAGAGCGCATGCCTCGTCCTAACGATCCATGCCCATGCGGTAGCGGTAAGAAGTTCAAGAACTGCCATGGCAGAAACATGCAGGCATAAAGAATGATTCATAAGAAATGATGATGTTCTCTATATATAATTTAAGGTATAGGAACATCCATCATCATAAATAATGATAAGAATACCTAGATTTGATGATACTCTCATCATTTCTAGGTATTTTTATTTTAAATAACTCCATTGCTACCGAGTTGCAAATAATTATTAGTATTTTTGCAGTCGAAAAGAAAAAAAAGCTGGCAATAAAGCCAGTTTTAAGAGAAAACAAGGTTAATTCAAGGAAAGATATATGAAATTATCAGAACTTAAAACAGGTGAAAGCGGCGTCATCGTCAAGGTATCCGGTCACGGTGGATTCCGCAAGAGAGTCATCGAGATGGGATTCATCAAGGGCAAGAAAGTAGATGTCCTGCTCAATGCCCCACTCCAGGATCCTGTGAAATACAAGATTATGGGTTACGAGGTGTCACTCCGCCACAGCGAAGCTGACCATATCGAGGTGGTTTCCATTGATGAAGCCAAGAACGATGCAAAGCTCAGCAAGGCGGAAGAAGAAGACCGCCAGCAGGTAATTGACTCAAAAGTAATAGATTCCAACGATAGCGACGAGCAGGCGCTCGGCGACAAGATGCTCGTAGCTGAAAGAAAAGACAATGCCAGCAACGAGGCTTTGGCTGAGCAGGAAGCTGAACGACTCCACCGCGTCATCAACGTGGCACTGGTGGGAAATCCAAACTGCGGAAAGACTTCATTGTTCAACTTCGCATCGGGTGCTCACGAACGTGTGGGCAACTACAGCGGCGTAACCGTAGATGCCAAGGTGGGCGAAGCCGAATACAACGGCTATCATTTCAACCTGGTAGATTTGCCGGGCACCTATTCGCTTTCAGCCTATTCTCCAGAAGAACTCTATGTGCGCAAGCAACTCATCGAGCATACGCCGGATATCGTCATCAACGTCATCGACACCAGCAACCTGGAGCGCAACCTCTATCTCACCACCCAGTTGATAGACATGCACATCCGCATGGTCTGCGCCCTCAATATGTTTGATGAAACCGAGAAGCGTGGCGATAACATCGACTACGACAAGCTGGGCGAACTCTTCGGTATCTCGATGATTCCTACCGTCTTCACCAACGGTCGAGGCGTGGATAAGCTCTTCGAGACCATCATCGAACTCTACGAAGGCAAGGAAGATTCCAGCGCTCACTATCGCCATATCCACATCAACCACGGACATGAGATAGAACACGGCATCGAGCATATCCAGAAATATCTGAAGGCAGATGATTCCATCCGCCAGCGCTACTCCACACGTTACCTCTCCATCAAGTTGTTGGAGAATGATAAGCACGCAGAGGAATATGTAAGTCATCTGAAATCGGCCAAGGAAATCTTCGCAGCCCGTGATGAGGCTGCCAAGCGCGTGAAGGAAGAGACCCTGGAGGATAGCGAAACAGCCATCATGGATGCCAAATACGGTTTTATCCATGGCGCATTGCAGGAAGCGGGCTATGAACCGGGCAAGGCAAAGGATACCTATCAGGTAACCCACCTCATCGACAGCATCCTGACCAATAAATATGTAGGCTT
Organism: Segatella copri; assembly: GCF_009494395.1. Classification (GTDB taxonomy): domain Bacteria; phylum Bacteroidota; class Bacteroidia; order Bacteroidales; family Bacteroidaceae; genus Prevotella. The sequence continues at coordinate 69,404 of NZ_VZCB01000099.1, read as the reverse complement.
CCCTATCTTCGTCCTCCTGCTGTTCATCATGTTCTCAGCCACCTTCGTACTGGGCGAAATCCCTAAGGGATGGATTGAGGACGGCGTGGCATGGCTGGGCGAATTCATCAGCAATACAATGCCGGATGGACCAGTGAAGGATATGCTGGTAGATGGTGTGATTGGTGGTGTAGGTGCGGTCATCGTATTCCTGCCACAGATTCTGATTCTGTATTTCTTCATTTCTTATATGGAGGATTCGGGATATATGGCTCGTGCTGCCTTCATCATGGATAAGCTGATGCACAAGATGGGCCTGCATGGCAAGTCATTCATCCCGCTGATTATGGGATTCGGATGTAACGTACCTGCGGTAATGGCAACGAGAACCATCGAGAGTCACCGTTCCCGTCTGATTACGATGCTGATATTGCCATTGATGAGCTGTTCGGCTCGTCTGCCAATCTACATCATGGTCATCGGAACGTTCTTTGCCATCCAATACCGTTCGCTCATCATGGTATCGCTCTATCTCATCGGCATCTTCCTTGCCGTGATATTGAGCCGCATCTTTGCCAGTTTCGTGGTGAAGGGCGAAGATACCCCATTCGTAATGGAGCTGCCTCCTTACCGCTTCCCTACCTGGAAGGCGATAGGCCGCCATACCTGGGAAAAGGGTAAGCAGTACTTGAAGAAGATGGGTGGTATCATCCTTGTGGCAAGTATCATCGTCTGGGCTTTGGGTTATTTCCCTCATAATAAGGAGCTTGACAACCAGGCACAGCAAGAGCAGAGCTATATCGGCAGAATAGGTAAGGCCATCGAGCCTATCTTTACCCCACAGGGTTTCGATTGGAAACTGGATGTGGGCTTGGTATCCGGTGTAGGTGCCAAGGAGATTGTAGCCTCAACGATGGGCGTGCTCTACAGCAACAACGACAGTTTCTCTGACGATCAGGATTACAACGATGAAGACGGAAAATACGAGGTTTTGAAAAAGCAGATGACTTCTGACCTGAAGAAGACCTACGGTTACAGCGATGCCGAGGCTGCAGCGAAAGCAACGCTCACCGCCTATTGTTTCCTCCTCTTCGTATTGCTCTACTTCCCTTGCATCGCCACGATAGCCGCCATCAAGGGCGAAACGGGCAGTTGGAAATGGGCAGGCTTTGCCGCCGGCTACACCACGCTATTGGCATGGGTAGTATCAGCCCTGGTCTTCCAGATAGGAAGTTTATTTATCTAACATAACAAAGTAAATTCAAACCAAATAGGGTGTGACTAGTCGATTAGTCACACCCTTTTTTGTTTGTTGCTCATAAGAATGAAGACCGTTCTTGCCTTCTGGAAAAAGCAGAAGATGCAGAATAGCAGACGATGAATGAAATTAGGCGATAATTGAATGATAATACAGACACAAATCCACAAAAAAGAGTTATTTTTGCAGTCGAATAACATCAAAAGACAAAAGCTATATGAACAAACGAACAGCAACAAACATTTTGAGTTTAAGAACCTCAGCCATCTCATGCCTGATGGCACTGAGTCTCGGCAACAGCTTTGCCCAAGGTATCACATTCCAAACCGATGCAAGCACCGGTGCCATCGCACAACTTGCCATCGACAACGATGCACAGAAGATGAACTGGGTGCTCACGCCAGACGGCAAGCAGTATAAATGGGTAACCGGCAAATACGGCTGGGGCCTCGGTTTTATGACCGTCAACGGACAAAAGCTGGAATGGCAGACTCCTATCAGCCAGAAGGGAGAACCCGTTTATCAGGCAGACGACATCCGCATCTCCGTAAAGAGAACCCTGAAGAATGGTGAACTCTTCGAGGAATACACCTTCAAGAATACAGGTAAGACAGCAGCACAGATTTCTGATTGGGGAATCTATACCCCATGGAATGATAACTATCCTGATGCTGCCACCTGCATGACCAACCGTTGCAACGCTCATATCTGGGCTGGCGATAACGCAGCATATACCTGCGCCATCCGTATGGGTGCTAATGGTATCTTAACAGAGAAAGCCAAGAACAAAAAGGAAAAGGACAAGAACATCACCATAGAAGGCAGCAACGTGGGCTTGATGCTCACCCAAGGTTCCCTGCCAGATTACGAGGAATGGGAGCGCAAGAAAGAGAATGCCAACTCCAACTTCCGTGGTGTCATCGCCATGGATCTGCCGGACATGACCCTGAAAGCAGGAAAATCATACACCATCGCATGGAAGGTTTTCGAACACAAAGGCAAGGAAGATTTCTATCAGAAACTCCTGGCTGCCGGTGGTGCCATCGCCCAAAGCGACAAATACGTATATCAACAGGGCGAAGAGGTGAAGATTTATCTGGAGAAGAACAAGCTGAAATCGCTCTCTGCTACCATCACGGGCAAGGATATGCGCAACGGCAAGATTACTTCTGAGCCAAAAGCCATCAAAACCGGAAAGGATGCCAAGGGTTATTATGCTTATTTCAAGGCAGAAGAACTGGGCGAGCAGCGCATAGACCTTATATATAATAAGGTAGAAAGAACGCATGCCACCATTCTCGTGGTAAGTAGCTATGAGACGTTGATAGATAAGCGTGTGAATTTCATCATCGATCATCAGCAGATGAATGACCCGCAGGATGCCCGATATGGCGCCTACATGGTATATGACAACGAAAAACAAGCCATCTACAAGAATGATGACAAAAGAAAGAGCTACGACTGCGATGAAGGTAGAGAACGTGTGGGTATGGGCATTCTTATTGCCAAATGGTATATGAAACATCCTAGTGAAAAGTTGAAACAATCACTCATCCGCTATGCCAAATTCTATCATGAAAAGTTGCAGACAGAAGATTTCACCACCTATTCCAGAGTAACAAAAGATGGCTGGAACCGCGGTTACAACTATGCGTGGGCAGCCGACTTCTTCTTCCACATGTATGAGATTACTCAAGATAAGCAGTATGCACTTTGGGGATACAAGACGATGCAGGCCCTGTATCGTCATACGGGATACGGTTTCTATTGCATTGACATTCCTGTGACCACAGGATTGAAGGCATTAAAAAAAGCAGGAATGATGGCAGAATATAACGATCTCTTGATAGATTTCTCCAAGACAGCAGATGTTTTTATGAGAAACGGCTTGCACTTCCCTAAATCGGAGGTTAATTATGAGCAATCCATCGTTGCCCCAGCCACCCAGTTTCTCTTAGAGATGTACCTTCAGACCAAGGACACTCAATACTTGGAAGGTGCAGAAAAGATGATGCCCCTGGTGGAAAACCTCTGCGGTACCCAACCAGACTATCGTCTCAACGAGATTCCTATCCGTCACTGGGACTGCTACTGGTTTGGCAAGCGCCAGGTATTTGGCGATACCTTCCCACAGTACTGGACCTGTATCAATGCCAGCGCCTACTACTATTATGCCAAGGCAACAGGCAAAGAACAGTATATGAAAATGGCGAAAGAAATCGTAAGAAACAACCTCTGCAATGTCTTCGAAGACGGAACAGGAAGCTGTGCCTTTGTTTATCCAAAGCGCATCAATGGCGAAAAGGCTCACTTTGCCGATGCCTTTGCCAACGACCAGGACTGGGCACTCGCTTACTATCTGATGGTGAACGAATAATTAACAGCAAAAGCCCCTAGACTTTCTCATCGAAGTCTAGGGGCTTTTTATTTCACAATATAAATTCAAAATATACTTTCAACACATACTTCAAAATATACTTTCAATACATATTTCAAAATATACTTTCAAATCATCCCGAAATACCAAGCTGTCATTTACTTCAGCTTCGGCTTCAGTTCATCCGGAGAATCTTTGGTAAACATATTTACGGCTGGCGCCGATTTGGTGAAGAGATTTTCTATCACCTGCTTATCCACCTCCATTGAAGGCTGGAAATCATCGCTCATCATATATTTCAGGATGGCATAACGCATCTGGTTGGCTACCAGGCGATGTTCCAAGTTGCTGGTTACATCCATCGTAGTCATCAGCAGCTTGCCCTTCCCCACCTTGGCTTCAATCATCATACCGAGCTTTCGACTCACGTGCCAGGTATCTATCGGCTGGATTGCCGGCTGATAATCCTTCGGGAACTCACGGAGATTCATCACCTGCGCCTTGTTCAGCAACTCCCACCAGTTCTGGTTTGCCCAGTCATCCGTAGGGAAATTTCTGAAGAGTGGATGAGCCTTGTGGATGGTAGCACCCGTGGTATGAGGCGGACGCATCTTAAACCAACTGGTGTTCCAGAACACCGGCAGATAAGTTTGCTTCACATCTTCTCCCATCTTCACCTTACCGGCAGCCAGAACCAACACCTTTCCGCCCTTTTGCAATACCTTCTGCGCCTTGGCATCCAGACTATCAGCTACATAGATATCCTTGAGTTCCATTTTTCCCATCAAAACACTTTATACCAATAACCTTCTTGCATTTTAAAGTATTCTATTTTTACCGGCATTTTCCTCATAAAGAACGATTTCTAACATAAAAAGAATGATTTTAAACCACCTGATCAAAAAGAAATAAGTATATTTGCACACGAAATCGTAACAAAAATAACAATAGACTAACAATGGAAAAAAGAAAAATCATTTTAACGCTATTATTAGCGAGTATTACATGGCTTTGTTCTCCAACAGCTACTGCAGCACAAAATGCAAGAAAGTTCTTATTGGACGCAACTTGGCGATTCTCGTTAGGAGATAACCCTAAAGCCAGTAATATTTCGTTTGATGACTCTAAGTGGAGAACGCTGACTCTGCCACACGACTGGAGCATAGAGCAACAAATAGACAAAGATGCTCCTGCAGGCAACGATGGCGGCTATTATCCTACAGGCATCGGATGGTATCGCAAAGAATGTGTTGTGCCTGCATCAATGAAAGGGGAAAAAATCTTTCTCTATTTCGAGGGCATCTACATGAACTCATCCATATATATCAATGGTAAGTTAGTAGGTGGTCATCCTTATGGGTACACCTCATTCTTCTGCGATGCGACACAAGCCATCATTCCCGGCAAAAAAAATATAATCGCTGTAAGAGTAGATAATTCACAGCAAAAGAACTGCAGATGGTATTCTGGCTCAGGAATCTACCGACATGTATGGCTCATCCATACCCCTAAACTGTATATCGGCAATTGGGGCGTGCAGATTCATACACCTCAGATTTCTGATACAGAAGCTACTGTAGAAATAAACACCCTGGTTAAGAACGAAACCAACCATAACAAAAAGATTAAAGTAGTAACCCAACTGTCTGGGACTTCTCAAGCCAACACAATAGTTACCATTGCAGCCAACAGCGAGCAGCGGGTAAAACAGCTGTTGCATGTAAAATCTCCAAAATTGTGGAACCTGACTTCTCCACATCTTTACGAAGCCCAAATCTCCATCTGCGAGAACAACAAGGTAATAGATAACTATAGTCAGAAGTTTGGTATCCGCAGTATCAGATATTCCAACAAGGGATTCTTACTCAATGGTAAAAAACTCAACATTACGGGTGGCTGCCTGCACCACGACAATGGTATCCTTGGAGCAGCAGCCTTTGACCGTGCCGAAGCAAGAAAAGCAAGACTGATGAAAGAAGCTGGCTTCAATGCAGTCCGTACCTCTCACAACCTTCCTTCTGAAGCGTTTCTCAATGCTTGCGACAGCCTAGGACTTCTGGTTATAGATGAAGCTTTTGATGGTTGGCGCGATGCCAAGAATAAGCATGATTACTCAACACTGTTCGACAAATACTGGCAAGAAGATGTTGAAGGTATGGTACTGCGCGACATCAACCACCCTTCAATCATTGCCTGGAGTATAGGAAACGAGGTAATAGAACGCAAGAAACTGGAAGTTATTACCACCGCGCGCAAACTAGCCAACAAAATAAGAGAATACGACAATCGGCCAATCACATCGGCCCTTGCCTCTTGGGACAAAGACTGGGAAATCTATGACCCTTTGGCTGCCGAGCACGACATCGTAGGCTATAACTATATGATACACAAGCACGAGGAGGATCACAAACGAGTTCCCAACAGAGTGATGTGGCAAACAGAATCCTATCCTAAGGATGCATTCAAAAACTGGACTTTGGTGAACGACCTGGATTACATCATCGGTGACTTCGTATGGACATCCATAGACTACATCGGAGAATCAGGTATCGGCAGATGGTGGTATGATGGAGATGTACCAGGCGAACATTACCATCGCCCTCTCTTCCCTTGGCATGCAGCCTATTGCGGTGACATCGACCTTACTGGATGGAGAAAGCCAATCTCACATTATCGCAGCATGCTCTATAACGATACCGAGAAACTTTACCTAGCCGTGAAGGAACCAGATGGCTACAAAGGTAAGATCAATACTGGTCTCTGGGCAGTATGGCCTACCTGGGAAAGTTGGAACTGGCCAGGATGGGAAGGCAAGAACATTGAGGTAGAAGTATATAGCAGATATCCCATCGTTCGCCTATATTTAGATGACCATTTAATCGGAGAAAAGGCTGTAAATAGGAATACAGAGATGAAGGCTGTATTTACCATTCCTTATCAAGAGGGAACCCTTAAGGTTGAAGGAATTGAAAATGGAACCATCAAGGAATCCAAAACTCTCTCTTCAGCCTCAGCACCTGCAGCCATCCGCCTTACAGCAGAAAATAAGGATATGATTGCCAATGGCGAAGATTTAGCTTTCGTACAAGTGGAAGTCATTGATAAGAATGGAAATCTCTGTCCGAACGCAGAAATCAAACTGTCTGCAGCAGTTACCGGACAAGGCTCTCTAGCAGCTATGGGTAATGCCAATATCAAAGATACAGACAGCTATGTAAACAATACTCATAAGACTTGGAAAGGTAGAGCCTTGGTAATAGTGCGCAGTAGTCACAAGAAAGGCAAGGCAGCATTAAGCATTAAGGCTGATGGCATCAAGGGAGCCACAGTTTCTTTAAGGATAAAATAAAGAAAAGAATAAACAATAAAAATGAAAGCAAAAATGAAAACAAAAATTTTTACTACAATTGCCCTCGTGCTCAGTTCGAGCACTTGGGCACAGAAAGTTACAACCTTCACCACCACAAAAACCTCTTCATGGGTAAAAGCAAAGACTGTTCTTTCGGCAAAAGCCGAAAATAAAGTTGTGGCAGAAGTAAATGCACTAAGTAGCGGTACTAAGTTTGTAGCATTCGGAACCACCTTTAACGAACTCGATTGGGATGCATTCAATCTGCTGTCCCGTAAAGAGCAAGACGAAGTGATGTTCAATATCTTTGATCCTCAGGGCGATTTGAAGTTTACCCACGGAAGAGTTTCCATGAATGCCAACGACTATGCGCGTGAATGGTACAGTTGCTCTGAGGTAAATGGTGATTTCTCTCTCAAGTATTTCAACATCGAGCACGACAAACGTAACATTATCCCCTTGGCACATGCCGCACAAAAATACCAGCCTAACCTGCAATTATTCATGAGTCCATGGAGCCCTCCTACATGGATGAAAATCAATAACGATTACCCTGTATCTCCTAACAAGACCAACAAGATGGATCCTCGCCAGAGCTATCTCTTATATATGGACGACGGCAAACAGGTGGATGCAGATGAGATGAAACTTTTTGGCGACCGCAATGGCGTATTTCCTCGCCGTCTCGCCACCCAAGACTTCTTTATCCAAGATCCACGTTATCTGCAATGCTACGCCAACATGTTCTGCCGCTTCATCGAACTCTACAAGGAAGAAGGACTCCCTATCACCAAGGTGATGTATCAGAACGAGGCTTACTCATACACTCCATACCCCGGTTGTGCATGGACAGCAGAAGGAACCTTGCGCTTCAATAATGAATATCTGGCTCCAACCCTTGCCAAGAAGCATCCTGAGGTAGAGTTGTGGATAGGTACATTCAACACCAACCGCCTGGATTACGTAGAAAAGATTCTTGATAATAAGACTTTACAAGCTAACGTGAAGGGAATAGGAACGCAATGGGAATGCCGCAATAACCTGCCACAGATGCGCCAACGCTATCCTAACCATCGATTTATGGTAAGCGAAAGCGAATGTGGAAACGGCAGCATGGACTGGAAAGCTGGCGAGCACACATTCTTCCTTCTTTCCGATAACCTGGGAAATGGTTGCGATGAATATTACAACTGGAACTTCATCCTGAAAGATAACGGTATCTCTCCATGGGGATGGACACAGAACGCTCTTATACAAGTAGATAGTAAAACCAGAAAGATGCGCTATACTGCAGAATACTATGCCTATAAGCACTTCAGCCATTTTGTAAAAGAAGGCACCGAAATGCTGGCATACGCCGGTCGTGACTATAGTAAAACTCCCGTTGTGGTATTCAAGACCAAAACAGGCCAATACATCGTTACCGCAGGTAATTTCACAGATAAGCCTGCCAAGCTAACAGTAAAGATAGGCAAGAAATATCTGAATATACAGAGTTTACCCCATTCATTCCTAACGAATGTGATAGAATAAATAAATAGTTTAGGGGTTGTGGGAAAAATCCTACAACCCCTAAACTATTTGTTACTGATAAATCACCCTACGGAGAGCAGCAATCAATCAATCCACTCATTACCTTCTCTTACTTTTTCTAGATTTACAGCCATATACATAAAATTGACTTGTCTGCACAAAAGAATCATCCGATCCATATAGATTCTTTCTTTTATCCGACCAATTGGCTTTTTCGCCAGTAGCCATCACCTCCAAGGTATATTTTCCATAAGGCATTTGGGGCGTAATAACCCGAATACCTTCCTGCGGTACTTTACTGTAAAAATCTATCAAACTGGAATATACAGTATCTCCATGCGTATTCAATACAGAAACCAAACCATAGCCACCATGATTATCTGTCTTGCCAACTACAGCCACATGCGTACCCTTGAAATTCGTTTTCACAGACTTACCAGCTTCATTAGAATACAGAAGAAGTGGTTTCCTATGCCTTGCATATTTCAGAACGTCATGAGATTTCACTTTTTCAGCATCCCATGATTGCCAATAAAAAGGTATAGAGAGTTTCTCTGCATTTACCTGCATGGGCAACCACACATAAGTCGCAGCTGAAGTCTGATGAGGATAAGACCATCTGTCGCCCATATACATCGGGGTACCATCAGGAAGCATCAACACAAATGTACTTTGTGAGTTCCATGTCAGAGAACCTTCCGGACAGAACAAGCCCTGTTTTTTCCAAGGGCCTGCGATATTCGTAGCCGTAAAATAGTAATTGTCGTTACGCTCCCAACTGGTAAGATTGGAAGTAAGCAGATAATACATGCCATTCTTCCTGAACATGGCAGGCGATTCACCCATTCCACCAACATAGGCTATCATCGTATCCACGCTGAGATAATCATCACTCAGCCTATAGATAGGTCCATGATGAATAAGCAGATAGCCCTTGCCATCTTCATCCTGAAAAACTCCCATATCCCAACGCTTGATAGGTTGCCCCTTGTATTGGAGCGTACCTCTCAACTGATAATCACCATTGATGGTCTTGCAAGTAGCGATACCGATATGCGGGTCATTATACTTCAAGTCATCCGCATGCATCAGCATCACATACTCGCCCGTCTTAGGACACTTCATCACCTTCACTCGCTCACCCACTCGATTAGGACCGAGGATGCCGTCCTTCTGTACCGGCAGGACCACACGCTCGAATTTCCAGTTCACCAGGTCGTCAGAAGAATAGCATCCAAAGCCTGGAAAGGCATTGGAAGTATCACTCTTATATTCTCCAAAGAGCCAATACTTTCCGCCATCCCTGATGATGCCGGCACCATGGGCATTCACCGGATTCTGATTCTGATCATACCAAGGGATGCCATTGTTAACAGCTTGCAGGGCATAAGTCCAACAAGCTATCAAAGAATACAAATATATTAAAAACAATCTTTTCATCCCATAACATTAAAAGATTTGAAACTCATCTATATATCCAGCACATAAAGGATAAACTACTCTATTGATTCGTTGGAAATTACCTCGTGACTCCAGCTTCAGTTCATTAGCTGTTCCCGCTGCCAAATTCACCTTGACTGTTGCATATTGATATTTGTCCCAACCACCAGTCTTTTTCAACTTCACCGTGCTCAACTTGCCATTAACGAAAAGCAAGGCATTCACATCCTGACAACTGCCATTTGAATATCTGATGCGAAGAGTCTTCTCGCCACCATTCTTTCCGTTTACGCTTTTCCAGCAAACATTAGCCCCTTCAAAAGCAGGCAAACGAACAAAGCCATTACCTCCAAAGCCAATGCCGTCAATGGAGTAAGCATGTTCTGCTCCACTACTCAATACTGCATTCTCAGCCTGATAAATTACAGAAGGCTCATCTTCATCGATAGCCTCGCAACGAACCAATAATGTTTCACCTGCCCCAACCCTCAAGGCCTTTTGGTCTGACTTAGGTGCCGTATCAAAAGCCTCAACGATGGGCGTGCTCTACAGCAACAACGACAGTTTCAGCGATGACCAAGACTACAATGACGAGGATGGCAAGTACGAGGTTTTGAAGAAGCAGATGACTTCCGACCTCAAGCAGACCTACGGATATAGTGATACCGAGGCTTCAGCCAAGGCTACGCTCACTGCCTACTGTTTCTTGCTCTTCGTACTCTTGTACTTCCCTTGTATCGCCACGATTGCCGCCATCAAGGGCGAGACGGGTAGTTGGAAATGGGCAGGCTTTGCCGCCGGCTACACCACCCTCTTGGCATGGGTAGTATCAGCCCTGGTCTTCCAGATAGGAAGTTTGTTCCTGTAAAAAGGATACAACGATAAAAAGTAAATTTCCCCGAAGAAAGAGAGTGTTCTCTTTCTTCGGGGGATTTTTTAGTTTTTCAAAATGTATATCTGATCTAGAATTTCTCCTTCATCAAGAGGCAAAAAAGTCAATTGATGCCTCTTTTTGTTTCCAATCGGTAATACGACCCTTCGTATAGCATGATTCCATAGAACATTCTCTTTCCACTCTTCACTTCTCCCTTGAGTAGCATAATCTATAATATGTGTAGTTTGTTTATCTAATGAAATTTGGAATCTAAGCTGATTTCCCGACAGTGAATGAGTTGGAATCATTCGAATTTCTACGACAACAGAATCCATTGCATCGCACTCAAAATCAAATCTGACCTTTTTCCCCTTTTTAGTCTTGATAGCCTTTTCTTCATATCCTAATCCTTCACAAGATTCAAAAGAACCTTGTTTACTATCTGCACCCGAAAAGCAAGCTATATATTGCGGTTCTTTGCATAACGCCTCTTTAGAAGAGCTTCTTTCTACCGGTTCAAAGACAGGGAGCCTTCGAGGTTGAAAATCCATCATTCTTTGCCATTTGCCCTGATTATAGAACCCAGTATTATAACGCCGAGTTAGTGCAGAAATACTATCGAAAGCTGCATCACTTTTCTCCCAAGAACAAAGTCCATGTCGAGCTTGCTGGGCGAAAAGCATTTTCTTATTCATCTCAGCAGCAGCCTGTACAGGATATTTGACCAATTGGAAATAGGTGTCTTTTTGGTCATTCGGAATCTTTCTAAAGATTTCCTCCACATTTTTCTCTATAGTTCCATACTCTGCAAGGCGTTTTTGGATTTTCTCTAAACTCCACGGCATATCACGTACAATACGATAGTAATTAGTGTGATACTCTTCTTCACGAGTATTGCCCATAAATTCTGGCTTCCGAATAAAAGCCAACCTATAACTCTCCCTCATGATTGGAGACAACTCCTTACCTATCTTATCTCCAAACTCACGACAAAGGAAATCCGTAAGATGTCCTTTTACTCCTTGTTTTCTTACATGATCCAGATTCCAAGCCATATCCAAAAACATTTCTATTTGGTATTCAGCAGGCTTAAGGTCTCCAACATTCAATATCCACATTTTCTGTATGCCATTTTCGTAAGCAGAAGACATCTGCTGAAACATAAGAGCTGGTGAAAAAGTACCAAGCCATAGATAGTCATGAGGACGCCCCCAATAACTAACATGATAATAAATACCATTTCCTCCCTTGCGTGAACGTTCTTCCACTGTAGGCATGTGGCGTATATAGCCATAGTTGTCATCACACCACATGAGACAGACATCATCAGGAACATGAAGCCCTGATCGATAAACATCCAACACCTCTTTATAAGGAATAAACACTTGCGGAATTTTTGTCACATCACTATTCACATATTGGGCAAGCAGTTGACGCTGGTCCTTAAATACTCTTTCCAGAACTTGTCTCTGCTCATCAAGCGTCTTTGCACCGTTCATAGCTCCATCATGCACACCACGCATACCAATCGTATAAAGTATCGGTTGATGAGCCACATCCTTTACTCGATTTTCCCAAAAACGATAAACATTGCTATCATTATGTACATAGTCATACTCCCCGCTGCCTCTACTTCTCCATTCGCCGTTAGCATTACATGCCATGGGTTCACAGTGCGAACTTCCTATATAAATGCCATATTGCGCAGCCACTTCCCGATTACCATTGGTAAGAAAGAACGGAACAGTACATTCATGCATAGCAGGCCAAAATGTATTAGCACGCAGTCGGAGCAGCAACTCGAATATGCGAGAATTAGTCTTGGGTCCAATACGACCAGGTTTATACCAAGGCTCGTAGTTTAGACTTGACCATTGCATCATTCCCCAATCTTCATCATTGATAAATATGCCACGATATTCCACAGAAGGAGATTGCTCATCCGCATAGCCATCCGTCAAGGTAAAAGAACTCTTTTTCTTGGGCATAGCATCAGCCCACCATTTCCAAGGAGACACCCCTAATAAACGAGATATCTCCAACAAGCCATAAGCCAAACCATGATTATCACTTCCTGTCACAATGATTTTTCCATCTTTTACCGCAATCTTAAAAGCTTCTTTCTTACCTTTCAGAAGCTTGCTATCAATATGCAATAATATATCACCAGTTTTGGGAGTGACCACAACTGAAGATTCCAATACATCCTTGCAATCCTCAGCAAACATACGGATAGCTGATTTGACAACAGGTTCCACGGTAGAAGTGTCACACTGAATATTGATTTCCTCACCTGCTTGGATGCGAAAATCCCCAGCTTTCTTACCAAAGACATATACCATATTGGTATTTATGAAATAATCATCCGAACCATACAAGCTCTTTCGCTTATCCGACCAGTTAGGTCTTTCGCCCGTCACCTTTATCTCCAAGGTATATTGTCCATAAGAGAGCTTTGGAGTTATCACCCGAATACCCTCTTGTGGCACCTTACTATAGAAATCTATCAAAGAAGAATAGACGGTATCCTTCTTATGATTCAATACAGAAACCAAGGCATAGCCACCATGGGCATCCGTTCTGCCGACTACTGCCACATGCGTACCAACGAAATCCAGGCTTACAGACTTACCCGCCTGATTACTATTCAAAAGAAACGGTTTCTTATAGATGGCTTGGTTCAATATATCCTCCGATTTCATCTTCTGTATATTCCAAGACTGCCAATAAGCAGGAATGGAGAGTTTATCGCCTGCTACTTGCAACGGCATCCACACGTATGTGGCGGCAGAAGCCTGATGAGGATAAGACCATCTATCGCCCATATACATAGGGGTGCCGTCTGGAAGCATCAAGACAAAAGAACTTTGGGAATTCCATGTCAAAGTTTCTTCTGGGCAGAATACACCTTGCTTCTTCCAAGGTCCAGCAATGTTCGTTGCAGTGAAATAATAATTGTCATTACGCTCCCAACTGGTCAAGTTGGAAGTCAAGAGATAATACATTCCATTTTTCTTAAACATGGCAGGCGATTCTCCCATGCCCTTTACATTGGCTATCATCGTATCCACACTGAGATAATCATCACTCAAACGAAAAATCGGTCCGTGATGGGTAAGAAGATAGCCTTTGCCATCCTCATCCTGAAAAACGCCCATGTCCCATCGTTTGATGGGTTGTCCTTTATATTGAAGTGTTCCTCTCAGTTGATAGTCACCATTGATGGTCTTGCAAGTAGCGATGCCGATATGCGGATCCATATATTTCAAGTCATCAGCGTGCATCAGCATCACATACATTCCGGTTTTAGGACAACGCATCACCTTCACTCGCTCACCCACTCTGTTAGGCCCCAAGATACCATCTTTCTGCACAGGAAGTACCACTCTTTCAAAGTGCCAGTTTACTAAATCCTCGGAAGAATAACATCCAAATCCAGGGAAGGCATTGGAGGTATCGCTCTTATATTCGCCAAAAAGCCAATATTTTCCATTGTCTTGGATGATGCCAGCTCCATGGGCATTCACCGGTAGATGATTTTGGTCATACCAAGGCACACCATTCACAATGAGCGAAGTTTGTTCTTGTGCCAATATGCTCGAAGAAAAGGAACAAATCCATAAACATAAAAGCATGCAAGCTATTTTATCAAAAATTTTATTCATATTATCCATACGATAAGTTACTAAAAAATAAGGAGAGGGAACAAGAATGCTATCTTGCTCCCTTACAAACCCAAAAACAATTACAAACTAATACCCGGTATTCTGTTTAAAATTCCCTGTGGTCTGGTCGATTACAGACTGAGGAATCGGACGGACCACAATATGCTCATCCATTTTATTTATCTTGGCAGCAAGATTGTTATACTTCAATGTACGCTCTATCAACTTGCCAGTGCGTTTTAAGTCCATCCAACGGTTATACTCACCAGCCATCTCGCGAGCACGTTCATCCAAGATAAAGTCGATGTTCACATCAGAAGCCTCAATGTCCATATCCTTCACATGTCCTTCCAAGGCTGCACGCTCACGAACTTTATTGATGCGGTCGGCTGCCTTTTGGCTATCACCCAGTTTATAATAAGCCTCGGCAGCTAAGAGATAAGTATCTGCCAAACGGAAGAGGAAGATGTCCTTAGTGCTAGTATAAGAAGTGTTATTGGAAGGATAAGAAGAATTTGGATCATAGAACTTCCATATCATCGGACACATACCAGAACCACCTACATGCTCAATATCTTGCTTCCATCTATCCTTTGTAACAATGATGGCATTAGGATGCTGACTCATGAGTGCCAAGGAATCCTGCTGGGTAAAAGGCTGGTCATATTTTGGGAAATACAAACGTAAATCGCCTTCCTTCAAACCAATGCTAGCATCTGCTCGTGTGGCATAGAACTCACTCTTGAAGGTTGCATCATAACGGCTATCAACAGAAGTATCATAAAGTGAATACAAGAACTGAGTTGGCATGAACTGATTTTTCTTCCAGCCATACTTTAAGTTACCTTGTTCAAAGCCAGACACCACTTTTGTCCACAATTCAAATCCATAGAGATTCTGTTGTCCATTACCACCATATTGGCTACCAAAAGAAGAGCCATCATATTGCACAGAGAAGATGATTTCACTGTTTTTTTCATTACCTGTAGCAAATACATCAGTGAATGTTGGCTGCAAAGCATACTGTCCACCATTGATGACCTCATCTGCCAAAGATGCAGCACGAGAGAAATCATTTGACTCTGCATATGACTTGTAACCACGGGTAAGATAAACCAATGCCATCAAATGCTTGGCAGCCCCCTGCGTGGCACGTCCATACTCATCTTGCTTGGAAGGCAACACCCCAACAATGTCGTTCAATTCACTCAAGATAAAGGAATAAACTTCCTTCTCTGGAGTACGTGAAAATTCGGTTATAGGAGAATTAATCTCGTCTGTAACAATCGCCACATCTCCAAACTGCTCCACCAACAGATAGTAATAATAAGCACGCAAGAAACGAACTTCCGCCAAACGTTGCTTAACCGCATTCTCAGACATACCAGCCACAGAAGTCGACTTATTGATGGCGGTATTGCATACTTGAATGCCATAGTAAGCATTCGTATAAAAATCGCTTACATAACTATTTTGGGCATCCAGCGTAGCATATTCATTCAGTTCGCTGCTATATACGTCACGATTGCCATAGCTACCGCTAACCAGCTCACTCTCTCCACGGGTATAGATATCCACACCCAAGTTGAACAACCAAGGTTCATTCTTCCAGATAGAGCGCAAGGTAGCATAAGAAGCATTAACCAAACTTTCATAGCCTTCCTTTTCTTGAAAATATTGCTCAGAATTGACATTACTTAGGTTTTCCTCATCGAGGAATCCGTCGCAAGAAGTCATTCCCAGTACCAAACAAGCACCGACGATATATAAATTAATCTTTTTCATAATGAGTCTTCTATTTAAAATTCTACTTTTGCACCTATCAAATAGGTAGTATATCCAGTGGCTGTACCCCAAGTATTCTGGGTAGCCCACTCTGGGTCAAATCCTTTATAAGAGGTAAAGGTAAATGGGTTATTGGTGGTGACATACAAGCGAGCATGCTTGACATTGATCTTCTCCAACCAAGACTTTGGCAAATTATAGCCTAAAGTGATGCTACCCACTCTCACGAAAGAAACATCCACATAGCGCATGGCATCGTAATACTTGCCCTTATTGCCTGGTTGCGGATATTTATTGGATGGATTTTCTTTTGTCCAATAGTTTACATTCACCTGCTTGTAGTTGCCTTCGTATGTCATGTAAGCCGACATAAAGGCATCTTGCAACTGAGCACCCTGCTGCGTATAGAGATACACAGAGAAGTCAAAGTTCTTGTAAGTAAATGTATTGGTGATACTTCCTATCCACTTTGGAGAACGCTGGCCGATGACTTGCTTGTCATCAGAGTTGATGATACCATTGTCATCCAAATCTTTCACCTTCACCTGACCAGGAGTCTGACCATATTTCTTTGCCAACTCAGCTTCGTCCGTTTGCCAGATTCCATCAAATACATAATCGTAGTTCACATCCAGAGGCTTACCTATAAACCATTTGTTGGCCACGTCGTCTTGCTTTCCATTATAGAGTTCTACGATTTTGTTCGTATTCTTAGAGAAAGTGATGTTGGTTTCCCATCCAAAATCCTTGCCTTGGATATTCACAGTGTTCAAGCCGATTTCAACACCACGGTTTCTTACCCATCCGATATTATCCCAAACAGACGACCAACCTGTGGTCTTAGGGATATTTCTCTTCATAATCAAGTCTTTGGCATCACGCTGATAAACATCAATGGCACCGTTGATACGATTGTTGAAAAAACCGAAATCCAGACCCACATTGATTTCATGCGTCTTCTCCCATGACAAGTTTTTATTGGCAAGTCCATTCTTGTAATAAGCCGAGATCACATTGCCACCATAATCATAGTTCAATCGAGAGATACCCGACTGGGTGCCATAGATAGATACGGCATCATTACCCGTAACACCATAGCTAAGACGCAACTTCAGATTGCTGATAGCAGGAGCGCTCTTCATGAAATCTTCCTCTGTGATACGCCAAGCAAGAGCGGCAGAAGGGAAGAACGACCACTTATTGCCATCAGCCAAGCGAGAAGAACCATCATAACGACCAGAAACAGTCAAGAGATAGCGATCATTGAAAGAATACTGTACTCTTGCCAAGAAGGAGGCCAAAGTGCGCTTTTGATAATTGGTAGAAGAAGTCGTCTGATTGCTCAAACCTGCGGCACCCAAGTTATACCAATAGCTGTTGAAAGGGAAATCCTTGGCAGCTTGATTGGAATATTCCCATTGCTCCATCTGGATACTCTGTACAAAGCTTGCGTTCAGGTGATGCTTATCCAACTGCTTGTCGTAAGTAATCTGGTTATCCCATACATACGACCAATAATTGGTTTGATCGTATTTTGCCGTCACTCCAGCAGCCTTGCCTGTTGAATTCTTGGCATTCTTTCCCACAACCTCACCATATCTCTTATAAAGGTACTGAGGCGCAAACTGGCTCTTGAGCGTCAAGTCCTTGATTGGTTTATATTGCAAATAGACATTTCCAAAGATTCTATATCTCTTGGTTTCACGATGCTCGCCATCAGCAGTGCTTTCCAACAAAGGATTGGTGGTTCCATCATTACGGAACACATGATATGCCAGATTGCCCTCTTCATCGTATGGATATGCCACTTGAGGAAGACGATAGGCTGAGCGAAGCGTCTCGTAGCTTCCAGCATTTTGCTTACTATAAGTGAAATAGAGACTACCACCCATCTCCCAAGAGTTTAAAATCTTGCGATTCACGTTGAGATGGAGGTTATAGCGATTGAAGTCCTGGTCTCTCACCGTACCTTCCTCATGCAACTGTCCGACCCCCAAAGAGAATGTACCTTTGGCATCACCACCTGAGGCGGTAATCGTATTACTATACTGCTGACCTGTACGCAACGTCAAGTCAATCCAGTCGGTATAGTCCTTGTTATCGATTCTCTCCCACTCCTCTGGGGTAAAGAACTCTGCATTGGTACGATCGGTGCTGCGACCGAGATTCTTAAACAATTCGGTACGGAACTTGACATACTCGTCTCCATTCATCATATCAGGCAGATGACTAGCCACACGAGCACCATAGTAGCCATCATAATTGATACTGAAATGACCTTCCTTACCACGTTTGGTCGTAACGATAACAACACCATTGGCACCACGGGAACCATAAATCGCTGTAGCAGAAGCATCCTTGAGTACATCAATCTTTTCTATGTCAGCAGGGTTCAAGTCGCGGGCATCTGATGAAGTAGGAATACCATCTATCACCCAAAGAGGTTCGTTGCTATTGTTGATGGAACTCTTACCACGCACAACAATACTATAGCTACCACCAGGACGAGCCGCATTTCTTGTAATATTGACACCCGAGATTCTACCTTGCATTGCATCTACAGCATTGGTTTGAGAGGCAGATGTAATACTAGAGGCATCCAAAGAAGAAACTGATCCTGTAACGTCACTGCGCTTCACAGAACCATAACCAACTACTACCACCTCGTCAATGGTCTTGGAATCTTCTCTAAGCACAATGTCCAAAGGTTTATTAGAATTTACCGTTACCTTCTGAGGAAGATAACCCACATAAGATATTTCCAAAACACCCTTAGGCGCCATATCCAAGAAGAAATTGCCATCTAAGTCTGTAATGGTACCGTTACTCGTACCTGCAATCTTGATAGTGGCTCCTATAATAGGTTCCCCATTGGAGTCCACTACCTTTCCTGTGATTTTTTGACTTTGTTGCATGATATTCATTGCCACCTCACCTTTACCATATAGATAATTAGGTGAAACTAGGGAAACTCCCATACATAGCAAGAATGCCGTCAATGTAGAATCGTTTCGTTTCATAAGATTTTCATTTTTCGTTATTAATATTGTTGTTTCTGGTTGCAAAAGTAGTCGTTTCTTTTCTAAAGGATGGTTTTTTATCGGTCAAACCACACCGATAAACGTTCAATCAGAATCTTGGCAACGTTTTTCTGTCAATCTTCGCCGAAAATCAAGCATTTACGAAGTTTTTCTTGCAAATCTCATAAAAAATAAGTAACTTTGCATACAAACAAAAGACTGATTATAGAAAACGCTAAATACAGAAATAAGATGAAAAGACTGACATTCTTGCTCTGGCTCCTCATAGAAGTATTCACCTTATCGACAGCTAAAGAAGGTTATTCTTTCTTGAATATTGGTTTGAGAGAAGGCTTATCCAATGAGTTCGTCAATGACATGGTTATGGACGAACAGGGATTCCTTTGGGTTGCCACAGAGTCGGGATTGAACCGTATCGCAGGCAATAAATGCACGATTTTCAAGACCAGCAACTCAAATATCGGAGAAGATTCGTTCATCAATTTATGTTACGACAAAGGAAGCAACTCCGTGTGGATGCAGTTCAAAAACGGAAAGATAGACGTCTTTGATTGCAAAACGCAAACTTTTAAGCACTTCTCAGAACAAAAGGAAATGCTTCAGAAAAGTGTCTCCGCTATTCATGGTTCCTCGGATGGAGGCATTTGGATAGCGTTTTATAGCGGCGACATACAGCATTATAATGCCAATACACAAAAGTTTACGACATTTCCTAAGCGACTTTTCCCTAATATCAAGAACGGTATCAGATGTATCATGGATGATGGGAATGACCATTTGTATATCGGCTTACGAATGGACGGCATGTATGTCTATAACCTCAGGACAAAAAAGACGAAGTTCTACAGCCACAATCCTAAGGACGAGCAGAGCTTGCCTGGCAATAACGTTCGCTCCATCTGTATTGACCACATGAAAAACATCTGGGTGGGAACCAACTTAGGATTAGCCCTATTCGATGAGACATCTAGCAGATTTAGGACATTTAAACCACAGGAGCAAAATCCCAATTCGCCTGCTGGTGACAATATCCATCAAATCATGGAGATGGATAACCATACGCTATGGATTGCATCAGACTTAGGAGGCATCAGCATACTCGACCTCAATCGCTATCAGCATCCATATACGGAAAAACTCTCTTTTCAACGAATCACCAAGGAAAACAGTGGGCTGTCTTCCAACAATACCAGAAGAATCATCCAAGATTCTTTTGGAAACGTATGGATTGGCAACTTTAGCAGCGGCATCGACTTCATCCCACAATCCACATCAGATTTCCATACCTTAGGAGATTTGCAGCAGCCACTCACCAATACTTTTGGTATCTTTTGTGACCGCCAAGGATATCTCTGGATAGGACAAGACGATTTCATCTGCCAATATAAGAATGGACAAGTTACCCACCGTTGGGATTTCAGCCAATATCTCTTCAATACCTCTGCCATGGTTTATAACTTCACTGAAGATCACCAAGGCAACATTTGGTTTGGCACCAACGATAATGGAGCTTTGAAGTTTAATCCTCATACTCAGCAGTTTACCCATTATCTCCGCATACAAGGGCTGGATGTGCATGCCATTTATGAAGATAAGAAAGGAACTATATGGATAGGAAGCGAAGATGGACTTTATACTATTCAAAATGGGATAGAACACAAAGAAAATGAGATGAACAAAGTGATGGGAATGACCAATAGCGTCATCTACTCCATCCAAGAAGATTCATACGGTCAAATGTGGATAGGTAATTTGGTCAAAGGCGTATTTGTTTTCAACAAGCACAAGAAACTTATCGCTCACTTAGATGACCAAAATGGATTGAAAAGCAATTCGGTCAACCAGATTTTCATCGATTCCAACAATGGAGTTTGGATTGGCACCTACAAGGGACTGGCATACATTGAAAATTCTCTAAAGCCGAAATCCGTCAAGCTATATGATGAGCGACAAGGATTGAAAGACACCCATATCAGAGCCATTTGCGCAGATAAACTAGGCAATATCTGGGTAAGCATGTTCTCTGGAATCGCTTGTCTGGATTTACACAAACAGCGCTTTTACAACTATGATTTCCAAAGCGGTATCACCATGGGCAACTTTGAGGAAGCATCAGCAGCCATGACACCCGATGGTACCATCTACTTTGCTTCTCCTAGTGGTGTATGTTATTTCAATCCACAGTTGCTTTCAGAGCAGAAGACGGTATCACAAGTAGAAATCATTGGTTGCGAGAGAGTTGGAAGATTGTCCGACCAATTCTTGCATCGCCTCATTTCTCCGAATGAAGAGGGAGTGATACGCCTGAAATACGACGACAACACCTTTAAAATCAGCTTTACGGCAAAGGATTTCTCGCAAGAGGGAAAGGTGGAATATTCCTACATGATGAAGGGATTGGACGACCAATGGTATGAGACAGAAGGCGACAAGGATGTTACCTTCCGAAATCTCAAGCCCCGCAAATACACCTTTATTATCCGAGCGAAACTCAAGAACCAAGATTGGGATGAAGCCTCATCGGCTGAGCTGAAAGTGGTGGTAACTCCTCCATTTTGGCTTACTTGGTGGGCAAAACTAGGCTATATTCTCTTGGCTTTAGTTATCATCATCTATCTTTTGCGCTCCTACCAAAAGGAGCTATTGCTCCGCAATTCCTTAGCACAAACCCAATGGGAAAGTCAGCAAAAGCAGCAAGTAAATGAGGAAAGACTGCGCTTCTTTACCAATATCACCCATGAGCTTCGCACTCCGCTCACACTCATTCTCGGACCTCTGGAGGATTTGATGGAAGATAAGGAAATAGCAGAAAGAGTGCATCATAAGATAGGATGCATCCATGCCAGCGCGGAAAGACTCCTCAATCTCATCAACGATATTCTGGAATTCAGAAAGACGCAAACCCAGAACCGCAAATTGACGGTTGCCAAGGAAAATCTCGGAGCATTGGTAAGCGAAATAGGTGTACGATTCAAAGATCTCAACCAGAATAGCCGTCTCAATATCCGTCTGAATATTCAAACGGGTGTGCCTGAGCTTTATTTCGATTCAGAAGTAATCAATACGGTTATCAATAACCTGATGTCGAATGCCATCAAATATACTCCGGAAGGCAGCATCACCTTATCGCTGACGATGCCAGAAAACAATACTGTAGCCATTGCAGTAGAAGATACGGGATACGGCATAGACAAAGATGCCCTGCCTCACATCTGCGACCGTTACTATCAGGAAAACGGCAATCATCAGGCTTCCGGCACAGGTATCGGCTTGGCTCTGGTGAAATCACTGGCTACTCTCCATCAAGCAGAACTGACTGTTGAAAGTGAAAAGGGACGAGGAAGCAAGTTTACCTTCTCACTCAAGGCAGACCGCACCTACCCGGAGGCACTTCACAAGGATGATAATCAGGATTTGGCTACGGCTGAAAATGCCGAAGAGAACGAAACCACGTCAAAAGAGCCAACAGAAGATATCCGTCCGCTTTTACTCATCGTGGAAGACAACGCTGATATTCGACTTTATATCGAAGAGTCGCTGCACGAAGATTATCGTATCATCCAAGCCTGCAATGGCAGGGAAGGAATGGAACAGGCTTTCTCGAAAGTACCGGATATCATCGTAAGCGACATCATGATGCCGGAAATGGATGGCATCAAGATGACTCATATATTGAAGGAAGATATTCGCACCAGCCATATTCCTATCATCCTGCTGACTGCAAAGACCAGCATCAATGACCAGGAAGAGGGATATGACAGCGGTGCTGATTCTTATCTTACCAAGCCGTTCAGTGCAAAACTGCTGCATAGCCGCATCAGAAATATCCTGTCTGGAAGAAGGCGATTGGCAGACTACATCGTACAGAAGAATATCTCACAATTCGAGACTTCCGCCGATGAACAGCAGACATCCCAAAAAGCTACCGAGGAAAAGGAAGATGCGATGACCTGCCAGATCAGCAATCTGGATAAAAAGTTCCTGGAGAAACTGAACAAGCTCATCGAGAATCATATCTCTACCGATGACTTAGACATGGCATTTATGACCGACAAGATGGCTATGAGTCACTCTACCTTCTATCGTAAGGTGAAAGCCCTGACCGGAATGAGTGCCAACGAATATATCAAGAAAGCCAAACTGCGACATAGTATGACATTACTGAAAAAGGGTGAATACAGTATAGCAGAAGTAGCCATACTTGCAGGCTTCAACAACCTCGGCAACTTCAGAGAGAGCTTTAAACGGGAATTTGGCAAGTCTCCATCAGAAATACTGAAAGGCAAATGATATAATGAATGAAAATAAGTAATAGTTGAATGATTTTCATAACTCATCTCAGATTTTATCCTTATCTTTGCACCCGAAAGTCCATCAAGGCTTTCAGGTGCAAAAAATATAAAACTAACGATCCAAAAAAGCAATGAAAAAAAGAATTTCTACACTCTTATGTCTCCTGGCGCTTGCAATGACAAGCATGCAGGCAAAAGACTACAATGTGAAAGATTTCGGTGCCATCGGCAACGGAAAGGTTCTCGACCATCATGCTATCAATACCGCTATTGATTCCTGCGTGGCTCATGGTGGAGGACGAGTGGTTCTGCCTGCCGGCACTTATCTCTGCGGAAGCATCCGTATGAAAAGCCATGTGGAACTGCATCTGATGGCAGGTTCCAAGATTCTCGCAGCTCCGGCTTCGATGAAAGCCTATGATGAAGCTGAGGTTTTTGAAGGCACAGCTTATCAGGACGGCGGACATACTTATTTTAAAAACAGCCTCATCTATGCCATCGGCGCCAATGATGTATCCATCACAGGCAGAGGTATGATTGATGGCGAAGGTCTCACCAGAAGAGATACCGAAAAAGGCGGTAACCTACAGGGTGGCAACATAGGAACGGGCGATAAGGCCATCGCCCTGAAGCAATGCCGTAATATCCTGATTCGTGATGTCACCATCTATCGGGGCGGTCACTTCGGCATCATCCTAACGGGATGTGAACTCGGCACCGTGGATAATGTCATCATTGATACCAATCGTGACGGCTTCGATATAGACTGCTGCAAGTATCTCACTATCAGCAACTGCAAAATCAATACGCCTCACGATGATGCCCTGGTATTGAAAAGTTCCTATGCCCTGAAGAAACCGGTTTTAACAGAGCATATCGCCATTACCAACTGTGTGATTACGGGTTACAAGTTTGGCACATTCCTGGATGGCACTTATATTCCGGAAAAGGTAAACTGGGTATGCGGCCGCTTCAAGCTCGGCACGGAATCGAATGGCGGATACAGGAATATTTCTTTGAGCAACTGCACCTTTATGTATAGCAGCGGTCTAGCTTTCGAGGAAGTCGATCAGGGATTGATGGAGAATATCGTGGTGAATAATATCACCATGAATCATGTTCACCACTACCCTATCTACATTACCACCGGTTGCCGAAACCGTGGTCCTAAGGAGCGCACCACCGTTTCTACCGGTCGCGACATCATGATCAGCAATGTCATTGCCAACGATGTAGATTCCCTTGCCGGCATCATCGTTACCGGTATGCCTGGTCAGCCACTCCGCAACATCTCGCTGAGCAATATCCGCATGCAATATCGTGGCGGTGGCAAGGCTGAACTGGCGAAAAAGGAATATAGAGAACAAGGCACCAACTACCCTGAGCCCAGATTTGCAAAAGAAACTCCAGCCTTCGGTCTCTACGCCCGCCACGTGGATGGCATAGAAGTAGATAATGTGAGCTTCACTACGATGAAGCCCGATTATCGCCCAGCCATCATGCTGGATGATGTGAAGAACGAGCGCATCACCAATATCAAGGCGGATGTTCAGAAAGGAAGCAAACTGGTCATCAAGAAGTAAGATAGAGGTAATAAAAGGTAAAAAGGTAAAAGATAACTGAAAGAAAACTGCAAAAGCCCCTAGACTTTTTCATCGAAGTCTAGGGGCTTTTTTATATCTTCAAACTGCATAATGATCTTATGAAGAGTGGTACCTTGACGCAAAGCTTCTACCCTAGGAGCAGCTGCATATTGCCTGATATTCTTCCTCCAGATAACCGTAATATTGCTTGCGGACATTATTGTTAGGAATCCCCAATACCAGTTTGGAGCCACGCGTGCCCTTGATGGTCAACATGCCATAATAGTGATTGGAACTTAGCGCTTTGGTTACAATCATAGTAAGAGTGGAGCATACTCAAAAAAATCAGCCACTCCGTATGGTACTTCCTTAACTTTTTCCATATTTTGTTACCTTTCCAAGTGCAAAGATACAACTATTTTTCAAGATACCAAGCTTTTTAAGAAGAAAAAGGCAAATGCCAGTTTACTATCCAGCATTTGCCTCATTACTCGAGCTATATCTCGCCTTATATTTACATTACTTTATCTTCCTTACTTCAGCTTCGGCTTCAGTTCATCCGGAGAATCCTTGGTAAACATATTCACGGGTGGCGCCGATTTCGTGAAGAGATTTTCAATCACCTGCTTATCCACCTCCATTGCCGGCTGGAAATCATCGCTCATCATATACTTCAGGATGGCATAACGCATCAGGTTTGCCACCAGGCGATGTTCCAAGTCGCTGGTTACATCCATCGTAGCCATCAGAAGCTTGCCTCTACCCACCTTGGCTTCAATCATCATACCGAGCTTTCGACTCACGTGCCAGGTATCTATCGGCTGGATTGCCGGCTGATAATCCTTCGGGAACTCACGGAGATTCATCACCTGCGCCTTGTTCAGCAACTCCCACCAGTTCAGGTTTGCCCAGTCATCCGTAGGGAAATTTCTGAAGAGTGGATGAGCCTTGTCGATGGTAGCACCCGTGGTATGAGGCGGACGCATCTTAAACCAACTGGTGTTCCAGAACACCGGCAGATAGGTTTGCTTCACATCTTCGCCCATCTTCACCTTTCCGGCAGCCAGAAGCAGCACCTTGCCACCCTTCTGCAACACCTTCTGTGCCTTGGCATCCAGACTATCAGCAATATAGATATCCTTAAGCGCCTTGGTATTCGGCATCTCTATCTGAGATGGATACACCCAGAAATCCCAATGGTTACGGGCTACAGGAGCATTGGAAGACTTCACCTGAATCTCCAAGACCAATTGCGATGGAGACGGAATATGGAGATGAGGGAAATCCAGGGATACATTGCCTAAACCGATGTTCTTACCCACAGGAAGCGAATTCTGATTATTAGCAAGCGAATTACCTGGAAGCGAAGACTTTCCTATTTTTCCGGAAGCCAAAACCTGCTGATTTTCGTCCTTCACCTCGTATGTAACCTCCGCATTCTGCAACGGCTCGTGATACGCATTATAGAGTTCCACAGGAACCTGCACCTTGTTTTCTGAAGAGAAAACGAATCTCGGGAACTTAGCCAGAGGAACGATTGGCGAACAGAACTCCGTCCAATCCTTGGCATCACAATATCCCTTTTCTTTCCAATGCACATTCAATACGCCCACAAGAGCAGTACCCTGTCCGCTATAATCATTCAAGCCCAGCAACTGGAAGCCAGCATAATCCTTGGTTCGCAGATTGCGTTCTAAATCATACTTATATGCCAAGGTCTGCAACTTACCGCTGGCATGAAGGAACTTCTCAGCCTGACTCGCCATACCGTTATCTCTCAGCAAATCAGAAAAGATCTCGAAGTTGCGGGCCTTATAGGCTCCCGTGTATTGCGAAATCTCCTTGAAATCAGGGAAGGCGCACCACTGGCCCATCTCGTGGGTCACTCTAGGATCGTTCACATCGAAGGTTATCGGCGTTCTGCCCTTCTGAACCACACGGACCATATCCCCATCGAAGTTGTCTTCCGATTGCGGAGCCTTTTTGTCCCAATCCAATCCACGTGCACCACCCTTTACATGATACTCGCTTTTAGGATCCCAGGCCCAACCGCCACCAACGGATGTGCCACAATATACACGGCGCTTATCTCCTGTTTTCTTCCATTCTTCCACAAAATTGCCTACCCATTTCACCCAGTTTCCCGCAGGTTCATTGCCCGCAGCAAGCATGCAGAAGCTAGGATGATTGCCATATTTCTCAACCATTCGCTGGGTTTCCTGCATCAGATAATGGTCGATGGTCATGCCATTGCCCAACTTTACACCATGATTTGGCCAAGATGGACCTTCGGGCTGAAGATAGATTCCCACCTGATCGGCTGCCGAGAAAGCTGCCTCGGGAGGACAATAAGAATGGAATCGCATCATATTGAGTCCATACTCCTTGCATTTTCTGAAAATACGGAGCCACGAAACCTCATCGGTTGGCGGATAACCGGTTTCCGGGAAACAGCAGTTGCCCACGGTTCCACGCATCCAAATCTTCTTGCCGTTCATATAAAACTGTCGGCCTTCGATGGAGATCTCGCTCATACCAAAGGTGGTACTGATAGATTCCTTGCCCATCGTAGCAGTCAGGGTATAAAGATTCGGATGGAATTCATCCCAAAGGCGGATATCCTCGCCCATCGGAATAATGACGGAGAATTTTCCATCACTTTCTCTCTTTATTTTAGCAAACGAATGCTTGATGCCACTTACATCAAACTGGAAATCAGCCTTCCGGGCATCCCCCGTCACATCCATCACCACCTTAATCTGCTTTCCCTTTACATCAGGATAAACCTGCAGGTTGCGGATATACTGCTGCTGATGCGCCTGCAATTCCATTTTGCCGATGATGCCGTTCCAGTTGCCCTGGGTCTGGTCGGTTACGCTATGCGAATCCTGACCCACGCATACATTTTCTATGCCATTATACACCTTGATGCTGATTTCATTATCCTTGCCATATATAATATAAGGTGTAACATCAAACTCATGAGGCACACTCAGCGAAGAATCCCTGCCCGCCAACTTGCCGTTGATATAAACCGAAGTCTCTATATGAGGACGTTCCAGATAGAGGATAACGCGCTGCTTCTTCCACTCCTTAGGCACAAACACCGATTTGCGATACCACGCATTGCCGATGTAATGCTTCTCTGGGGTGAGGAAGAAAGGAAACTTCATGGTTCCCTTGATGCGATGCTTCCCATTCGCCAGCACTTCCTCCTGGCGATATTTCTCCATATAAGGATTGAAATAGAAGGAAGAATCATAAAGACTTCCTGTCCATTGCGTATGGGTACAGACATCATTACCCTTGCCGTTGGTGAGCATCGATCCCGGCAACTTAACTACATCCTCATAGGTAGGCGCATCTCCCTGCGAGAATCGCCACTGCCCCGAGAGGTCAATCTTATTCTTAGAGTCGACGCCCTGTGCCTGCAAGGAAGTACAAGCCATCAAGCCCATTATCAATACAATATTTCTCATTGATGGTTGAATCATTTATTGTTGAGTTATTTCTAATTTCACGATTTCTTCTCCCTCCTTCGCCACATCTGCTTCGCGAGGGAAATAAACCGGCATATCTTTCTGCAAAGGAAGAATGCGGAGTTCCAACTTCTGGCAATCGGCAGGCAGGCGCCACAATCCCATCAGGAACGGACGGCCGTTATAGAAATTATCAGCCACCAGTTTGCCATCGGCATAGAGTCGGGCACAATCACCACGATATTGAATTTGCAGGAGATTTCTGCCCTGCAGCATTTCAGGCGAAAGATTTAGCTGATAAACCGCAGCCTTCTTGAAGTCAGCATCAGATGGTTCCTCTGCCACTTTCTGCACACCCATAGTTATCTTGCGAACGCTCTCTGCTTCCTTGATTTTCTTGAAAGAAGGAGCCAGTGACATCATTGATTTTCCTTCCTCCTGCAGGAACAGATGTTCCGCCGTCTTGGAATCTACGAGATAGATGTTCTTATAAACAGGTTTGGCGATACCCTTCGCCTTCACATTCTTCAGCACCTTTCCATCCACTGCAATCTCGGTAGGAATACCCTTGATCTGTTCCAGAAAGATTTTTCCATCCCGCTTGGCAATCAACTGTGCCGTAGCATATCGGATGCCATCGATATTCACCGGGAAGATGCACATCGCTCCGGCAGGAACCGTCATCGGACGCTGAGGGAACTTCACGCCACATACCTCAAACTGCACATTCTTCCTGGCAGACAACTGCTGCAATCGCTCATAGTTATTAATGAAAACAAAACCGCTCTTATCTTTAGAACGAAGCGACCAGCGAAGATGAGAATCATCACCCTTCTCTATATCCTGACAGCATGGGAAACTAGCCTCCATCGGAGCCAGTACTTCTGCATAATCATGCATAAAGAGATGCAGTTTGCGGAGCATGAAATAATGAGGATTCTTCTGTCCGAATTCACCCAATGGCGCCTGGAAATCATACGTCTTTACCGGCATATCATTATAATTGGTAGCCTGAGTGCGCTGATTTTCATTCAGATAAACCGCACTACCATCGTCCAGATCACCCGGCATCATCGCAGTAGGATTGGTTCCGCCATGATACATATAATATCCCAGCAGATTGCTTCCGCTACCCAACTTGACGATAGCCAGCGAATATGCATCTTCCGGATAAATATACGGACGACGATGATAGGAAGTCATCATACCTCCACCCAGTTCGCAGGTGAAATAAGGATAGGCTTCATCCCCCTTGTTAATCTTCGCCTCTTGTTTGCCAAGCTGTTCGGTAGCGATTGCCGTACTGCTTCGGAAAGCCTTGAAGTTGAAAGCCTTGTAGTAATTACCAGCAGTCTCCTTCAGGCTGCGCTCCCAGAAACCATCGGCATAGTCGCCATAAAGCGGAACCATCTCGCCGAAAGGCACCGGCGTTTTCAGTTCAGGCCATCCAGTACGGGTATAGAAAGGCAAATCGAAACCTATCTGCTGGGCTATCTTCTTCAGCGCCATCAGATAACTACCCCTGCCACGATATTCATTATCAAACTGTGCCGCAACTACCGGACCACCATCTTTCCATTGTAACCCCTGCACCTGCGAATAAATCTGACGATAAAGTTCGGTCGTATATTTCAGGAAAGTGGTATTCTCCTCTCTCATCTTGCATCCCTTGGTAAACATCCAGTCAGGTATGCCACCATTGCGAACCTCGCCATGGCAGAAAGGGCCCAGTCGGAGAACCACCGGCATCTCTTCCTGTTTACATACCTCAAGGAAACCACGAAGATTGCGCTGTCCACTCCAGTTGAACACACCTTCTACTTCCTCCACATGGTTCCAGAACACATAGGCGGCAATCATGGTAACGCCACCCTGCTTCATCTTCCTTACTTCCTCTCTCCACTCATTCTGAGGGATTCGAGAATAATGTACCTCGCCCATCACCGGCACCACTCGCTTACCATCGAAGATGAGGCTATGCTTATCCCATCGGATAGATTGCTGCGGAATCTGTGCCTGGGCTTCCACCGGATGAAATGAGCTTGAAATTACAGCCGATACCAATAACGAATACACTATAATCTTTGTCTGGTTATTCATTTTTATCTGTTTTAAAGTTTAATATGCTTTTTTCGTTTGCAAATATAACTATATAAATACAAAATAGAAATATAATATCGTCCGAAAATATGAGATATCTATCATTTCATACCAAATCGCTTTTGTAATCAGATATATTCATATAACATCAATTGTTTTAATGATGCTGCAAAAGTACAAACAAAAAGGGGAAAAACAGATAGACTTATTAGCAGAAATACATAGACTATCTTATGATTTGAAGAAAGAAACACCGGAAAATAGGACAAGTCTCAAAAATATTTTGTATTTTTGCAGAAAAAATACAAGAAAGCGATGGAAAATATCAAAATAAAAAACGGATTTCAAGGGGAACGCTCATTGGTAATGCCGGAGATGATTCTGGATCTGGCAGATTCAGACCCGGTATTGCGGACCTTGCATATCACAGATATAGGCTACTATCCACACGCTACCTATCATTATAGAGAACGGACGGAGCCCATCGACCAATGCGTGCTTATCTATTGTGTAAAGGGAAGCGGACATTACAGCATCGATGGCAAACAATATAAAGTAAAAGCCAACCAATACTTCATCATTCCAGCCAATACATCCCATGCCTATGCCTCCAACAACGGCGATCCCTGGACCATCTATTGGATTCACTTCAGTGGCACATTGGCACACATCTATGCCGAAGGTGCAGAGATGCCAACCACGATATCCCCCAATCTGAATTCAAGGATAGCTGACAGAAACAACATCTTCGAAGATATGTTTCTGACCCTATCCGATGGATATAGCTTGGAAAATCTGCGATACACCTCATCGCTCCTGCATTTCTATCTCGGTTCGTTGCGCTATATGCCACAATACAGGAAATTCCACAAGAGAGAGGAACAAAATGATAACGAGATACATAGCATCATCAATGCTGCCTTGAAATATATGGAGGAGAACATAGAAAAATCTATAAGTCTGAAGGAACTTGCTGACTATACAGGTTATTCTGTCTCCCACTTTTCTGCTATTTTCAAAAACAGCACAGGACATAGTCCATTGAGTTATTTCAATCTTCTAAAAATAAATAAAGCCTGTGAACTTCTTGAAACAACAGATATGAAAATCATTCAAATCAGTTACAAACTGGGAATAGATGACTCTTACTATTTCTCACGTCTTTTCACAAAGACTATCGGAATATCACCCAAGAAATATAGAGAAAAAAGGATTGCAAAAAAAGATTGAAAAAACATAGACTTTCTTACGATTGCCTGCAATAGCCCTAAGAATAACCAAGAATAACTAAGAATAAGGGACCTTACTGTGATAACAAGTAAGATCCCTTTCCTGAAAAAACAACTCAATCCTATGAAGAAAACATATATAAACAGAGCACTACAACTTAGAATCCTAATTCAACCAATGTCTTGAACGACAAGATGCCCAAGTGATTGACATCCAAGGCAGAAGCCTCAGCAAGATAACGCTCGGCATGTTTCTTGTCGCCCAATCCCTCGAATCCAAGCGCAAGCATGTACTTGCAATGAATCTGGTTAGAGAGGTTCAAGTTGCCCTCCCATATCTGAAGATCTGGCAACGATACTGCAAAATAATCCATCACTACATCCTCGAAGAGATGGTTCTTACCATAGTTCACGAGCTTGTAGAATCTGCCGTTAGCCTCGTCTTGTCTGCCCAACTTAAAGAGAGCCAATCCCTGATAGAAGATCTTGTCTGGCTTGGCATCGTTGTAGTAAATGGCTGCTGCTGGCTCCTGAGGTCCCTCGGTAGCCTTCTCCCAGCACTCCTTGGCCTTTTCCTTCTCGCCCTTAGCTTCGTAAGCACAACCCAAGAAGTAATAGAAGTCATTCTCCTGGGCACCATAGAGTTTGCCTTCACCCAAATGATGAGGATACTCCAGACACTGCTCCAGCAAAGTTATGGCCTTGTCATTGTCATTTGCCACCAAGGCTTTCTTCGCCAATTCCAGACGAGAGAGCTGATACTGTCCGCTCACCTTGCCTTCGCCACCTTCCCATGGGTGGAACTGGTGGGCATCAAGCTTCTTCATTGCCTCCTCATACTTACCTGTCTGGTTCAAGAGGGTGATTTCCTCCAGTAAGAGGTCGTCACGCTTGGCTATCAACTCTGGATAATTCTGGAGATTTGCCAATCTATCGGCATGAGCCTTACCCATACGCTTGTAGAGCTGGTCTAGCTCCATCAAGATACGAGCATCGGTGGTATCAAGCGCAAACGCCTTCTCCATGTGAACAAGGGCTGTATCCTCTTCATGCAACTTATTGAACTCAGCCAAAGCGAGGTTGCGCCATACTGTTGGGAACTGAGCATCCTTTGCAGCAGAATTTTGCCAATAACCGATGGCCAACTCATACTGACGCTTGTCATAATAGAGACAACCGAGATAATAATTGGCCTTGCTACCCAAAGTAGCATCTGCCTCACCCTCGAAAGCGCTCAAAGCTGCCTTCAAGGCAAGTGAAGCCTCAGCGCGGTTAGGGAAACAGTAATCAGATGCATATTTCTCAGCCTCCTTGAATGCTTCCGTATCGCCAATCCATCCCATATAATAATAGGTCATCGGTGTAACCGCACCCTGCTCAATAGCAAGTTGCCATATCTGGAGAGCCTCAGCATAGAGACCAGCAGAAACATAGTCGAGTGCCAATTCATCGTAGTTGTTTGACATGCCGTGCATCATCTCTGCCACCTGCTCCATATATTTCTTGTCATCTGTCAAGAGATACAACTCATAGAGGCAGTGATAGTTGAAGCGGTCGATGGCAAGCGATGCCTCACACCACTCGATAGCCTCCTGCTTGCGGCCTGTCAATCGCAAGATAGAACCCTTCAAGCCACGTGCCTTGTGGTTATGGGTGTTGCGGATGAGGCAGCTCTCAATCTCCTCCTCGGCATCGTCCATGCGATGTTGCATCACGGAAATCTCTGCACAAGAGAAGAAGCCTGCATCCTGCCAAGCGGCATTCCATGTTGACTTATAGAACATATCATAAGCCTCATCCATCTTATACTGATACTTCAAGGCAAGACCCAAGTTGAAGATAGGCTCGCCATCGTATGGGTTAGGATTGCGCTTCATCAATACCTTCACGGCACGACGGAGATATTCCTCCGCCTTGTCGAAACGACACTTACGGATATACCACAAGCCGAGGGCGTTATTACAACGATAGTCCATAGGGTCGCGACGGAGAGCCTCCTCGTAGTAATCCACTGGGCTGTAAGTGGCATGACGATACTGCTCCAAGTGAAGACCTGTGAGATAGAGCTGGTCATTGGTCTTGATCTGCTCTGGCAAGAGGGCTGCCTCCGCAGGGTCAGGGATAGGACGAATCTCATCTGGCTCTGCATGCCATGACAAGAGATGCTTGCCTTCAGGAGAAGTCAACTCGAAAGTGAGCTGGCCGATGCAGCTATCGCCTACGGCAACCGTCTCGTCCAAGAGGTTCTCAGGATCAACGGCAGCTTCCTTTTCATAATATACAGTGCCATCGTCATTGCGCAAAACCACCTTCACCTGCTGCTTGGAAGTAGCAAACAACTTGAAGTTCACCTTGCCTGTGGCATCAGCAGTCGT
This sequence comes from Segatella copri, assembly GCF_009494395.1. GTDB lineage: Bacteria > Bacteroidota > Bacteroidia > Bacteroidales > Bacteroidaceae > Prevotella. The sequence goes on along the minus strand of NZ_VZCB01000099.1, from coordinate 35,045 downwards.
CATCTTGCCATCCTCATCCACCATATTGATGTTCATGATCAAGTCCTTGGTGGCACACTTTACGACTCCCAACTCACGATATGGCATGAAGTACTGGGTGAATCGCTTCTCCTCGTATGGCATGAGCCATGTGAAGTCAGGCTGGTTCTCGGTGAACACACCTGCCATCAACTCGATGTATGGACCATCAGTATCGGTGAGGTTGCGGTCCCAAGCCTGTCCGAAGTCGCCATTACCCCATGTCCACTGCTTCTTTCCTGGAGAAACATGGTGATTGGCCACATGGAGCATACCAGCCTGTGTATCATTCTCATAGCCACCCTCAAAGTCGAACTTAGAGTTCACGCCCATGTAGGATGTAGGCACCTTGATGTTCTTATAGTTGGAAATATCCACACCAGCGGAATAGTCCATCTTATAATAGGTACCCGTGGCGATAGGGAAACTGCTCACGGCACGCTTGCCATGGTCAAACACGGCATTGATGTCCTGAGGGAACACACTCTGGTAATAGTCGTTCACAGCCACGGCAGGATTCGCCCACCAGAGGAAAGTCTGAGGCATGTTGGTACGATTATAGAGGCGACCCTTGATTTCGAGATAAGCCTTGCCAGGACGAAGTGTGAATCCAGCCATACCCTTCTGATGGAACATCTTTTCCATCTCGTTCACCCATACGGTAACAGAGCCATCCTCGTTCTCCTCGATGGTGCTATCCACTGGTAGATAGGTACTTGGACGATGGTGCTGAGGCCAGTTGAACTCGATACCACCACTGATCCACGGACCAGTCAAGCCCACCAATGCCGGTTTGATGACATGATTATAATATACAAAGTGACGCTTTTTGATCTTATCGTATGCCATCTGCACACGACCGCCCAACTCGGGCAGAATCATCACCTTGATGTATTCATTCTCAATCCAGATGGCATGCCACTCCTTATCTACCTTTTCATCGCTGATACGCTCAATGACTGGATAAGGATAAACCACTCCACTCGAACCCTGATAAACTCGTTTCTCCAGGAAAATAGGATTCTTCTCAGGGGTTCCAACCTCATAAGTTGGAATCACCACTGTTTCTCTCCAAGCTTTAACCATAATTATTTAATGTTTTATTAATTCTTTTTCCAATTCTTCGAGCGATTTGCCTTTGGTCTCCGGTAACATCAGGGAGACGAAGAGGAAACCACCCAGACATACTGCACTATAAATCCAGAAGGTGCCATAACTGCCCAGTGCCACATTGAGCAATGGGAATGTATAAGTAAGCGTAGAACTTCCCACCCAGAGGGCAAAGGTACTGGTAGCTACCGCTACGGCACGCACCCTGTTGGGGAAGATTTCAGCTAAAAGCACCCAGGTAACAGGTCCCAGGGTCATCGCATAGCAGGCGATGGCTGCCACTACCAGAACTATCATAAACCATCCTGTAATCTGGAAGAAATAACAGATATGCCCAGGATGAGATAGATGCCGCAAAGTCCGCTGGCACCCAGCTTCATCAAGGCCTTTCTTCCCCATTTATCTACCGTGAAAATGGCAACAAATGTAAAGATAACATTGGCTATTCCCGTTACCACGATATTGAAAAGCACATCGCCGATGGCATAACCTGCCGATTGGAATATCTCCTGCGCATAATTGAAGATGACATTCGTTCCGCACCATTGCTGGAAGAAGGCAACCACCACACCCAGCAGGAGCACCTTGCGATAAGGCTTGCTGAACAAAGTCTTCAGTCCTGCCTGCGAGGAGTCCTTTTCGTTTGCCTCTCTCACGGCCTGCAACTCAGCCTGCGCATAGCTGTTTCCACCGATCTTATTCAATGTAACGAAAGCTTTCTTTTCTCTATTTTTCATAGCCAGCCAACGGGGACTCTCAGGAATGAAACAAGCCATCACACAGAATACTGCCGCAGGAAAGGCTGCCGCCCAGAACATCCATCGCCAAGCCATCTGTCCATTCCAGGATGCAGCAATATCCGCTGAGAGGAAAGAAGCTGGGATAGGTTCTGCTATCAGCCAATTGGTTATCTGTGCCGCCAGAATACCAAGCACGATGGTCAATTGGTTCAGCGAAACCAATTTTCCCCTGATGGAAGTAGGTGCCACCTCTGCAATATACATAGGTGAAAGTCCTGAAGCCACTCCGATACCGATGCCTCCGAAGAAACGGGCCACCAGAAAGTAGCTGAAGGTGTCAGCCATTCCCGTTGCTATCGCTGAGAAGAAAAAATCAGGGCGGCAACAATCAGAAGCTTCTTTCTTCCGATACGGTCGGCAAGTGAACCGCAGAGCATCGCTCCTATCAGACAGCCTATCAAGGCGATGGTCATCGCCAAACCTTGGTCTGAAGGGTTATCGGCTATCTGATAATACAGTTCGTAGAAGGGTTTAGCACCGCCAATCACTACCCAATCGTAACCGAACAGCAATCCACCCATCGCCGATACCAGACAGATGAAATACACAAATTGTTTGTTTATTGTTTCCATGCTAGTTGTTTTTATTTGTTTTTTCCGGGTGCAAAGATATCGCTTTTATCGGAAAGATGGAATAGAATAAAAGCGGAAAATAATGGAGAATCTTATGATAGCCATTCTGATATTCATAAAAAATAGTGGTTTGCGAAGAAGTGTAAAAAACATCATTTATAACAAAAAAAACGTGGATGCTACCTTACATCCACGTTTTTTTTGTTTTTTTATTCAGATATTCATCTCATTTTCAAGATAATCTCTTTCCAACCTTTGCGGCAACAAACGCTATCATCAAGCCCAGGCAGGCGGCAATGCTGATGGCAATGCGGAGACCGGTAGCCTCAGCCAGCCATCCGATAACCGGTGGTCCTACCAGGAAACCGAAGAAACTGATGCTCGAAACGATGGTGATGGCAATGCTCGCCTTGATGGTTCCGAGTTTTCCTGCGATGCTGTAACAAATAGGCACCGATGAAGAGATGCCGAAACCTACCAGCAGGAAGCCCAAAGTGGCAGGAATCAGATAAGGCAAGGCGGCAGCCAGCCACAAACCGCCCAATATCAAAGCACCACAAACCTTCAACACCCTGGCTGGTCCGTATTTCGTAACAAAGCCATCGGCTAGGAATCTACCCAAGGTCATCGCTCCCATGCCAGCCACATAGCCTGCACGGATAAAAGCCTCATCGGGTTTTACAACAGAAGAGAAATATACCCCACTCCAATCGTAAACAGTACCTTCACAGAACATGCCGGCAAATCCCATCAATCCCAGGAGAAACAGAATCGGGTCAATGGTCTTGAAAGAGAACTTCGGCACATCCTCCTCTTCAGCCTTTGCCGTAGCATCATCTACCAGATATCTGAATCCGATGGCGATGATAAGAAGGCTCATCACCAAGACAGCTCCAAAGTGAACCTCTATCGGAAGCAGGGTATTGGCAAAGACGGCTCCAATGATACCGCCCGAGAATCCGCCCAAACTCCACAGACCATGAAAAGAAGACATGATGTTGCGCCCATACATCTTCTCCACCAGACAAGCCTGCGTATTGGTAGCGATGTTCATCAGATTTGCCATCATTCCGAAAGCCATCAGAGAAAGAATCAGCTGGAATACCGTACTGCTGCTTCCCATACAGAACAATACGAAAGCATAGAGCACCTCAGCAAGCAGAATCATCTTCCTGCTGCCAAACTTACTCACCAAAACGCCCGAAAATGCCATCATCAGAAGCTGGCCGATGGGAATGGCGAAAAGCACCGTTCCCAGCTGTCCGTTGCTCAAGTGCAACATCTGTTTTACATCCGGAATACGGCTTGCCCAACTGGCAAACACCACTCCCGGCACAAAATAATAAGCCGCAACAGCCACTCGCTTGCGGGCTAAATCTCCCAAGTGATTCAAACTTACAGTCATCCCTATTAATACCTTTATTTATATATACCTATTTTATTTGCGGCTGCAAAATTACAAAAAAAAGCAGAAAAAGAGTGATATTTGAACAAAAAATATAGCTCGGTATGAGATTTTTGACGTACCTTTGCACTCAGAAAAAGAATTAAAAACAAACTAGCAATGAAGAAACAGACAATGATTACCCTAGCACTCGCCTTGACTTTGGCGATGCCAGCCATGCCCGCCTTCGCCCAGAAGGCGATGAGCAAGAAAGAAATCGCAGAAAAAGAAAAGACATTCAAGAACCTTCAGCATCCTTGGAAGGGAAAGAAGGTGGCTTATTTCGGTGACTCCATCACCGATCCAAGAATCAAGGCATCGAAGGTGAAATACTGGGGATTCCTACAGGATTGGCTCGGCATCACCCCATACGTTTATGGCGTGAGCGGCAGACAGTGGAACGATATTCCCCGACAGGCTGATCTACTCCAGAAAGAGCATGGCGATGATTTCGACGCCATTCTCATCTTTATGGGAACCAACGATTACAACAATGGTGTGCCTATCGGTGAATGGTATGCGGAGACTTTCGACAGCGTAAAAGTAGCCCTTCACAAGCCAAGCGAAATGGTTCAGCGTCGCCACCGCCACTTTGCCATGGACAAGAATACCCTGAAAGGTCGCATCAACATTGCCATGTCGAAGTTGAAGCAGATGTATCCTACCAAGCAAATCGTCATCATGACACCAATCCACCGTGCCTACTTCGGAAGCAGCGACAAGAACATTCAGCCAGATGAGATGTACGAGAACGTACGTGGCATCTTCTTCGATGAATACGTGAAGGCGATTAAGGAGGTGGGCAATGTTTGGGCGGTGCCGGTCATCGATCTCAACTCCCTTTCCGGTCTCTTCCCTCTTTACGATGCAGGTGCCCAGATGTTCAACAAGCCGGATACCGACCGTCTTCATCCTAATGATGCCGGTCATTCCCGTATGGCAAAGACCATCATGCAGCAACTCTCTGCTTTGCCTTGCATGTTCTAGAAAAATCGCAAGTACTTGCATCATACATCGCAAGTACTTGCATTATACATCGTAAGTGCTTGCCCGATGCTTCTGGTCAAACTCAGACACATTATATCAGGAAACATGGAAATGAACTCGAAAAAATTATTTTCCTCCCCTGCTACTATAGAGCCGGGCCATCAATGCTCCACTGATATTATGCCATACACTGAAGATAGCACCAGGAATAGTAGCCATCGGATAGGCTGCAAAATGAAGAGTGGCCAAGGAACTGGCAAGACCCGAATTTTGCATACCAACCTCAATACTGATTGCTACACACTTCTTGTACTCTAACTTCAAGAGCTTTCCGATGCTAAAACCAAGGAGCAAGCCACAAATGTTATGAAGCATCACTACCAAGATGATGAGTAAGCCACTAGTCAAGAGTTTCTCTGCATTATGCGATACGATGATGCCAACAATAAAGGTGATTGCCACTGATGAGAAGGCAGGAAGATAACCTACCGCACGACTTGTAAAACGAGGACAATACTTCTGAATGACAAAACCTACCACTATCGGAAGTATCACAACCTGAACGATGGAGAAAAACATACTCAGAGCATCGACATGTACAAAAGTTCCTGCCATCATCCAAGTAATCAATGGTGTAAGAACAGGAGCCAGCACCGTGGAAGTCATCGTCATTCCGACAGACAAAGCCAAGTCACCCTTTGCCAAATAAGTAATGACATTGGAAGCAGTACCGCCAGGGCAGCATCCTACCAAGATGACCCCCAAAGCCAGTTCTGGCGACAGATGGAATACTTTCGCCAATACCCAAGCCATCACCGGCATAATGATAAACTGTGCCAAACATCCTATGATGACATCCTTAGGACGACTGAACACAATCTTGAAGTCATTGGGATTGAGTGTCAGGCCCATACCAAACATCACCAATCCCAGCAAAGGATTGATATAAACCGTATCTACCCATACAAAACTTGCAGGCAACAATAGCGAAACTACGGCTGTCAGCAAAACAATCACTCCCATATATCGGGAAATAAAATCACATATTCTCTTCATCTTACCTTTCTCTCTTATGGGTTGCAAAATTACAAAGAAATATCGAGAATGCTACATAATTAGCATATAAAAATGGGAGATTGCAAAAAAATCGCATTTTTCGCAATCCCCTGATACATTTACCAGCAATATACAATGCCTCGCTTCTTGCACTCACCTTGCAGGGCGGCGAGGAAGTAACTGCGCTCGCTGCCCCAACCACGAACCTTGCGCTCGTGATCCACGGTCTGCTTCAAACGCTCATCGCTGTAAGCAGCAAAGCGGGCTGCATACTCTGAAATTCTTGACTCGGCATAACCTGCATCAACAGTTGAAGACTCGGCATTAGCTGCCATTACACTCTCATTATTCTTTAAATCTGAATTTGGATTCATAAAGATAATTATTTTAAGTTGTTAAACACTTACGCATTCTTTTACCACCGTGGTTATCTCTATGCGAAACTCGGTTGGTGTGCCGCAACTGGGCAACTCTTAATGCTTGATTTCGGGTGCAAAAGTACATCATTATTCTGAAACCACCAAATTATTTCGGGATTATTTTTCTTGTTTTTTTCCTTCTTCTAAAGAAGAAGATTTTTCGGGGTAGCAGATAGCAAGGAAATACCCGACTTGATTAGAAGAGATATACTCGACTTGATTGAAAGAGATATCCTTTAATGGTTAAACTTTCCTATATTTGCATTATAATAGTATTATAATAATAAAATTATAATTACCTTTGTAAATTGACAATCAGAAAGATACAAACAATTGAAATATAAAAACAAAGAATGATATGATACAGCAAGTAGAATTTTCATTGCGCCCGCTTCCTCGCGGCTTTCACCTCGTAACCAACGAGGTGATGAGGAACTTGCCAGCGCTGCCTAAGACGGGGATCCTGAATCTCTTCGTAAGACATACCAGTTGCGGATTGTCGCTGAACGAGAACTTCGACCCGGATGTGAGACATGATTTGAAGGGTATCTTCGAAAGACTGGTTCCAGATGGCGACCCAAGATATCTGCATCAGGATGAAGGACCTACGGATATGTCGGCGCATGCCAAATCGAGCATGGTGGGTGTATCGCTCACCATTCCTATTACCAATGGCAGATTGAACCTTGGTACATGGCAGGGGATTTACCTCTGTGAATTCAGAGAGGGAGGCGGAAGCCGACACCTCATCGCAACGATTATCGGTTTGTAATTCCCCACACCTTGCTTCAAAACTGATTGCTGCGGATTGCAAATCCGCAGAGCACCAACAGGTTAGGACATTTTTTGACGGCGGATTGCAAATCCGCCGGGACGCCTGACGGAAGACTTTATGGGACGCCTGGCGATTCTATTTTCTGGATGAATCGGAGGCGTCTTTATCTATTTCACGGAAAAGGCCGAAGTATCTCTTGCATACCCAGACGATGCCTACTACCATTGCTATGACGAGGATTCCTCTTAAAAATCCACTTAATATCTTTGGCATACAATCCCAAATCGGCAGGAGATGCATCGCAAAACCTAAAACCGCCGTCAATACCAACACACCGATAGTCAAGAGTTTCTCGTTTTTGATAGCTGGCTCAGGATCCTCTACTTCTACCAGATTTCTCAACTGGTATATCTTATAAAAAAAGAATACACCGTTCAGACATAAAAGAACACAGCAAACGATCACTCCACCCACAAATACAGGCTCACTTCCGATAAAATCCATACAACTAATCCATAACCAGAAGAGGGCTGACCATAAAGCTGCATAGCGACCCAACAGGGACAGGTAATATACCTGTCGGGCATTGACAATCTTGACAAAAGGAAAGTCATTGGCCTTTGGATGATAGCTGTGAAGCAAACAAGCAATAGGGAAAAAAGTACCCATTCCAGCCAACAGAAGAAGATAAGGCAAATCATCAGATGTGGCATGAATGATGTTTCTGATGGTGAGCAGCCACATGGCAAGAACCAGGATTCCTACAATAAATTCAAAGACCCTGGCACTTGTAGAACGATAGATCTTGACTTGCGCAAAGATGCCAGCCCGCTCTTCCTTATCGCCATTTTTGAATAAATCAAGCACAAAACTAAATATTTTATTCTTCATCTTTCTTTTCCCCTCCTATTTGATTTGAATCGACTTCTTCCTTCATTTTCTTTGATGCAGCCTTCTTTTTCTTAGGCAGTCTGCCAGCCTTGCGCAGCGCTTCAGCGATGATCCATTGCAGCTGGCCGTTGGTTGAGCGGAACTCATCCTCCGCCCACGCTTCAATGGCACTCATCGTTTCCGAATCAATGCGCAATATAAAACTCTTCGTATTTGTTTCCTTTTTAGCCATACTTTTTTAATGATTCAATGTTCCCGTATTTACTACAGGCTGAGCAGTATCATCGCCACAGAGCACTACGAGCAGATTGCTGACCATGGCAGCCTTCTTGTCATCATCAAGCTCTACCACATCCTCATCACTCAACTTCTGCAATGCCATTTTCACCATCGACACGGCACCTTCTACTATCTTTTCTCTGGCAGAAATAATGGCTGAAGCCTGCTGACGACGAAGCATTACGGCTGCAATCTCCGGTGCATAAGCCAAATAGTTGATGCGAGCCTCTACTACCTCAATACCTGCCATCGCCAAGCGCTCGTCGATGCGAGCCTCCAACTCCTTATTAATCTCATCACTTCCATCTCGAAGCGTAATCTGATTCGCCTTTCCACCCTCGTCATCATCGTAGGCATACTGTCCAGCTACCTGTCGGAGAGCAGCATCTGCCTGAATCTGGACAAAGCGGCCCAGCATGTTCATGATCTGTGCAGCAGAAGCACCGATGCCTGCCTGACCTGTAGAACCCTCAGCCATCGTCTGGGTATCAATCTCGAAGATAGCCTTGTAGGTATCCTTCAGTTTCCATACCAGCACCATACCAATCATAATCGGATTACCCGTCTTGTCATTCACCTTGATAGGTTCGGCATCGAGGTTGCGCACACGAAGCGAAAGTTTTTTCTGACTGATGAACGGATTCAGCCAATAGTAACCAGGCTCTGTAAAAGTACCACGATACTTACCGAAGAAAAGCAATACGCGAGCCTGACCCGGCTCCACCAGGATGAAACCGCAGACGCAGATGATGCTCAGGATGAGAAGCAGTACGCCGCAAACACCACAGACATTTGCCAGCCAGCCTTCTTGCGAAACGCAGGCAAATATAAACAAGCCAACTCCAGCCAGGAAGCCGATGATGTTTAACACTAACATCAGGATGCCATTCAAGGTCTTTCCCTGATACGTAAATTCCTTATTCTCCATAATTTTACTTTATTTATTACGTTATTGATGTTGATATCATTTTGATATCGCAAATATACGATATTAAAATGATATCACAAGGGCAGAAGATAAAGATTTCAAATACTTTAACGTAAAAAGGTCGTTGGGATGATACCCAACGACCTTTTCTCAGATTTTCACCTATTTATATATAGAAAACAGTTTCTATCTTCATATAGAGATAGATCCTGTCTTCTATAGAAATATTAATCTATCACTTCCATTTCTTCCTCTTCTATTTCCTCCTTGATTTCCTTCTCTTTCTTTCCGAACTCAGGATCTATCTTCAGGAAAGCGGTAACCAGGAAGGTGATGGCGCAGCATGCCATCACGATGATGAAGAACAAGCGATAGCCTACCATATCTTTCAGATATCCCGAAACCATACCAGGCAACATCAATCCGAGATAAGAGATACCCGTGCAGATAGAATAATGGGAAGTCTTGAACTTGCCCTGACTATAGAACAACATGTAAAGGGTAAGAACCGTGAAGCCCAGACCGTAACCCAACTGCTCGACGAAAAGACAGCTGGAAACCACGATGAGGTTGCTGTTGAGCGAGTAACTCAGATAGATGTAAACCACATCAGGCAAGGTGATGGCGCAAACCAGAGGCCAGAGCCATTTCTTCATTCCATCCCTGCTCACCAGAATACCACCAAGAATTCCACCCAGCAGCAAACCAATCAATCCCACAGTACCATTGGCAAAGCCATATTCCTGAGGTGACAGTCCCAGTCCTCCCTGCGAATTAGGACGGAGGATGAAGGTCTTGGTCATGGTGTTCAGAAGCGCTTCTGGGAATCGGTAGAGCAAGAGGAAGAGCATCACACAGATGGTTTCTCCCAATCCGAACTTCACGAAGAAGGTGCGGAACATATTCTTCAGTTCGTGAGCCACTTCACCCACCGTTCTGTCCGTCTGCACATCCTCCTTAGGACGTGGCATGAATCGGCTATGATAGAGCCATAATCCGATGAAGATACCTGCCAGACCGTAGAAGATGAGCGCCCATGAGAAGCGAATTTGGTTGCGGAACATCACCTGGAGAACACCAGCCAGCATCACCAGGAATCCATTCACAAAGATGATGGCAAGACGATAGAAGGTGTTTCGAAGTCCCACAAACTTGGTCTGCGTATGTTCATCCAACTCAATCATGTAGAAACCATCCGCAGAAATATCGTGGGTGGCACTGCAGAAGGCGATGAGGAAGAAGAAGCACATCGTTGCCTGGAACCAGAAGGCAGTAGGCAGCGAGAAAGCAATGCCGGCAAGGGCGGCTCCGATGAGTGCCTGCATGGTCAATACCCACCAGCGCTTGGTCTTCAGCAAGTCGATGAAAGGACTCCACAAGGGTTTGATAACCCATGGCAGGGCGAGCCATCCGGTATAGAGACCCACCTGAGCATCGGTCAAACCCAACTGCATATACATCACGACAGAGAGGGCTGTCACGATAACGTTAGGCAGTCCTTCCGCAAAGTAGAGGGTCGGAATCCAAGCCCATGGATTCCGACTATTTTTCTTTGTTACCATTTTACATCACTATTTATAGAGTTTCTTGATTTCAGCACCCTGATAGTAGTGCAGGAGGATGGCATCATACAGATAGCCTTCCTCGCCCATCACGGCTGCACCAATCTGACAGAGACCTACTCCGTGTCCCCATCCAGCTCCGATCAGTTCGAAACGCTGAGGAACTCCCTGCTCATCTATATCATATTTATCCACGATAAAGGCAGAACTGAGGAGATGACTGTCACTCAGCGTGCGGCGGATTTCGAGTTCCTTACCGATGGTGAAGGTTTTCTCCGTACCGATAATCTGGAGTTTACTGATTCTTCCACTCGTTCCCCGTTCTACGGATTTCATATCAAGGATAGAACCCAAGTCCATCTTCAGTCTGTCAGCAATGAGCTGCTGCAGTTTCTCCTGAGTAAGGGTTACCTTCCAGCGATAGAAGTCTACCGTTTCCTGGTCGTAATCGTTCAACACCTGTGAGAGGATTCTCTTGTCCTGCGTGTTGCAGAAAGCAGGAGGGTTGAAGCGGATCCACTTCTCAGCCTCTTCCTCATTTGTCAGATTAGGCAAAGTAGATTCTATTCCTAATGCAATATCCCTCACCGCAGTGAGATAATTCTTCGGTGTATCTTCCCAACAGTACTGGAACTCCTCTGTGACTCCACCGCAACATTTAGAGAATCGGGCATCGCATATCTCATCACCATCCAGGAGCACCTGTCCCTTGGTCTGACGAATAGCCTCAGCGACATGTGGAGAAGTTTCCTTCGTGATTCCCTGGTAACGCTGGCAATGATCATCGGCACAAACATCAAAGATGGTATGGTCTTCGCGATCGTACCAGCGGATGAGCATATCTTCCTTCTTGGTGAAAGAGAAGAAATTGTTACCACTCTCTGCAACATCCCTACGCTTCTTCATCTGCGCCAAAAGCCAGGAACGGGAGATAACGGCATGTGCCTTCAAGAGTTCGAGACTGGAAGTGGCACTCATCTCACTACTGATTACACTCTCCAGATACTTCTCTACAGGCAGTTCGTTGATGGCACAGATCTTATCCGACTCGACCACGAAACGCAATGTTCCGAGGAAAGTCTGGGTTTCCTTGCGCTCCCAATGGAAGTTGACACCAATCGTAACATCGCTCAGCGAGAAGGAAGCGTCCGCACTCTGTGGATGGAAAGTCAAGGAACTATACTGATTACCGTTCCAGAGTACACCACCTTCTGAGAATTCCACCTCCTGTTCGCCGATTACAGTCTCGCCCTTAGCCAGATAAGGTTTATTGAGAGAGAAATGAATCTTCTGTCCGCTCACAATACCCACCTTCACCTCAGGTTCCTTGTCATAACTGTATAAGGCAGAAGTACCGACCTGCAGTTCAGCTTCCTTTGAAGCCTTGAGTTTGGTAACGATGCTGTTCATCTTATCCGTAGAGACACCACATTCCTGCAGAATGGCAGTAGCACTCTCTTCGGTCAACTTACGGAAGTCTTCCTCACGGGGAGTAATGATGAGTCCCGACATATCCAAGGCTCCAGGAGAAACCATCATCTGTGCATCGCCTTCTGCAAAATAAGCCTCAGGGCGGTGTTTCTCTCTAGGAATAACCACAGAGATATACTCATCCCCCTTGCGCCATGCGATGATATTCATCATTGGTTCAGTCTCATCACCACGAACAGGCATCGACTTATAGAGACGTTGGAAAAGAGCCTCATCGCTGTCCTCACTCTTGGAGATGATGACAAAGGCTGGAACAACAAAGTCATGAATCAAGGCAATCTTTTCGTCATCATTCAGAGAAATGATATCAGTAAGGTTGCGAGAAAGTCGCTGCCAATTAGCCTGCAAAGGCAAGATGCCACTGGTACCTGCCTGGAAATGAAGATGATCAGGAGCTGAGGCTCCACACTTCGGACCGTTATAGAACACCATCAACTCGCTATGCAAGCTCAGGAACCGGTGCATCTCACCATAATTCTTATAGATAGACTGTGGCTGATGCTTTCTTGCAGGAATCGTAAAGTGAACAGGCAGAATCGGGAACGGATTCACCAAGAGAAGGAAGCGTTCATCTATCTGTTTTGAAATCTGCTCCTTAGGACGGTTCTTGTCGCAAAGGAAACATGGACGATCACCCAATGTCTTCTTATCAATCTTGGCTCCGGTGCTCACGATGCGTGCCGGATTCCACTGCACTTTCAACTGGTCGGAGAGCTGATGGGTCTCCACATGCTTGAGATCGCGGAAGCGGTGACGGGCATCAGCCCATTTCTCCATCTGGCGATTGAAGAAACGGGAGATACTGCTATCTTCCATTATATCAGCCTTGCCCTGCAACATCTGCTGGCGCGCCTTCAACTCCATGGTGCGAAGACGGTCCTTATAAAGATTATTGGCATTTACCTTATCGATACTCAAGGCAGCATCACTATTTCCTCCCCAACGACGGCAGAGGTAAAGTTCATCGTAGATTCTGCCAATACGGTAGCGACGAGAGAACACCAATCCCAAGGCATAGTCCTCACCATAACTGGTATTAGGAAATTGAATCTGACGGACCAATGGGGTAAAGAAGGCACGAGGAGCGCCCAATCCATTGATACGCAGAGCATTATTACAGCCATTATCTTCGGTCCACTCCTTATGGTCTATCAATCCAGGAGGCAGAGTATTGAGATCGAAATCGCACATGCGATAAGAGCCGATCATCATGGCCGCCTTCTGCTTATGGAAGGCATCTACTATCTTTTGCAGCGTCTTAGGTGACGAATAGAGGTCATCACTATCCAGCTGAACGGCAAACTTACCGCAATGGTCGCTGTTGATAGCCATATTCCAGCAGCCACCAATGCCAAGGTCGTTGCGATCAGGCACAATCTGGACAAGGCGTCCTGCCTGCTTATCATTCCGTTCCTCCATCTCATGGGCAATCTCTGAAAGGATTTCGCCCGTACGGTCGGTAGAATGATTATTTACCACGATAACATTAAACTTGAAGCTGGTCTTCTGACTGAGTGCGCTCTTCACTGCGTCAGCTATCGTCTTTTCACGGTTGAATACCGGAATAATGACAGAAGCCTCGTATTCAAACTCCTGCTCATCAAAATCAGGCTGTCGATAGTAATTGGTATCAACCAAGGCTCCCACCTTTTCGAGATGATGGGTGCAAGCCTTCTCCATCTCTATTTGTACCTCCCGGTTGCGAGGGTTCACATAGTCGAACTGCTTTTCTCCACTCTTTCTGGTATCGAGCTCATCTTCCGTATAGAGGAATTCATTGATATGGAATATCTCTCCCACTCTACTCAGATAAAGACGAAGGTCATAGAGTCCAGCAAACTGATATTCCTGTCTGTCCTGCTGCGCTGCATAGTCGAGAAGATTCTGTGCCTTCACAAGCCAGAGACTTCCGAAATCGAAGTCATCCCGAAGTGAACCAGCTTGATAGTCGATGACCGGATGCTTCTCCAGTTTACCCTCCTGAACAGAGTAATGATCGGAGTATACCATGACCGCTCCCGTATCATCAGCGGTACGGAGGAAACGTTCCAAGGCATACAATCCCCAACGGATAGGAGTAGCTTTGGTACAAATGATTACATAGTCGGCATCGGTGTTCTCAGCAATACTACTAACAGTATTGGAACTCTCCAATCGGTCGACAACGATAAATGTACAACCATCAGGCACTTGATGAGACGCAGCGAAATCAGCACTCACCAAGAGATTGATATGTTGAACTGTCTTGTTGTCATGAAGTTCCAAGAGTGCTTCCTGGGCAACATCCTGGTCTTCACAAGGCAAGAAAAGGTCTATTTTTTGTCTCATTTCTTTGTTTCTATTTTTTCGTTTTTCGTCCCATTTGGGGGCATCAAACTATGTTTTTTATCTTTATTTCAACTTATTATCTTAAAATATGTGGCAAAGATAACAATTTTTCGGCAAAAAACACTATCTTTGCAGTATGAATAATGAAAAAAAATATCTTTTAGGCCTTACACTTGCCGAATTGAAGCAGGTGGCAAAGGATCTCGGCATGCCTGCCTTCACCGGCGGACAAATGGCGAAGTGGCTCTATGAGCAGCATGTAAAGAGCATTGACGAGATGACCAATATCTCGAAAGCCAACCGTGCAAAACTTGCTGCCGAATACGAAATAGGTTGCTTCGGATATTCCGATGCACAACATTCTGTGGATGGTACCATCAAGTATCTTTTCCCTACCCGAAGCGGCAAGTTTGTGGAAACGGTTTATATTCCAGATAAAGACCGTGCCACGCTCTGTGTTTCTTCGCAGGTAGGTTGCAAGATGAACTGTCTCTTCTGCCAAACAGGTAAGCAGGGATTCGAGGGAAGTCTGCCTGCCGGCGACATCCTGAACCAGATTTACTCATTGCCAGAGGTAGACAAGCTCACCAACATCGTATTCATGGGACAGGGCGAGCCAATGGACAACCTCGACAACGTGCTTCGTGCTACGGAAATTCTGACAGCCGACTATGGCTGGGCATGGAGTCCAAAGCGTATCACTGTAAGTTCTGTAGGCATCAAGAACAAGCTGAAGCGATTCCTGGAAGAGAGCGAATGCCATGTGGCTATTTCCATGCACGATCCTATTCCTTCAGAGCGCGCAGAACTGATGCCTGCAGAAAGAGGTATGGGTATTGAGCAGGTGGTTGAGCTTTTGAAGAACTACGACTTCTCCCACCAGCGTCGCCTCTCGTTCGAATACATCGTATTCAAGGGAGTGAATGACAGCATGCAGCATGCCAAGGCAATCATCAAGTTGGTAAAGGGACTGGACTGCCGTTTCAACCTCATCCGCTTTCATCAGATTCCAGATATTCCACTGCAGGGCGTGAATGACGAAAAGATGGAGCAGTTCCGCGATTACCTTACCTCGCACGGCGTGTTTACAACCATCCGTGCCAGCCGTGGACAAGACATCTATGCAGCCTGCGGCTTGCTGAGTACCTCGAAGAAGATTGGCGAAATACGCCAGCATGAGGACGAAGAGAAAAAAGAGTAGACGAAAAGAACATAGCATAATGGTGAGAAATACGATAACGTTTCTTTTCCCGTTCTGCCTGATATTTCTCCTCTTGACAAGTTGCGGTTTAACGGGGATGAACAGGAAAAAGCCAGCCAGTACAGGGCAACCTTACGAGATTGTACTGGAAGGAGATACCGACAGCATCGTTACCAGGATACTGACGGAAGACGTCCCAGCCCTTCCTCAACCCGAACCTCTCTGCAAACTGATTCAGGTGAAGAAGGGAAAGACAAAAGGCAGCTATCTACTCGTCAGGACCCGCATCATCGTAAATATCACAGATAAAGACTTCGCAGTCAAGTTGAACCACGATGAGAACGCAGCACCGCAAAACATCATCCGCATCAATGCCAGTTCTGTACAACAGCTGCGAGAAAGACTCAATGGCGAAAAGCTCCGTCAAATTGTAGATGAAGCTGAACTGAAACATCTAGCAGAGATAATCTCCAACAATCCCAGCAAGCAGAACAAGGAGATGCAGGAAGAGGTAAAGAAGACATTCGGACTTGACATGAAAATCCCGGTATCGATGAATGCCAGCAAGAAGGCTAAAGACTTCATCTGGATTTCGAACAACGCAAGTACAGGAATGCAAAACCTGCTCGTAATGAAAGTGAAGAGTGAAGAACGAAGAATGAAGAATTCAAATGCTTTTCATGTAAATGACAAGGCTTTGATTGATAGCATTCTCCGAACCAATATGCCGGGTGAAACCGACAGCATGTATATGGTGATTCCCGTTCTTTCTGAAAGAGGACTCTGGGAGATGAAAGGGGATGCCATGGGAGGGCCTTATGTGATGCATCGCATTCATAGGCAAACAAGCAAGGCAGCAAAGCCAGGCTACAGCCTCTACATCATCGGCTTCGTCTATGCACCCGAAATGAAAAAGAAAATATTAATCAAGCAGCTCGAAGCTGCGATTTCCACAATAAAATAAAATACATCAATGGACAATAAGAAAATCAGAGTGGCTATCACTCACGGAGATACCAACGGTATCGGATATGAACTCATCTTTAAGACATTTGCAGAATCAGAGATGTTGGATTTCTGTACTCCAATCATCTATGGTTCACCTAAGGTGGCTGCCTATTACCGCAAGGCGATGAACCTTCCGGCACAGTTTTCTATCATACAGAAAGCGGAAGATGCAGAAGAAGGACGCATCAACCTGCTTGCTGCTGTAGATGAAGAGGTAAAAGTAGACATGGGTATACCTACCGACGAATCGGGTGCTGCAGCTATCAAAGCACTCGACAGAGCTATGACCGATTTCAGAGATAATCTCTATGATGTACTCATTACAGCACCTGTCAACAACCAGAATGCCCAGATAGAAGGCTTCCCTTTCAAGGGACACAAGCACTATATAGAAACTTGTCTTGGCGAAGGACAGGAAGCCCTTTCCATCCTCGTTGGCGGCGACCTCCGCATAGCATCTGTTACAGAGAAGACTCCATTTAAAAATGTAATAGCCGGAATCACCGAGGAACGCATTATCGAAAGAGTAAAACTCATGCAACAAACTATCAAAAGAGATTTTCTCATCACCAACCCACGCATAGCTGTACTTGCCCTCAATCCTCGCAGCAACGAAGAAGAAAGCTGTGGCAAGGAGGAGAGCGAAATTATCATTCCGGCTATAGACAAATTAGCAGAACAAGGTGTACAAGCTTTTGGTCCATACGCAGCAGATGAGTTCTTCGGCAAGGGATATTTCAGTGACTTTGACGGAATCATGGCCATGTATCATGACCAGGCCACTACCCCATTCCATTCTCTCTATACAGAGGACGGAGTCATCTACACAGCAGGCTTGCCTATCATCCATACAGCAGCCAACATGACTCCAAGCTACAGCATTGCAGGCTGCAATGAAGCTGACGAGTCATCGTTCCGCCAGGCAGTATTCCTGGCTATTGATGCTTTCCAGAACAGAAACAGCTATGATGAGGCAATAGAAAATCCACTTCCAAAACTCTATCACGAGAAGCGTGACGAGAGCGAAAAGGTAAGATTCTCTATCCCAAAGAAGGGCGGCAAGCCATTCCCTCCAAAGAATGAAAAGAACTTTACACCTCGTCCAAAGAATGAAGGTCAGGAAGCTCTGCAAGCTACAACTGAACCAGCTCAGCAAGTAGCTCCAGAAGCTTAATTTAAAGCAAAATATGATGCCCAAGAATTAGGTAAACGTTAAAAAAGACCTATTTTTGGGCAATATATGCTGATATTTCAAAAAAAATGTGTAATTTTGGCAGCTAAATGGATACATCTGAACTACAGAAAATAAAACAACGCTACAATATCGTCGGAAATAGCGACGGATTGAATCATGCTCTCGATGTTGCCTTACAGGTGGCACCGACAGATCTTTCTGTGCTTATTATCGGAGAAAGTGGAGTTGGTAAGGAAATCATTCCGAGGGTGATCCATGACAACTCACCGCGCAAGAGAGAAAAGTATTTTGCCATCAACTGCGGAAGTATTCCTGAAGGCACCATAGACAGTGAGCTCTTCGGACATGAAAAGGGTTCCTTTACAGGAGCTATTGGCGAAAGCGAAGGTTACTTCGGTATAGCCAACAAGGGTACTATATTTCTTGACGAGGTGGGCGAACTACCCATACAGACTCAGGCAAGACTGCTGAGAGTACTGGAAACGGGCGAATATATCCGCGTAGGAGGAACAGAGATTCGCAAGACCAATGTACGAATCGTTGCTGCTACCAACGTCAACATGAGAAAGGCAATCAGCGAAGGAAGATTCCGCGAAGACTTGTATTACCGACTGAATACAATTCCAATCCAGATGCCTCCACTTCGCGAACGAGGAAATGACATATTACTGTTGTTCCGCCTTTTCGCCATGCAAATGGCCGAGAAATACAATTTGCCAAAGATCAGCTTGACAGAAGATGCCAAGAAACTCATGCTGAAATACAAGTGGCCAGGAAACGTGAGACAGCTCAAAAACATTACTGAGCAAATGTCTGTATTAAGTCGTGAACGGGAAATTAACATGGAGACACTCATGCATTTTATCCCACGCGATGAAGAGACTACTCAACTTGCCACCATTCCACAGAGCAACAACACCTCGCACAGTTATGAAAACGAACGAGAATTTCTCTATAAGATTCTTTACGAACTAAGAGGAAACGTGAGTGACCTGCGAAGAGAGGTGGGATCATTGCGCAAGCAACTGGATGAAGCCCGTCAGCTAAGAGGAACAGAAGGATTCGGTAATCCATCCTCTGTATCGAGCATGAGTCCGACAAGCTATCCAGCAGAGTTTGACAATACACAGCCTATCACACCAACAGAGGGAATCATCCGGCATGACACAGAAATCATCCGACACGAACCGGGAATCATCCGAGCTGACCAAATGGGACAATCGGAAGCTGAAGAAATCGAGGCAGAAGAAATCAAAGAGAACGACTCACTGAATCTCGATGACTTGAGCAAACAAATGATAGAAAAAGCTCTGGAACGAAATAATGGCAACCGAAAGAAAGCCGCCGAGGAATTGGGTATATCAGACAGAACCCTTTACCGAAAAATAAACAAATATAAATTATGAAGCATATACGCGCGTACATATATATATTAGGGATTTCATTGGTCATAGGCATCATGACTGCATGTTCCGTTAGCTACGGCTTCAACGGTGCCAGCATTGACTATACCCAGACAAAGACCATCCAAATAGCAGACTTCCCTATCAGAAGTTCATATGTTTGGGGACCAATGGGACCAATGTTCAACAACGAGCTGAAAGACAAATTTGCCAACAATACCCAGTTGCGACAGGTTTCCCGTAATGGCGACCTGAAGATTGAGGGTGAAATCACCCAATATTCACAGCGCAACAAGTCGGTATCTGCTGAAGGTTATTCTGCACAGACAGAGTTAAGTATCACGATCAATGTCCGCTTCACAAATAACAAGAAACATACGGAGGACTTCGAAAAGTCATTCACATCAGCAAAGACCTATGATACCACTAAGAGTTTAGCTTCTGTTCAGGAGGAATTGGTTAGCCAGATGGTGAAAGACTTGGTAGACCAGATATTCAACGCTACAGTAGCTAACTGGTAATAAAGTGAAGAGCGAAGAACAAAAAATTCAAGGGCTTTACTAATCATAGACTTCAATGCTCAAAGTTAAAAGTTAAAGTAATAAACCATAAAATAGAACAACGTGGAATTAAGCAGATTGATACAACACCCAGAGGAAATGAACCGGGAGACGCTCTATGATTTGCGCGCCCTCTTGGCTCTATACCCCTATTATCAAACGGCTCGCCTCTTGATGTTGAAAAACCTGTACCTACTCCACGACCCTAGTTTCGATGAAGAACTACGCCGTGCTGCTATCTACATAACCGACCGAAAAGTCATCTTCGAAATGGTTGAGGCAGCGCACTATCAGTTCAAAAAAGAGAACTACGGGGAAAAGAGCAAGGCTTATCCTACCCAAGGAGAAGCAGCAAAAAGCAACTTGCACAATGCATCTAAGGCAGACCGCACAAGCGATCTTATCGACAGTTTCCTGGGTTCTATACCGACAGATGCTGAAGAAAAGGAAGCCAAGAAAGAAAAGCGCAAGCCAACACCAGCAGATGCAGCTGTTGATTATGTAGCTTATCTGATGGAGACTGAAGATCATGAAGAAGAAGAGAAACCTTCAAGAACCATCAGTCTGATTGATGACTTCATGGAAGATGGAGGATTCAAATTGCCAAAGATACAGCAAGGAGAGGAATACAAGCCTGAATACACGCCTCAGCTGGAAGATGACAATGACAACGAGGAACAAACTGAAAATAGTGGTGTATTTACAGAAACCCTCGCCCGCATCTACATCAAACAGGGCAAGTATGAACGAGCTTATCAAATTATCGAGCGACTCTACAAGCAGCATCCACACAAGAGTGCCTACTATGTGGACCAGCTAAGATTTCTCGAGAAACTGATGTTAAACGGAAATAATAAAAATAACAAATAAAAATAATAAATAAAACTAGTTTTAAAAAATGGCTTACACATTATTTGTAGTATTAATCGTCCTGGTAGCAATCATGATGATTTTCATCGTGCTCATCCAGGAATCAAAGGGAGGTGGACTTGCAAGTAACTTCTCTTCAACAAACTCTATCATGGGCGTTCGTAAGACAACCGACATTATAGAGAAATTAACATGGGGTCTCGCTGGTGCCATGGTAGTTATCAGCATAGTTTGTGCTTATGTAGCACCTCAGGCAGCTGGCGAAAGCAGCGTTATGGAAGGTGCAACTCAGGAGCAGACTGCTCTTCCTGCTATGCCAGGTGCTAGCAAGGATGCTGCAGCAGGTGCTCAGAAAGCAGCCCCAGCAGCTAATGGTGCAGCAGATGCTCAGAAAGCAGCAACTCCAACAGTACCAGCTAGCCCTGCTAAGTAATAGCTTGTAAACTTATAAATAGCATTTTCCCATCAAAAAAACTGCAGTTTTAAGGGGAAATGCTATTTTTTTACAGAAAAATGAAGTTTTTCAGAAAAAAGTTTAGAAAAAATTTGGTGGATTCAAAAAAATGTAGTACCTTTGCACTCGCTTAAAAGAAATAACAATTAAGCAAGCTAACATGGTGGACGTAGTTCAGTTGGTTAGAGCGTCAGATTGTGGTTCTGAATGTCGTGGGTTCGAGTCCCACCTTCCACCCATAAAGCATTAAGATTGCCAATCTCTAGTATTAGAGGTTGGCTTTTTTATTTTCATACATTTCCCATTTATCTTCATCTTCCCCCTATTGGTTTTCATCCAGCATCCATAGTGAAGAAAAAAAATAAACCATACAAGATGACCGAAGGCATCCTATATGGTTTATATATCCTTATATTCGATTACTCACTCTGCCATTTATGGGAACTGAGGATAATCCTCAAAACGAGGCTTGCGCTTCTCCAGGAAAGCCTTGCCACCCTCCTGAGCCTCATCCATGGTATAATAGAGCATCGTTGCATCACCAGCCAACTCCTGAATACCAGCCTGACCATCCAACTCAGCATTCAAGCCAGCCTTGATCATACGGAGAGCCAAAGGAGAACGCTCCATCATGATTTCAGCCCATTCTACGCAGGTATCTTCCAACTGGTCGAGAGGAACCACCTTGTTGACCATTCCCATCTCTTCTGCCTCCTTCGCAGAATACTGCTTGCAGAGGAACCAGATTTCACGGGCCTTCTTCTGACCAACCATTCTTGCCAGATAAGAAGAACCGAAACCTGCATCGAAGCTTCCTACCTTAGGACCAGTCTGTCCGAAGATGGCATTCTCTGAAGCGATGGTCAGGTCGCACATCACATGAAGCACATGACCACCACCGATGGCATAACCGTTCACCATGGCGATAACAGGCTTTGGCAAACGACGAATCTGCATCTGTACATCAAGCACGTTGAGACGAGGCACACCATCGTTGCCAACATATCCACCTCTACCCTTCACATGCATATCTCCACCGGCACAGAAAGCCTTGTCGCCAGCACCCGTCAGGATAACCACACGGATATCCAGACAGTCACGACAGTAGTTGAAAGCCTGCGCCATCTCCCAGGTAGTCAATGGAGTGAAGGCGTTGCGATAACGCTCACGATTGATGGTAATCTTAGCAATGTGATTATACTCCTCGAAGATGATTTCCTTGAAATCAAAACCTTCTATCTTTTTCCATTCTCTCATTTACTTTGAACTTTGATTATTGAACTTTGAACTTTATGATTACTTTCAGGTTACTTTCAGAAAGGATGGATCATCCTTCTTTCTCTGATGATAACTCTAAACTATTATAATATTCATCCAGAACCTGATTATCTGTTTCTATATCCGTAAGAACCTCCAGAAGCATCGGTCTGCTTGACTCGGTATGGATGAGCCAATCGATGCCCTCACAGAGCGACTTCATATCATCAGCATTCTGATAGGCTACATCTTGTGCCAGACAGATGTGATAAGCAGAAGTGCAATGCTCAGCCATCACCAGTTTCTCGCGTGCAGAACTTTCTTTCAATCCCTTGAACTTGGCAAAGATGGCTCCGCCGCCATTATTCAAGAGCAAGATGCGAAGACTGCCATTGAGATTCTGATTCCAGAGGGCATTCTGATCGTAGAAAAAACTCAGGTCGCCCAACACGCAGAAAACCTTCTGCTGGCTCCTGGCATCAGGATGATGATATTCCGAAAGATAGATAGACAAGCCCGCAGCTGCAGATAGCGAACCCTCGATACCATTCACGCCACGATTGCAATGCACGTACTGACGGGCGTAGATACAAGCCAGTCGAATTGCCATACTGTTGCCGTAGAAGAGACGGCATTCACGGGTATCATCCAGCGAATGAGCCAGATATTCCGTCTGGAAAACCTTTACGGCAGCCATACTGCTGAAAGACGGTTCATAATCGAAAGCATGACGCTTAGCCGCCAACAGGGCTTTCTCCCAACGTTCCTTATACACATCCACTTCATCCCGATAAACCCGATCGTAAGAGGTCATGGCATCCGCCAGCAGTGTGGTATCGCATTGGAAGATACGGTCAATACGCATAAAAGTATCAATGTAATCACCAACAGTACTTGCCCGCCACACCTTAGCACCTTTCTTCACGGCAAGGCGAAGGAACAGCTTGAGGCGCTTGCTCACCAGGGTGCCTCCTACATAGAGAATAAAATCGGGCATATAATCCCCGTTATCCCCCACCTTATTCAGCACTTCATCGAAATTGGTAACCAGGAGATTGCTGGAAAATTCCCGACATGCAGGATCCTCGCTTGACGTACCTAAAGCCGTCGGTTCGATGAGCGTAACTGCCCACGAATCAATCTGCTTGATACCGTAAAGCTGACTGCATGGATAATCCTGTCCCACCACGATCATCGGCTTTCTGGCATTCAGAAAATCAAGCATATCACCGTAATGGAAACTGCCGCCAAAGAGATTGGTCTTCACGTAATCCACCCAATGAGTTTTCGGCAGCTTGTCTACCGTAAACTGATAGAGAGGTTCAGAAAGCTGGATATTGATATGTACCGGACCTATCTTGCGGTGCACGCAGTCGATGACCGCTTCATGCACCAACCGTTCACAATACCAAGCCTGCTCCTCGTTGGATACGATTGGAAGATTCACGCTTCTGTTCACCATCGTACCGAAGACATGAGCCTGCGGCAGGGTCTGTCCATCCTGCTGACCTATCCAAGCCTCCGGTCTATCTGCCGAAATGATGATGATTGGCAACTTCTGATAATAAGCCTCACAGACTGCCGGATAGAGATTGAGCAATGCAGAGCCGGAAGTAACACAGACCGCTACCGGATCCGGACACGGTGACGGATTACCCAAGGCAATACCCATAGCCACAAATCCCGCACTGCGTTCATCGGTGACTGGATAGCAGGTAATGCCATCCATCTCATTAAGATTATGTACGATGGGCGCATTACGACTTCCAGGACAAACCACTACTCTTCTCACACCATGAGATGCGAGAACACCCGTCAGGATATTGACATTATCGATATTACTAAACACGAAAACTAATTTATAATATAATATAATTTACAATTAATAATTAACAATTGCCAATTCTGCTAAAGCAAAACCCGTCTGATTGTCTGCATTTTAGCTTCAGTTTCCTTCCACTCCTTTTCCATCTCGCTCTCCTTGAGCAATCCACCACCGGCATATAGTTCACAGATGCTATCCTGCAAGATGTTCATGCAGCGGAGAGAAACGAAGAGATGGGTCTTTCCCTGCGAAGAAATCGGACCGACAAAACCGCTATAGTATTTACGGGAATGAAGCTCATGCTGCAATATGAACCGGCGAGCCGCATCCTTTGGGATACCACAGACTGCAGGCGTAGGATACAAAGCATTGAGCACATCCCCCAATCTGCCTTTATCCAGCAATCTGAAAGAGATATCGGTACGGAGATGATAAAGATTGGCAGCCATCGTGGTATACGGACCTTTCAGTCTGTAATCCCCAGCAAAGCCCTTGATGCAGTCTTCGATATAATCCGTAACATACTGCTGCTCATCCCTGTTCTTCTCCGACCATTCCACGCCCTCTACCGGATAATCAGCAATGGTTCGGGAAGGCTCCGCCTTTTGCGTACCTGCCAAAGACATCGTCTGATACTCATCTCCCTCCCCCTTGAGCAAGATTTCCGGAGTTGCCATCAGCCACATACCCGATTGGGAAGTATAAACCAAGGCAACGAAAAGACGAGGATACATACGGCAGGTTTTCAGGAAAAGCGCCTTTAAAGACGCAACATCCTGAGCATCAACGCTATCTATCTTTTTAATTCTGATTTTATCACTCACCAGAGAAACTTTTCTTGCCAAAACAATCTTGCTGAATGTCTCTTCGGATAACTGCTGATGAAAGCATTCAAACTCTCTGGCGTAGGCCTCAAAATTACGTCCCGACGTAGCGTTTACTGCGTCCCGATGCAGTTCTGGCTGCGTCCCGACGTATGAAGAGCTACGTCGGGATGCATTTTCAGCCCCATCGGGAGAGGATTGCGGAGCCTTCTCTTCAGGGCCATTTTCGTTCCCCACAGCAATCAGTTTGCTTTCATCAGGATGAATCAAAAGCACAGGACAATCGCTGGATGGCGAGAAGGGAGCTATTACAAACCCCTCCTTACCATTCAGTTCTGCCACAGAGGAGAGAACTTCCGGCTCACCCTCATGCTGCACCACATAATGAGCGTGATGAAGATAAGGCAAACGATAGTATGCAAATGCCGTCATACTTTATTCTTCTGTCTTATTAGATTCCTGCATCTTAGTATCTTTCTTCTTAGGAGTAAACACATAGTTGGTTACCTGTACGGTGCAGATCAACTCATCAGCAGTGTTTTTGATTGCAACTTCCCAAGTATGCAGGGTCCTGCCTTTGTGAACCAGCTTGGCATATGCAGTAACGGTATCTCCCTCGCTCACTGCTAGTACATGAGTGCCACTCACATTGATGCCCACAGCTATCTGACCAGGGCATAGAGCCAAGGAGCCGATACCTGCCACATTTTCCGCCAGTGCCAGAGAAGCACCCCCACTCAGGAATCCGAATGGCTGGCGATTACGCTCATCCACTTTCATCGTAGCCTGAAGCGTATCAGGCTCAGGAGTTGAGATAAAATGCATGCCGAGGGTTTTAGAAAGTCCATCGGTCTTACTTATTCTTTTTACTACTTCGTCTATGTTCATCCTTATCAAAATTTAAAGTTGGTTGTTTAGGGGGATAAGAGCAAACGGATGTCCAGCTCACTCCTCACCTCATTTTCTTGCAAAATTAATGCAAATAAAAGACAAAACAAAATAAATAAGCCTTTTTTATACTTTTAAGCACTTTTACTTGGTATGAACCGCATTTTTTTACTATCTTTGCAGCATATTGAAACAACAACAAACGATTTTATGAAAAAATTACTCCTAGGACTATTATGTACTATTACTTTTGGTGCATACGCAAATCCGGCAGACGATCTTCTGAATCGCATAGACAAGGGAGCTGCTGCCAAGTTCAAGACAATACTTGTCAAGTCTGACAAAGATTTCTTCGAGATAGACCAAGCTAGAAGCGGAAAGAATGCAACAGCATCCCAATCTGCCGGTAGAAACAATCCCATCATCATCCGGGGCAACTCCTGGGTGAATATTGCCGTGGGCATCAACTGGTATCTGAAGCATTATGCCGGCATCCATATCACATGGAACAGCATGAACACCAAACTGCCAGCAGTACTGCCAGCCGTCAAGCAGAAGGAGCGTCACGAGACCGACCTCAAACTGCGCTACGATTTCAACTACTGTACCTTCTCCTACACGATGGCTTTCTGGGACTGGAACCGATGGCAGAAAGAAATAGACTGGATGGCGCTTCACGGCATCAACATGCCACTTGCAGCCGTGGGCACAGAATGCGTGTGGCGCAACATGCTCCTTAAACTGGGATATTCAGAAGAAGAAGTGGGCAAGTTCATCGCCGGACCCGCTTTCCTTGCCTGGTGGGAGATGAACAACCTGGAAGGTTGGGGAGGTCCGCTTCCATTGAGCTGGTATAAGCAGCAGGAAACTCTCCAGAAGAAGATTCTTGCCAGAATGAAGGAGATGGGAATGAAACCTGTCTTGCCTGGCTATTGCGGTATGGTACCTCACGATGCCAAAGAGAGATTGGGGTTGAACGTGACGGATGCCGGCAAGTGGAACGGTTACCAGCGCCCTGCCAACCTCTCTCCTACCGATAGCAGATTTACAGAAATCGCCGACCTATATTATAAGGAACTGACCAAGCTCTACGGAAAATCAGATTTCTATTCGATGGATCCTTTCCACGAGAGCGGTGATGATGCAGCCGTGGATTATGCCAAAGCTGGAAAGGCACTGATGAGTGCAATGAAGCGTGCCAACCCAAAAGCCATCTGGGTGGTACAGGGATGGAACGAAAATCCTCGTCCTCAGATGATTGAAGACTTAAAGGTAGGCGACATCCTGGTGCTCGACCTCTTCTCCGAATGCCGTCCGATGTTTGGCGGTCCCAGCATTCTGAAGCGCGATGGTGGTTACGGCAAGCACCAGTGGCTCTTCTGTATGCTAGAGAATTTCGGTGGCAATGTGGGGCTGCATGGAAGAATGGACCAGCTGCTGAACAACTTCTATCTGGCAACGGGGAAAAAGGACACCCAAAAACAAGAAAATTCTTCACTCCTCACACTTCACTCTTCACTTAAGGGATGGGGCTTCACGATGGAAGGTTCAGAAAACAACCCTGTGATGTTTGAACTGATGAGCGAACTGCCTTGGCGTGCCGAGAAGACTACCAAGGAAAACTGGCTCAAGGAATACTGTTATGCCCGATATGGGGTACACGATGCAACCATCGAGAAAGCATGGACAATTCTGGCTCAGAGCATCTACAACTGTCCGATGGGCAACAACCAGCAGGGTCCTCACGAGAGCATCTTCTGCGGACGCCCTTCGTTAAACAACTTCCAGGTTTCCAGCTGGTCGAAGATGCGCAACTATTACGACCCGGAGGATACCCGGCAGGCAGCCATCCTCTTTGCCAGCGTAGCAGACAAATACCGTGGCAACAACAACTATGAGTATGATCTGGTAGATATCTGCCGCCAGGCACTTGCCGACCAGGGGCGCAAACAGTACTGGAAAGCCATTGCAGACTATCAATCCTTCTCCCGTAAGGAGTTTGACAAGGATGCTGACCGTTTCCTGAAGATGATTCTTCTACAGGACCAACTGCTCGGTACCCGTCCAGAATTCCGTCTGGGACATTGGATAGAGGAAGCACGCAACCTGGGCAAGACCGCTGAAGAGAAAGACCTCTACGAATGGAATGCCCGAGTACAGATTACCACCTGGGGCAACCGTGTCTGCGCAGACGATGGCGGACTACGGGATTATGGACACAAGGAATGGCAAGGTTTGCTGAAGGATTTCTACTACAAGCGATGGAGTACCTATATGAAAGCACTCGCCGACCAGATGGCAGCTTGCACCAACATTGACTACGACGCCTTGGGTAGTGGCAAAAAT
This sequence comes from Segatella copri, assembly GCF_009494395.1. Taxonomy (GTDB): domain Bacteria; phylum Bacteroidota; class Bacteroidia; order Bacteroidales; family Bacteroidaceae; genus Prevotella. The sequence continues at coordinate 6,554 of NZ_VZCB01000099.1, read as the reverse complement.
GCAGGAAAGACATCCGCAGAACTCTTCCAGCTAGCATTGCCTAGCGCACCGAAAATCGACTGGTATGCGCTGGAGGAGCCATGGACCCTGCAGAAGAATCCATACTCTTCAAAGCCAGAAGGGAACACTGTGGATGTAGCAAAAGAAGTCATTCATTTCATCAAGTAATTCGTGAAAGTCATCAAGTAATATATGAACAGATTAAAATCACTCGACGTGATGCGAGGACTCACCGTAGCCCTCATGATATTGGTTAACAATGGCGGGGAGCACAACTACAGCTTTCTGGAGCATAGCAAGTGGAATGGTCTCACACCGTGCGACCTTGTCTTCCCGTTCTTCCTCTTCATGGTGGGAATGTCAACCTTCATATCCCTGAAGAAGACAGAGTTCAAGCCCTCAGCCCACGTCTATAGAAAGATAGCCAAACGAACCATCCTACTCTTCCTCATCGGTTTGGGTATCAACTGGTTTGACATGATATGCAATGGAGATGCACTAGACTTTGCCCACCTGCGAATATGGGCAGTATTGCAGCGCATAGCCATCTGCTACGGAGTCGTGGCCCTGCTCGCCATCACCCTGAACCATCGCTATTTCATCCATACCATCATCTGTTTACTCGTAGTTTATATGGGCATTCTGGTGTTCGGCAATGGCTATGCATACGATGCATCCACCAATATCCTGGCACAGGTAGACCGCAGCATTTTCGGCATCAACCATCTCTATCAAAGAAGTCCGGTAGACCCGGAAGGATTACTGAGCACGATTCCATCCATCGCCCATACGATGATAGGATTCCTCTGCTGCAAGTACATTTCCGTAGCAGGTCAGACCGTAGATTCGAAGATCAAGGTATTGAAGGTGGCAGGTCTCGTGATGGTAGCTCTAGGCTTCGGACTCTCCCTGATTGGTTTCGGCATCAACAAGCGCATCTGGAGTCCCAGCTACGTATTCGTAACCTGCGGATTCGCCTCCTGGATATTGGGCATCCTGTTGCAGTTTATCGACAACAAGCCGAGCAGCAAGGACAACATCCTGACCAAGGGTCTGCTTGCCTTTGGCATGAATCCGCTTTTTCTCTATGTGATGAGCGAGGCACTTGCTATCCTCTTTGGAAGCTTTGACATCAAGGCAGAGATTTTCATTGGCATCCAGAGCGTCATCAGCGATGAGTATGTAGCATCGCTCACCTACGCCCTCTTCTTTGTAGCTATCCACGCAGCAATGGGTATCTGGATGTATCACCGAAAAATCTTCATCAAACTATAGGCTTGCGCAACATTTGCATAGATAAATTACCTTATTGTATTAAAAAGCATAAAAATAGGGCAAGAGTTCGAAAAATTATTTGTATTTTTGCACCAACAAAAAGAAAACAAATAGATATATCTAAATAAAGTATGAACATTTTAGAGTTAAGCGAACAGGAAATCGTTCGCAGACAAAGTCTTCAGACATTGCGCGAGATGGGCATCGACCCATACCCAGCAGCAGAGTTTCCAACCAATGCATTCAGCACTGACATCAAAGCTGAGTTTAAGGACGAGGACGAGCCACGCCAGGTAGTTATCGCTGGCCGTATGATGGGTCGCCGCGTAATGGGTAAAGCAAGCTTCGCTGAGTTGCAGGACTCAAAGGGAAGAATCCAGGTTTACATCGCCCGCGACGAGATTTGTCCAGACGAGAACAAGGACCTTTACAATACAGTATTCAAGAAGCTTCTCGACATCGGTGACTTCATCGGTGTAAAGGGTTTCGTATTCCGCACACAGACTGGCGAAATTTCAGTTCACGCCAAGGAGTTGTGCCTGCTCTCCAAGAGCTTGAAGCCACTCCCAATCGTGAAGTACAAGGATGGTGTGGCTTACGACAAGTTCGACGACCCAGAGTTGCGTTACCGTCAGCGCTATGTTGACCTCATCGTAAACGATGGTGTAAAGGATACTTTCATGCAGCGTGCTACCGTGCTCCGCACTCTCCGCAGCGTACTTGACAACGCTGGTTATACAGAGGTAGAGACTCCTACCCTGCAGAGCATTGCCGGTGGTGCTTCAGCCCGTCCATTCATCACCCACTTCAACGCACTCGATCAGGATATGTACATGCGTATCGCTACCGAGCTTTATCTGAAGCGCCTCATCGTAGGTGGTTTCGAGGGTGTTTATGAAATCGGCAAGAACTTCCGCAACGAGGGTATGGACCGCAACCACAACCCTGAGTTTACCTGTATGGAGCTTTATGTTCAGTACAAGGACTACAACTGGATGATGGCTTTCACAGAGAAGTTGCTCGAAACCATCTGTATCGCCGTCAACGGCAAGCCAGAGCGCGAGATTGATGGCAACATCATCAGCTTCAAGGCTCCATATCGCCGTCTGCCTATCCTCGATGCCATCAAGGAGAAGACCGGTTTCGACTGCAACGGCAAGACCGAGGAAGAGATCCGCGCATTCTGCAAGGAGAAGGGCATGGACGTAGATGAGACCATGGGTAAGGGTAAGTTGATTGACGAACTCTTCGGTGAGTTCTGCGAGGGTACATTCCTCCAGCCAACCTTCATCACCGACTATCCTGTAGAGATGTCTCCATTGACCAAGATGCACCGTTCTAAGCCAGGCTTGACCGAGCGTTTCGAGTTGATGGTAAACGGTAAGGAGCTTGCCAATGCATACTCAGAGCTCAACGACCCAATTGACCAGGAAGAGCGTTTCATCGACCAGATGAAGCTTGCCGACAAGGGTGATGATGAGGCAATGATCATCGATCAGGACTTTCTCCGTGCTCTCCAGTACGGTATGCCTCCAACATCAGGTATCGGTATCGGTATCGACCGCTTGGTCATGTTGATGACCGGCAAGACCTTCATCCAGGAAGTACTGTTCTTCCCACAGATGAAACCAGAGAAGAAGATGCCACAGAGCACCATCAAGGAATGGGCAGAGATTGGCGTGCCAGAGGATTGGGCATACGTGCTCCGCAAGGCAGGTTTCAACCTCATCTCTGATATCCGTGAAGAGAAAGCACAAGGCTTGCAGCAGAAGATTGGAGAAATCAACAAGAAGTACAAGCTCGGCTACGAGAAGCCTTCTGTTGATGACATCCAGGGCTGGATTGATGCAGCAAATGCTTAATTGATAATGCATAATTAATAATGTATAATTAATAAAGAGTTCCGGCTTTTTATTAGTTATACATTATATCTACAAATAAAGGCGAAAGCCTCATTATACATTATACATTATTAATTATTAATTTATAAATTCATTCGAAGTGTATAACTGCGGTAAAATAGCGATTATTGGCGGCGGTAGCTGGGCTACGGCAATAGCCAAGATTGTGGTGGGGCATACTCATCACATAGGCTGGTATATGCGTCGCAATGACCGCATCGAAGACTTCAAGCGCATGGGGCATAACCCCGCCTATCTGATGTCGGCACGATTCAACGTAGATGAGATTTTCTTCTCTTCCGATATCAACAAGATAGTGCAGAACTACGATACGCTCGTATTCGTAACCCCATCGCCATACCTCAAGAATCATCTCAAGAAACTCAAGACTCGCATCAGCGACAAGTTTATTATCACAGCCATCAAGGGTATTGTGCCAGACGAAAACCTCGTTTGCTCGGAATATTTCCACCAGGTATACGATGTGCCTTACGAGAATCTGGCTTGTATCGGTGGACCTTCTCATGCCGAAGAGGTAGCGCTGGAACGATTGAGCTATCTCACTGTGGGCTGCAGTGATACTGACAAGGCGCGAGCCTTTGCCAACGACTGTCTGGCAAGCGAGTTTATCAAGACCAAGACTTCGAGCGACGTGATTGGTATCGAATACTCTTCGGTGCTGAAAAACGTATATGCCATTGCTGCAGGTATCTGTGGCGGTTTGAAGTATGGAGACAATTTCCAGGCGGTACTCATGTCAAACGCTGTTCAGGAGATGCATCGCTTCCTCACAGCCGTCCACCCTATCGAACGTAGTATGTACGACTCGGTATATCTGGGCGACCTGCTCGTGACGGGGTACAGTAACTTCTCCCGCAACCGTACCTTCGGAACCATGATAGGTAAAGGCTACAGCGTGAAGAGTGCGCAGATAGAGATGGAGATGATTGCCGAGGGATACTTTGGTACGAAGTGTATGAAGGAAATCAATCGCCACATGCACGTCAACATGCCAATCCTCGATGCCGTATATAATATATTGTATGAACGCATCAGTCCACAAATAGAGATAAAACTTTTAACAGATTCATTTAGATAAAAGGTAAAATGAAAAGTATCAGCTTAAACATTACAAAGGCTGCATCATTCCTCGCTGAGGGTGCAGTAAAGGCTTACGAGCCTAAGGTAAAGGCCGCTCAGGAAGCTCTTGAGAACGGCACTTGTGAAGGTAACGATTTCCTGGGATGGTTGCATTTGCCATCTTCTATCACTCCTGAGTTCCTCGATGAGATCCAGGCTGTTGCCAACACATTGCGTGAGAAGTGTGAGGTTGTTGTTGTTGCAGGTATCGGTGGTAGCTACCTCGGTGCTCGCGCCGTTATCGAAGGCCTCGGTAACTCTTTTGCTTGGCTCGTAAACGACAAGAAGAACCCTACTATCCTCTTCGCAGGTAACAATATCGGTGAGGACTACCTCTTCGAGTTGACTTCTTACTTGAAGGACAAGAAGTTTGGTGTCATCAACATCTCTAAGTCTGGTACCACAACTGAGACAGCTCTTGCTTTCCGTCTTTTGAAGAAGCAGTGCGAGGATCAGCGTGGCAAAGACGAGGCTAAGGATGTTATCGTAGCCGTTACCGACGCTAAGAAGGGTGCTGCCCGCACTTGCGCTGACAAGGAGGGTTACAAGAGCTTCATCATCCCAGACAACGTGGGTGGTCGCTTCTCTGTCTTGACTCCAGTAGGTCTGTTGCCTATCGCAGTAGCTGGTTTCGATGTAAAGCAGCTCGTTGCCGGTGCAGCTGAAATGGAGAAGGCTTGCGGCAAGGACGTAGCTTTCGAGGAGAACCCAGCTGCTATCTATGCAGCTACACGTCAGGCTCTCTACACTCAGGCTGGCAAGAAGATTGAGATTGTATGCAACTTCCAGCCAAAACTTCACTACTTTGCAGAGTGGTGGAAGCAGCTCTATGGTGAGAGCGAGGGTAAGGACCAGAAGGGTATCTTCCCAGCAGCTTGCGACTTCACTACCGACCTTCACTCTATGGGCCAGTGGATTCAGCAGGGCGAGCGCTCTATCTTCGAGACTGTTATCAGCGTTGAGACTCCTAACGAGAAGTTGCTCTTCCCTCACGATGATGAAAACCTCGATGGTTTGAACTTCCTCGAGGGCAAGCGTGTTGATGAGGTTAACAAGATGGCTGAGCTCGGTACACGTCTGGCTCACGTTGACGGTGGTGTTCCTAACATCCTGGTTAACGTGCCTGAGTTGAACGCTTACTACCTTGGTCAGCTGATCTACTTCTTCGAGAAGGCTTGCGGTATCAGCGGTCTCTTGGAAGAGGTGAACCCATTCAACCAGCCAGGTGTTGAGGCTTACAAGAAGAACATGTTCGCATTGCTCAACAAGCCAGGTTATGAGGCAGAGAGCAAGGCTATCCAGGAGCGTCTGGCTAACGAGAAGTAATTGATGAAAGAAATTATTTCAAAATACTTAAAAGACCACGGCTTTGGGGAATTCAACCCTAAAGCCGTTCTTTTTGATATGGATGGCGTATTATATAATAGTATGCCCAATCATGCCGTGGCATGGCAGGAGTCAATGAAGCAGTTCGATATCCACATGACTGCCGCCGATGCCTATGCCACCGAGGGAGCCCGAGGCATCGATACCATCCAGATGATGGTGAAGAAGCAGAAAGGTATCGACATCTCCCTGGATGAAGCGCAGAAGATGTATGATGTGAAGACCGACATCTTCCATTCCATGCCAACCGCCGAGATATTCCCTGGCGTGAAGGAAATCATGCAGAAGATCAAGGATGCAGGAATGCAGGTGGGAGTAGTTACCGGTAGCGGTCAGCGCCCACTCATCCTGAGACTCCTCAACGACTTCGGCGAATACCTAGACGAAGCGCATATCGTAACCGCATACGATGTGAAGCGCGGCAAGCCAAATCCTGATCCATACCTGATGGGATTGCAGAAGGCTGGCGACTTGAAGCCATGGGAAGGTATCGTGGTAGAGAATGCTCCATTGGGCGTGCGTGCCGGTGTAGCTGCCAACATCTTCACAGTGGCTATCAATAGCGGTCCATTGCCAGATAAGGAACTCGCTGATAAAGGTAGCAATCTGCTCTATCATCAGATGACCGAGTTCTGCGCAGAATTTGAGCAACTCATATCTACAGCCAAACAGATTGCTGCAGACAATACTCCAAACGTGTAAGTAACCCAATTACTTACACGTTTTTCTTTTATGAAAATAAAGACAAATAAACACAAAAAAAATTAACGACCATAACAATGATGTTTTTTTATCACTATCTTTCCTCTATAAAACGAAAATGATTTCCCTCGCATAGGGTAACTACAATTG
>NZ_VZCB01000030.1 GCF_009494395.1 Segatella copri | reverse complement strand
CCGAGATATAATAGCAGAAGGTATCCAGCGGATAGTCGTCTTCCTCCTTCATCTTTTTGCGGTACTGGACATCCTGGTGCATCAGTCTCTCAGCCTCCTCCAAAGTTGTGGTGAAGGCTTGCGGACAATAGGTGTTCACCTTATATTTCGGATAATGTGAACGCTTCTTCTCCTCCAGCTCTTCCGTTTCTAAAACTTCGAGCTTGAAGATGGCAGGAACATCCCGATGCTGTGGATGCTCAGCCAATTGCTTGAATTCTTCGTATGTCATAGGATGTTTATTTTAAGAATTGGTGAAACTTAAGTTCAGGGAGACAACCTTCAGAGTCTTTGCCTTCTTGATTGTTAAGATGCCTTTTGCTGATAGTTTTATGAATTTTCAGTTTTCTCATGTCCGACTTGCCGTTAGCTTCATGGTCCTCCCAAGGCTTGGGATATGCATGTCTTTTTTTGTATCTCGTGCCATCGCAGTTCTGGATAAAGATTTCCAATACTAATCCACCCATTTGACAATCATGCGGAATGTTGACGGCACGGCGCAGAATGTCGCTTTCGTAGAAGATGCTGCCATCCTTCTTGCAGAGCAGCATATCCACATGGTCTGGCATTTCCATGTCAGAGCCAGGCTCAGAGACCTGCGGATTGAAATCTGCAAACTCCTTTTTGACATACTCATAGATAATGTTGGACAGTTTTTCCACATCGATACCTGCGTAATGCTCGTAGTTATAACTGATAGTGCATAAAGACATTTTTGCTGCCATATTCTTCCCTTTCTTTTGTTTGTTAAAGTGATATTTCAATACTCATCTCGAAGTTTCCGGGCTTGATTTTCATGATGTCTTCCACCGTGAAGATGGAGAGATAGTTGAAATAATGGCTGAAAGCCCAGTTGAGCGAAACATGATATTTCTCCCAAATTTCATTCTTGTTCTTCCAAGGTCTCGTCGCCATCATCAAGGTAAGTCATTCCGATGTAGCTCTCTATTTGATAGTCCTCGAAGTCCTTGTAGCCTTTTTCTATTTCGTCGAGGAGATGTATCGATACCCGAAGCGTTTTGTCGATAGTGGAAGAAGTGAGCTCTTTCAGGTGGTCGTTGAGCATGAAGATATGCTCAAGTTCTTCCTTGGAGAAAGGTTTGAGCGTACCTTCCTCGTTAATCTCTCGCTTCTTCCAACTCTCAGCATATCGCTGTTCGTACATTTCCAGTCTCTTCTTTTCTTTCTCTGTCATAATTACTCTGTTTTGGTGATACCTTATATAATATAGTAATCTTGGGAGAAAATTTCAAAAAAATGCTGAATTTTTTTGAAATACCAGCATTCTTTTTATAGTTACACTTTCTTATGTTATACCTTCTTGATGTCCCAGTAACTTGGATGGGAAGCATCACGAGATTTCTTGCCAAACTTTGCTTCACAAGCATCAGCGATGTTGTGAGCGTCACAACTAGCGAGAGAGGTCGTAACCTCAATGACTGTGCCTTTCTTCATGCCGGCACGGTCAGCCTTTAATGTACATTTAAATTTGTTCATAATATATTGTTCTAAAGTTTTACCTACGTTCTTTACAGTATTTAAAAGATTAAACATATTAAGACGAATGCTACAATGAAAAACCAAATGAATTTGCAGAAACATCCGATGCACCCTGTGATGCCTTCACCTAGGAAAGAGGCGATAAATCCCAAGGCTTGCACACCCCAGCCAATTAAGCCGAGGATGACAAAAGCAATAACCAATACGCCTATGAATCCTAGTATAGCCATCATGTCTTTTATGCTGTTATATCGTTATTTCTTGGTTACGGTTCCGCTATGCGAGCGAACATAAGTACCCATGGAGGTACTCATGATGATGTCGCTCCCCTTGGTGATGATGTCGAAAATCTGGGCACCATTACATCCGCAGACGAAACTCCAGCTGTTACTCCCCATCGTGGTTCTTTGAAGCTCTGTGGGCTTGTCTGGATTAATGCGGTAAATAAAATTACCTTCTTTTACAGTTGTTGCCATAATATAGTGTATTTAAAATCTAAGTTCTGAGGTCACTTTTGCCTTTCGGATTCTTTCAAGAGTGGTGTAGGTCTGGCCTTGTGTGAAGGCTATACGTCTTCCTGTCTTTCCGAAAGAATCATTTTGAATGGCAGGTGAGAATTCTTCTATTTTCTTGAGCTTGAAGAATGTTCGTTTCTCCGGTTTGTATAGAGGTTCCTTTTTAGCAAAGTACTCTTCTGGAACATATTCTTTTAACTCTCTGATATCTACATTTTCTAGCTTTTTTTCAATTTCAAAGAGATATTGGATTCTTTGTGCGTAATAGAATGCTAAGTATTTGGCATTCTTGAAGCTTCTGCCGCCTTGACATGCATAGAAATTATATTCCAAAGCAATAGGCTCACCCCATCTTCCGCCTACTATGATGACGCGGTTTTCGTGATCATCATATAAACCTAATGAGGTAATAAGAAGCTCAAACTGTTCTATGAGATAGCTGAGGACCGGATTTGGAACATCTTGCTGATAATCATTGAGGATATTCATCAGGGTGGTCCAATTCGTCCAAATTATCTCTTGGGGAAGAATTTCTGGTCGTTTGTCGTGTGTAGTGATATAGATGAGCTTATTGCGTTCATCTCTGTCTTCGACAATCAACTTCTTGTGATTTTCTAGTTGGGGTAGCTTGATGACATCAGACAGTTTGCTTTCAATATAAATGTTGAAAGCATAGTTGCAAGAGATTAAACCATCTGGTATACTATGGATGTCTGTGTCGTCAATATGACTTTGAGTTTCAATCTTTAATGTTTTTTCTGGCAGTCCATTTCCTTCATCAATTCGCTGAAGAATTTCATCTAACAAACTGCCTCCCCCACAATCTGTTTCTAAGATTTTGAGGAGTGCCGATGTTACTTGATTCTCTTTCTGAAAATAAGTTCCAAAGACTGATAGTTCTGTGATATTCTTACTCATTTACTTTTTAGATTATGATTTTTATATTGTTTGTCGTGTTTATCTCAACGGCATTGTAAATATAGTTATTTTTGTGGAGAATTTCAAATTTAAAATGGGGTTTTAATATTCTTTAAACTTTGGCGATTGGTTCATTTTGGTTCAATTTGGTTCAAACTCATTTTTTTGAATTTACACCTAATTATATAGGGAAATAATTGATGCAAACCAACTCTCTTTTCTCTTATGAAATGAGGAGCCCTATCCCCTTAATGTCCGTTTTCAAAACTGATACTGTCCCCATGTGATAGGGGAGGAAAAGAGGATATGTTTGCGATAGCACCGCCCTAACTATATAAAAATAGGTAGTTAGGGCGGTGTTATCGTTTATAGGTGCGCCCTAACTATGTTAAAAAAGGTAGTTAGGGCGGTACTATCCTTGCAGATTTCATTTTTTTTGTTTATCTTTGCACCGTAAGATTTAGTATAAATGAAATAAAATCAGAAAGTTATGGATGCAAACGGAATAATAGGACGTGAATATGAGCAGAAACTCATTCTGGAACGTTGTAAAAGCAATAAGGCAGAACTGATAGCTATCTATGGTCGTAGGCGCGTAGGAAAGACTTTTCTGGTTCGAAAAATGTTCAACGACCAGTTTGCCTTTTCCTTTATTGGTATGTATGAAGTGAGCCGTACTGTACAGCTGGAGCAGTTTCGGATGGCGTTGGCGCAGTATGCTAAGCAGACCGTGCCCAAGCTGAAAACCTGGTTTGAGGCTTTTGCTGCTTTGCGTGAATATCTGTCGGGCTTATCTCTGCAGGAACCGATTGTTCTGTTCTTTGATGAGTTGCCTTGGATGGATACGCCCAAAAGCAATTTTATCGCAGCTTTCAGTTATTTCTGGAATTCATGGGCTTCTATGGTCCCTCAACTGAAACTTATCGTCTGTGGCTCTTCCACCACGTGGATGTTGGCTAAGTTTATAGGCGATAAGGGCGGATTGTATGGTCGCGTTACCCGGCAGATCTATCTGGCTCCATTCTCTCTGGGCGAGACAGAGCTGTTCTTAAACGAATTGAAAGGCCTTGCTCTTACCCGCCAGCAGGTATTGGATGTGTATATGATATTGGGTGGTATTCCTTATTATCTTGATATGCTGGAGCGTGGTGTGCCGTTAGACGTGTGCATCGACAGACTGTTTTTCTCGCAGGATTCGCCATTACGTGGAGAATTCGATTTCCTCTTCCGTTCCCTCTTTAATGACTCCAAGCATTATCGCAAGATAGTAGAGGTGCTTTCTGAAAAAATGAAGGGGATGACCCGTAAGGAATTGATGGATGAGTTGAAACTGAAAGGTGGTGGACAGTTATCAGAAATCCTGGAGAATCTGAAAAAATGCGATTTTATCAGAAAATATGCTACCATAGGAAAGAGTGAAAGGGATGCCCTATATCAGTTAACTGACTTATACTCATTGTTCTATACCCGTTTTGTGGCAAATAACAGTGGGCAGGATAAGAACTTCTGGAGTAACATGCGCAATTCGGGAAGTAGAACAGCCTGGAGCGGTTATGCTTTCGAACAGGTATGCCTACATCATATCCCACAGATCAAGAAGGCATTGGGTATTTCTGGTGTTTTGGCGAATGTTTATTCCTGGTCCTGCCGTCCTTTTGTAGATTCTACTGGTGCAGAATGGCGAGGAGGTCAGATAGATATGCTGATAGACCGTGCTGATGGAGCTATCAATATCTGTGAGATGAAATATGCCAAGGATGAGTTTGTGATAGATGCCAGCTATGAGCAGCGGCTGCGTGACAGGATGTCTTCCTTCTCTGTGGCGACCAAGACGAAGAAGGCATTGCTGCATACTTTCATCACGACTTATGGGGTGAAGCAGAATATGCATAGTGGATTGGTGAATAGTGAGGTAAGGATGAATGATCTCTTTGGATAAATGGTATTTTAATGTCCGTTTTCAAAACTGATACTGCCCCCATGAGATAGGGGGCAGG
>NZ_VZCB01000008.1 GCF_009494395.1 Segatella copri | reverse complement strand
TAGCCGATGATGCCAAGGTGATGAAAGGTTCTACCAACTGGCATTTGGGTTATGGCGCTGACTTGCAGGTTAGCTACCAACTGACCTCTTGCTTAAAACTTGGCATCTATTCCGGTTTGACTCGTCTTACTGGCGAACGTATGGACGGAATGCCAGAGCATCTGCATAAGAACAATTTTGTTTGGGAAAGTGGAGTAAGGTTGGGATTCTGCTTACCTTTCAACAATTATCAACAGTAACCCATAAAATACGGATAGAAAATGAAAGCAAAAAGAAGATTTAATATTTGGTTATGGGTGCTGCTATGCGTCCCATGCCTGTTGGCAAGCTGCGACCATGATGTTCATGATGATGAGGATGAGGGTGGTTTGTCAGTATCGCTCACTTGGGCAGATGAAGCCGACCAAGGTACGGAAGTGAAGGACGTGAAGCTCTGGATATTCAATGCCGATGACGGTTCCTTAGTTGAGGAAAAACATCATGGTAGTGCGCAGGAAGTAGCAAGCCAACGCTTTGCTCTTCCTGTAGGGCATTATCAGATTCTGGCTGCCACTAACCTTATAGAACCATTCTTTATCGGTGAGGCTACAAGGGCGACCCTCAACATGAACCAACTCATGTTTGGATTGTCCAATCCAAGTGCCTCTCCCGACCATGCCTATTATGGTGTCACGGACATCGGTATAGACAAATCAAATGTCAACTACATAACCAAAAATGAAATGCGCCATATACTTGCAGAATTGACCATCTTCATTGAAGGAGTTCCTGACAATTTTGCAATGATAGGTAAGGTTCTGAATGTGGCAACCGGACTCCTTCCCCTGCAAAAGAATGAGGATGGAACATTCGGGACGGCAAGCTATACCAAGGAAGAGTGTGATATACCTTTGAGAATCGCAGTGCCTGGCGAAACTTTAAAAACGGAAACATTACGCTTGATGCCGACAGCCAATGGTTTTCTTACCACCCGGCTGTTTATACAGCTGATTGCTCCTAATGGAACTGTTAGCAACTACGACATCGAAGCTCCAATCATGAAGTCTGGAGGCAAGTATCAGATAAACTTGGAATACGAGGAGATGAAACCTTATATGTATCTTACGAGCACGAAGATAGATGATTGGACTGAGGGATGGATTTATCGTGGTGAAATCCTGAATCCTGAAGATTAAGCAACCCTATCATTTAAGCAAGAATCAAAACAAGAATATAAACATAAAATAGTAAAAGACAATGAAAAAGAAGACTTATCTCATTGCCCTGATGGCAATGGCTTTGACATTGGGCAGCTGTTCAGACAACGAGAATGGTATCGGAGGCGAGACCTCCAAGTACATCACCGTTTCTACCAGTATCGGCAATATGACACGTGTTGCCACAGATGCGAATGGCGGTCAAACCTTTGAGGAGGGTGATGAAATCAGCGTGTATGCCTGGATAGGTGCCCCAACTGTAGCTCCAGAGACACGCGAGCGTGTGGTGAATAACGCCATCAACAAGTTGACTAACGGTTCATGGGTATCAACTCCGCAGATGCTGTGGAAGAACAACCGTGACAAACATTATTTCATCGGTGTGTATCCTACAGCAGCAATATCCGATTTTACAGCTAGCGAATATAAGCTTGATGTTACGAAACAGGAGGATAGCGACCTTTTGGTGGCAGTCAACAAAGATGGCATATCCTATAATGCCGATGAACAGCAAACGGTGCCATTAGCGTTTACTCATGTGATGTCGAAGGTGATAGTCAATATACAATATCGCAATCAGTTTGGTGGTAAGCCTACCGTAGAGAGCCTTGTTGTTAAGAATGCCGCATCTGATGCCTCTGTCAATCTCTTGACCAAGACTGTAACTGTAGCTACAGATGCTGCTCGCACCGACATCAGTATCCCTGTAATCAAGGAAAATGAAAAATATGAGTCTATCATGATACCACAATCAGGCATTACCAAGATTGTTGTTAATATAAATGGCAAGCAATATGTCTACACTCATCCTACTGATATCAAACTGGAGGGTGGCAAATATACGGTAGTAAATCTCATTGTAGGTCGTGACGAGATTACTCTTGGCAATGTAAGCATCACTGATTGGGGCGAAGGAGAAAACATCAATGGTGGTGAAGCGCAAACAGATTAAAAGATTTGTATAATATTTAAAATTATAAAGTCATGAAGATAGATAAAATATTAGTGGCAGCAGCAATGGCTCTTGGATTCGTTAGCTGCTCAAGTGAAGGAGAATTGACACCTGCTATAGATACATTGAAAGATACTCCGTTGCAGATTAATGCATCTGTAGCAGGTATGAAAACACGTGCAGGATATGATGCTAATAGCGTACCTAACCAATTCTATCTTAAGATAAGACAAGGTCTTAAAGAGCAAAAAAAATATTGGTATGATGTTGTCATGAAACTGGAAAATGGCCAATGGGTCGCTTATAATGCTGAAAACGAGACTGAAACGGTTCAATTACTTCGAGCAGGATATAATATAACTTGCGATCTCTATCCTTCTACATTTCCTGGATACGAACTGGATGAAAGCAATAACCAGATTAAATCTATAGAATTAGAGGTTCTGGCAGACCAAAGCTTAGATGCCAGTGTCAAGGCAAGTGACCATTTGTATGCCTTTAACCAAGATAAAAATATGGAGGTTAAGGCTATTGAGTTAAAATTGGAACATCAAATGTCAAAACTCTCCCTAGAGTTGACTTTGGGTAGTCAATATGAAGAGGAGCAAAATCCTGTCGAAGACATGCAGATTGTAGGAACTAAGAGAAAAGTAAAATGGTCAGATGGAAATTCGTTTGTTAGTGATGACGCTTCTGCTGAGCCAATTATACCATATCTTGCGGGTTACACCAAGCCTACGGATGATTCCCCAAAAGCGAAAGTTTGTTATGAGGTGATTTTAGCTCCACAGACTGTTGAGGCAGGAAACTTTGGTGTTGAATTTAATGTTTTAGGCAAAACTTATCGTTGGTACAGTGATGCTGCTGTTAAATTGAAAGAAGGCACTCAATACACATTGCAACTGACGGCAGGAAAAGATCAGGCTAATCTTGTAGAAGTTACATCTAAGGCTTGGAATACAAAACACAAAAACGAGAATAATGAAGAAGTGGACAACAAGTCGGATATAGAAACCTTTTAATGACTAGAAGTATGAAAATTATAAATAAATACATATTGGTGGCTGCAGCTTCTCTATCTGTTGTTGCGTGTAGCCAAGATGATGGCTTGTCAAATAGCTATCTTAAAGATTTGGATGCTGTTCACATTACAGCCCAAGTGGGAAGCAATGAAGCTACAGGTGGCTTTATTTCTCGCTCCAATCCATTGGGTAGTGAAGTTGAACAAGCAAAGTTTAATGAAGGCGATGCCATTTCTGTTGTTGCAGATAACCAAGATGCCGTTATTTATTCTTATGATGGTACCAGTTGGAGTCCAAAAGAAAAAGGTCTGCACTTAGTTTGGAATAGTAACGAGATGAATTTTAAGGCTTTTTATCCTGCAAATGCTAATGATGCTTCTTTTACAGACTTCACACTACCTACTGCATACAATAGCTTAGAGAACTTGGCTTTGGGTGACTATATGACATTTAGTGGTAGCCGCAAGCGTAGTTCCGATAATGATGGCGTGAACTTGGAAATGGAGCGCAAAATGGTGCGCATCGTTGTCGGCCTAAGAGATGTTAATGTTTGGGGAGACACGATGGATGAAGGGTTGGAACTGACAGAAGTAACAATCCATCCTAATACAAATGGATATTCCAATGGTGAAGTTGTTCCCGCTGATTCAAAAGATGTTAGTGTGAAAGCGTACAAACACACTGATGGTAAGTTTTATGCGCTTATTACTCCGACAATGCCAGTGTCGGATATGTATAATTATTTGCTTTTCATGACAGTAAAGGTGGCAAAGCCTGATGGCACAGGTGAGCAAGAATTTGAAGTTAGGCGCATTCCACATACAGGTACAGAAGCTGGTAGTAGCTACGAGTACTTTTTAAAGATTGGTAAGGACGAACTTGTTGTAGATAAAATTACAGTATCTGATTGGAAAACTGGTGAAGCGATTCCTGGTGGCGAGGCTTTAGACGATGTGTCGTTTGTTAAAAAGACGATTGCAGATGCTTTGGCTGCAAATAAAACTGATATAGAATTAACATTGAATAGTTACAACAATAGTAGCGAGCTATCTGCTGCGATTAGAGATGCTCTAAAAACAACCACTGATGGAAGTGTCAATTTAACACTGAAGGGTATTACTTCCTTCCAAACAGGCTTAGATAATTTTATTAATCATTGTAGTAATAAGTTGAAGTCAATTACTTTACCAGATGCTACAGAATTTAGCATGTGGGCATTTGCATCTTGTGATAAGTTGGAGGAAATATATGCTCCAAACGTATCAGTGCTAGGATGTCAAGTTTTTAAGGGTTGTAAAGGATTGAAGAAGATTGCATTGGGAGCTCTTACAAATGTGAATTTGGGGGATGATAGCGAAGCCTTTTTTGGTTTGAATACAGAAAATGTTGATTTGGTCTTGTCTGAATCGCAGAAACAGATGGAGAATCGAAATAATTGGTACTCTACCGAGGAGGATTATAAGTCTACTGATGATTATACGAAAAATTTTTTTTTGGGAAGACAATTCAAGTCTGTGACTTTACAGTAAGTTAAAACGAGATTTACATATAGACTCCTAAGCTGGACAGGAGTATAAGTTGCCCAGCAATTATATCCCCCCGCACTTCACTTTTACCTTTGCACCCGGAATCACGAAAGCTAAAGTTGGTTAATGGGTGTTAAGATGTACTAGTAAGTATCCTAGATATTCTCTATTCACCGATTCAGTCCTTCGCCTACCCAACATTCTTTCTTGATTCCATTAAATTCTAAAATGTTAATAATATGGATAAAGAACTGTATTTTGGCGTAGATGTCTCCAAGAAGACTCTCGACCTTGCTTATTATGATGGTGAAACCATCGATTGGAAGAATGCTCATATTAAGGTGAGCAATGATGATGCTGGGTTCAAAAAGATTGGCTCCTGGGTCGCAAAGGTAGGAAAAGACTTTGATACCTTTTTGTTCTGTCTGGAATATACCGGACTCTATAACCAAAACTTTAGATTATGGTTGGAATCCAAAGAATATATCTATAGTATGGTGGAACCTCGCAAAATGCATCGCTTTGAGCCAGACTTGGATGATGACCAGCGCTCTCTAGACCGTATCAAGACTGATGAACTGGATGCTTTCAGAATAGCAATCTATTGTGAGCAGAACCACAAGAAGATTCTTCGCAATCCCTCCAAGCTTCCCTCACCTGTCTATTTCAAGTTGAAGAGACTGCTGGCTGAGCGTAAGCAGAACACCAAGCAGTCTGTTCTTTACAAGCAACAGCTTCATGATA
>NZ_VZCB01000093.1 GCF_009494395.1 Segatella copri | reverse complement strand
CCGAGATATAATAGCAGAAGGTATCCAGCGGATAGTCGTCTTCCTCCTTCATCTTCTTGCGGTAAAGGACATCCTGGTGCATCAGTCTCTCTGCCTCCTCCAAAGTTGTGGTGAAGGCTTGCGGACAATAGGTATTCACCTTGTATTTCGGATAATGTGAACGCTTTTTCTCCTCCAGCTCTTCTGTTTCTAAAACTTCGAGCTTGAAGATGGCTGGAACATCCCGATGCTGTGGATGCTCAGCCAAATGCTTGAATTCTTCGTATGTCATGGGATGGTTATCTTAAGAATTTGTGAAAGTCAATCTGAGGTCTAAGTTCCGGGAGACAACCTTCATTGGGTTCTATCTGATTTCTAGAAGTTTCCCTTCTAACCATATTTTTATGGATTTTGAGTTTGTTCATACTCATTTTGGCGTCCTCTTTTCCGATACCTGAAGGGATGATATTGGTGTATCTTCTTTCCATCTTATTCTTTCTATTTGCCAATGTTTTTACTCATAATTGTTTCTTTCATTATCGCTATCATTTTATCTATAGTTATGGTAACTGATAATCGCTTTTCTCCTTTTTGTTTTATTTCAATAGAAGAATTTCCAACCTCTTCTTCTGCAAGATGATAATAAAAGAACGAACAATATCTTCCTTGATAAGCATAGAACTTTTTGTCTTTATATTCTATAAAATCAGGAAAATACTCCCCGATTTTTTTGATTACTTCATTATTCCACCCATTCTTCTTTTCTATTTTGTTTATGCCTTTAACAACAACCCCAACACATAGAGTATTATTTCCTTGTTGTTGCAAAGTGAAAATACAGTTGTCATTCATGCGATACTTGAATTCAAGAAAGGCTTCGCCATGGAAAAATCCGATGCCGATAAATAGCTTTTGTTTTCCTTCTGGAGTTTCGTTTCTGTCTTCCCAAATATGTTTGTCATCTGAGTTGTAGTCTATGACAAAATCGCTGCTTATCTTTGATGATAAGTACTTTGCGCATTTGTACATAACTGATTTTTGCCAAATGTCAGAGCAGCGTATTTTATTAAAATCTTGCTGATTGGTCAAAATGCTCCAACAAGTATTTGGATTAATGGAATTCCATTCTTTATTTTTATCCATTTTTGATAAGCAAGTTGTTATATGCTCAGAAAATAGACTAATGAATTCACAATACTTCTTAATCAGCTCCTGGTAGAAATCTTTTAGTGTATTGTCTTTCCATATTTCTGGCTTTTTATTTAAATCATCAAGCAAGTCTGAGTATTTAGAATAGTTTTTGATTTGCCAATTTGCGGTGTTAGTAATTTCGATATTCCCACTCTTGAAAGTACTTGTTGTTGTAAAACTAGAATTGGAAGATGTAGCTTTATCAATGTTATCAAGTATATTGTCTACCAACGTAAGTAGAACATATTTTGTTTCTGTATTTTGACTATTGATTAGCTTAATATTCTCTTTTGTCCAATTTCTTTTCAGAGTTAGGGACTCTTTTTCCTCCGATTTCTGTTTCCCTTCATTTCTTAGGAAAATCTTAGCCTTTTCCTGGTCTTTTAAACCTTGTACATTTAGGCTCAGTACTTTTTGGTGATATTTCTCTAACTGTTCTTTATACGGCAAACTCTTGAATTTATTTTCAAGAACAAAAATAATTGGACCAGGAATGTATTCTTCGGCTTGTGTTTCCTGCTCCTTATCTTTATCAGTATGATAATTACGTACTTTCTTACAAATGCAAAAGTCAAAATGATAGTATTCTCGTTTTACCATCATCTTGCTATCATCGAATTCCCAAGTTTCGTCTTGCATCCAAATTTTCATAATTTGGTTAAAAATGGTACGCGTATTCTTATCTTCTGCTAACCATGCCAAAAAGTTGCTATGAAACAACTCTTTGGATGATAAGGATAGCTGGAAGATAGGATTGTTGTTTAATTTTTCTACAAATGTATCCATAATTCATCGTTATAGTTTCTAAGACGATGTCGTACTTGTTTACGACATCGTCTTGTTTATTAAATAAGAAGCAATTCCGCTTGGGCAAGCATAAGAACTTGCCGACTTCGTTCTTGTGTACAATGAATTCTCAGTCCGAACTAAGCGTAGTTGCTACCTCTTTATGTCTGCCGTCATTTCTAATGGCATTGCAAATATAGGCATTTTAAAAGGAATTTTCAAGCGAAAACAAAATTTTTAGTATTCTTTAAACTTTTACGATTGGTTCATTTTGGTTCATTTTGGTTCAAACTCATTTTTCCCGAGCTTACACCTTATTATATATAGGAACTTGTTGCTGCAAATCCACTCTCTTTTCTCTTGTGGAATGGGGAATCCTATCCCCTTAATGTCCATTTTCAAAACTGAAACTGTCCCCATGAGATATTGTCTTATTTGGTTTTTATGGAGTTTCAGAAAATGTAAATCCCCAATCTGTTGAACTTTACAGATTGGGGATTTCTCAAGTTTATACATTATTCTCCTAAAATAGTATCAAACATTTCATCAACAGAATTCCAATGGGTAACTCTGCCTTTCTCCTTGTCTTCTTCGGCAAGTACCAACAATTGAGGTTCGTTTATTGCTAATGTATTCATACTTACTCCTTTTTAAAAACATTCATCAATTTACAGCAGCAAAAATACGTTTTTTTCTCTAAACTACCAAGTAAATTAAAAGATTTTTTTTATTTTGGTATAGAGTACCCGTTTTTATGTGCTAATTTCATGGATTTACTGTCTCTTGGAGATATGATGGATAGAATGTCCGTTTCCAAAACTGATACTGTCCCCATGAGATAGGGGAGGAAAAGAGGATATGTTTGCGATAGCACCGCCCTAACTATATAAAAATAGGTAGTTTGGGCGGTATTATCGCACTTTTTAATGTCCGTTTTCAAAACTGATACTGTCCCTATGAGATAGGGAGAAGGTCGGAGAAAAACGTTGAAATAATGCTATAATCCCAAAATTTACTATGTTTTTTGGGATTGTAATCCCAAAAATAGGTATAAATTTTGGGATTACGATTATTTTTCCTTATCTTTGCATCCGAAAGAAAGAAGGATTCATAACTTAAAAGAAAGGATATTTATGATACGTCGTCAAATACAAGATACAATTGAAGCCCGGATGTTTTACGGGAAGGCTATCATTGTGATTGGTGCCAGACAAGTGGGTAAGAGCACGCTGTTTAAAATGGTGCTCGAGAATCGTGATGAACCTACTCTTATGTTGAATTGCGATGAACCGGAAGTAAGGGAGTTGCTGGCAAAGGCAAATTCTTCTGAGTTGCGTCTGCTTATTGGCAACAACCTTATTGTTGTGATAGATGAGGCTCAACGGGTAGAGAATATCGGGATGGTTTTGAAACGAATCACGGATAATTTCCCAGATGTACAACTCTTGGTGACAGGTTCCTCCTCTTTTGAATTGCAGAATAAACTCAACGAACCTTTGACAGGACGCAAGTTTGAGTACCATCTTTTCCCTTTTTCTACAGGAGAACTGATGAAGGCTCATGGACTGCTTAGTGTAAAACAAACATTAGAGAATCGGCTTATTTATGGGTCTTATCCAGATATCATGAATCATGAGACGGATGCAAAGGAGTTGCTGTATAATTTGTCTAACAGTTATCTGTATAAGGACTTGTTGAATTTAGAAAGTGTTCGGCGTCCAGCCCTGTTGTCCAAGCTGCTTACTGCCTTGGCGCTGCAGGTTACAAGTGAAGTTTCATACAATGAGTTGGCGCAAACCGTAGGAACAGATAATAAAACGGTAGAGAAGTACATTGATTTGCTCGAAAAGTGTTATATTATATTCAAGTTGAATGGCTTTAGTCGCAACTTACGTACGGAGTTGAAACGTGCTAAGAAATTCTACTTTTATGATAATGGAATACGTAATGCTATCTTGCAAAACTTTGCACCTCTTGCTCTCCGTCAGGATGTGGGGGCTTTGTGGGAAAACTTCTTCATTAGTGAGCGAATGAAGGCGAATCAAAATGCTGGACGATATGTAAACAGCTATTTTTGGCGTACCAGTCAGCAGCAGGAGATTGATTATCTGGAGGAGTGTGATGGTCAGTTTTCCTTGTTTGAAATGAAGTGGAATCCTAAGCGTGCCAATACAAAGTTCCCGGCCTCTTTCCTTTCTGCTTATCAGGTGAAAGATAAGTGCATCGTGACGCCTGATAATTGGATAGATTGGGTTATAGAGTGATGGTGCTACCCCCTTTAATTCCCTCATAAACGGTAAATGGTCTCGATTTTTAGCGGTGTTTTACTTTGTATTTTTGCGGTACTTGATTCTGATACCTTACTATATATAGGGGCATCTTTGTTTCTTTGGTAGAGATGAAGGTGTCCCTATCATTTTAAATAATTTTTTAGAATTTTTACATAAGAGACACAGAAAACCGAAAAACATTCTTTAAACCAACGACTTAGAAGATTGTGTACGAAAAGAATGCTAAAAAAATGTAGAATTTCGTAGAATGATATTAATTTTTTAACACGCATAATTTGCTAGTTTCCAACAATTTTCGTATTTTTGCAAGGAGATTCTGTGTCTCTTATGTAGAGATTCAGATGAACGACATCAAAAAACGAACTTGATTCGCATGATGAAAGAGACAAATATACAAGCACAGGTTACGTCCACTATTGCAGGGGACGACGGCGAAGCCATGGCAAAAAACGAAGAAAACGCAAAGGAAATGGCTCCCCAAAAGCCTAATGATGGGCTTGAAAAGCCTGCTGATGCAGGATGGTATGTGGCTGTAGTGAGAGTGAATTGTGAAACGAGAATAGCTGATTCTATACGAATCAATCTTAATCACAATCATGTTTGGTTTGATTACTGGATTCCCAAGGTAAAAGTAGTTTATATAGACAAACGTTCCAATAAGCGAAAAGTGAAAGAAAAGCTATTTCTTTCCACTTTCATCTTTTGTAACGTCTCTTCGAGACAACTTGACAAAATCCGTTTCCGTTCGGATGTGTATAAGATGCTGACGATGCCAGGTCAAAGGAAAATATACCAAATTCCCGACCATGTTATTGCCAACTATCGATATTTTGTAGAGAATGATGAAGAACCTGTCACTGCTGCCCCTGTTCCTTTGAAGAAAGGTATCAAAGTGCGAGTGGTAGCAGGTAGCATGAAAGGTGTGGAAGCATACGTACAGAGCTATAATGGCAAGAAAGCCGTCATCTGCAGCGAAATCAAGTATATCAGTGGTGCAACGCTTACGATAAGTAGAAATTTACTCGAAGTCGTTGAAGAAGATTGAGTTGTAGAATGAACATGTAGCATTAAAAAACTATGAGTTATCTGAGTAAAATGTTATAGTAAGTTATGGCAAAGCGGTCCCATCTCGCACAACCTGGCGAGGGCTTTGATGCCCCGCCAACCTTATAGCGTAACGGTTCTGAGCACCGGAGGGCGGTTACATTCCTTGCCCTTTTGGAAAGGGCGAGGGCTTGGGAGTGGGTTAAGGACCCCCTCTTCGCAAGAGGGGGACAGGGGAGTCGAAACAAAACTTACGTTATGAACATAGAAGAAAAAAAGCAGATTTTATACGTCGCTTCAAGGCTTCTAGGGAGCGAAAGGCAGAATACATAGCACAAATGGAAAAGCGAATGCGTGATGACTATCGCCGCAGAACCGGTAAGGAAGCAGAATCTTTTGTATATTGTGATGTTTAGCCCTAAGCCAAGTATAGGTTAATATATGCATTTTTTCACTTAAATCCTTGGTGATTACGAAAGAAAGTCGTAAATTTGCAGACAAAGATTAAAATAAAGGAGAATGTATTATGTTGACAAGTAATGTATCACAAGATAGAACCATTCCTTATTGGGATGAAATCAGGAATTTAAGCATTGAGGATAAATATTCCTTGATAGCTAAAATTGAGTCTTCTTTGGGCGATGTTGATATGAGTGAGTCGACTAATTCGATTCATGGTATACCACGTGAGGTGATGA
The DNA here is from genome assembly GCF_009494395.1 of Segatella copri. Lineage (GTDB taxonomy): Bacteria > Bacteroidota > Bacteroidia > Bacteroidales > Bacteroidaceae > Prevotella. Next base: position 466 of record NZ_VZCB01000093.1, on the reverse strand, counting down.
TTGCGGCTGCAGAATATGCTCTGAAGGAAAATAGAGCAGGTCGCTGCATTCCAAATTCGCAAGTTGAGTCTTTTATCAAAGCTAAAAGAGGATGGAAGTAGTTTGGTCAGGCTTGGCTTTGACGCAGTTAGATGAAGTCAAGCGGTCTCCGCAAGCTGTAACTTCCATGATCAAACGCTTCCTAGAAGAATATGACAAATAAAAAATAATATTTCTCATTCGAGCGACGACAAGTGCAGAGCGATACTGCAATGAGGAACAAAAATCGTCTCTTTGGTGACCTGGAGTTAGCCTGGGGTGATTCTCGTATGGAAGATATGCTTAACGACGATAGTCCCTATTGCGACTATAGCAATATGGAAGATGAACTATATGGGTATCTGGAGAGGATGATAGGGCAAGAAGTCCCCCCCCCCCCAGCCCGTCCGAGAACGGCCGTTTTGGGGTGTGTCACATAGGGTAGAAC
>NZ_VZCB01000090.1 GCF_009494395.1 Segatella copri | reverse complement strand
AAATGCTCAATTCAGTTGTTTGCTTCCCTAATTAAGTTTTCGGACGGTCTCCCCCCAAAAAAATGGTAGTTTCATCAAAAAACCTTATATTTGCAGCTAATAATTAGAATATTACGATTATGGCAACATTGGTACTCGATAATACATTATATCAAGGCTATGCAACGATAGCAGAGCAGAATAACATCAGTGTGACTGATGCTATGGCAGAAGCTTTGCGATTATTGAAGCAACACTTGAAAAAAAAGCCAAGTCTTTCGTTAAGACAACGACTTGAGAAACGAATTCTTGAACTTCGAGATTTGCCAGCAAATTGGGATTACGCAGGTTCACCTTCCATATCATCAGAAGCGTGTAATTATTCTCGGAAGGTTGTTGCATGCTGTAGCGAATCGTTACTTCAGGGATTAGCAATATTCCCAAATACCAATGGCTATATATTAATGCAATGGAAGACCTCCAAAGGAGATGCCTGTTTATCTATTCTTAGTGATAGAATAGTATATGATGTTAATTATGGAGAGATAGAGAAAGAAGGTATCCTTCCTCTTTCAGAACTCCCTAAATTTTTGGAAGTCTTAAAGAGCATAGCCTAATGGAATGTGATTAGTAAACTTACATGATAGATTAAGAATATATCCTGTTAAAGCAGGTCTTAATGATCATTGTGGTATGTTTTTCTTGGGTAAGGATAAGAAGTTAATCTGTGATGACTTGACGATTCGTCCTTATACATTAAAAACGTTACGCTCTCTTTGTGACTTATTGCAAGCTAATGTTGTTTTAAAATAGGGGTAGTACCCAGCACCTTTAGCAAGATAATAGGAAGGCGGTCCCATCCCGCAAAATATGGCGTAGACCTTTGAAGGTCCGCCAACCTTAGAGCGTAGCGGTTCTGAGCACCGGAGGGCGGTTACATCCTTCCTTCTGAGGAGGAAGGCTTGGTTAGAGGTGGAGCTCCCTTTGGAAAGGGAGACGGAGGGATTCGAAAAAATACCTTCTTTAATGGGAAAAAGCGATGCCAATGAGTGCAATGAAAACTCGTTTTCAAATTGCCGAGTGCAGCTCGCTTTATCAACAAAGAGGGACGGGGTGATTTTAGAAGAGCGATACTGCAATGAGGAACAAAATATAAAATCATGAAATCCTTTTTATCAATCAAACCAGGAGCAACCTTTTTCTTAGATAGCTCCCAGACCCTCGTCTATCATAAAGACAGTATCGAGATCATTTACCGTTACCAGTCAGGTAAGAAAAACTTCTACACCCATGTTTACATGTACATCGTAGATGATACCAAGGTAACCCTTTATGCCGATTGGGGTGATTACGAAATTAAATCGTACTTTTGTCGCTAAAATGTATGTTTATGGCAAACGACAATAATATACAGCCTATGGCTGATGATTCACAGATAGTACTTTACCAACCAGACGAAAGCATTAGGTTGGAGGTGAAACTGGATCAAGATACGGTTTGGCTTACTCAAGCACAGATGACGGAGTTGTTTCGTACAACTCGTAACAATATAACTATGCATATTCGTAACATCTTTAAGGAGAAAGAGTTAGACGAAAAATCAGTATGTAAGGAATCCTTACATACTGCCGCAGACGGCAAAAGATATCGTACTAAAATCTATAATTTGGATGTTATAATCTCTGTAGGCTATAGAGTAAAGAGCCCGATAGGAACCCGTTTCCGTCAGTGGGCGAATGCAGTTATAAAGCAATACCTTCTTCAAGGTTATTCCGTGAACCGTCACTTGATAGCCTTACAGGAGAATATGGACAAGCGTATGACTCATATTGAGGACGTTCAGGCCAAGCAGCAACAGCAGCTTGATTTCTTTATTCGAACTTCGACCCCTCCCGCTGAGATGGTCTTCTTCGAAGGTGATTTCTATACTGCAAGAGTTGCTTTGGAGAACCTTGTTCGTTCAGCCAATCATCGAGTAATCATTATAGATGGTTATGTTTCATCGCTAACCCTAAGCGTGTTAGATGTTCGCAAACCTGAAGTAACAGCGACTGTTTATACTGCAGGTGTAGGTCAAGGAATGCAACGTCTCATGGATGAGCATGACCGCCTCTTCCCCGACAATCATATAGACATCAGAAAATGGAGTAACGAGTCCCATGACCGCTGGCTTATCATAGATGACACCCTCTATCATTGTGGTCATTCATTAAACGCCAATGGCGGTCATAAGATTTCCGCCATAACCCTGATGGGAACCTCCCCAGAAGTAATCCTATCAAAAGTAGAATAAAAATAATATTCCTCATTCGAGTGGCGACAAGTGCAGAGCGATACTGCAATGAGGAGCAATTCTGGTGGGCTTAACCTGCAAGCCCTCTCCATGCACCCACTTTCAACAATATAATTGCAAGCTGATCCCCATAACAGCCAGGCGGTCTCATCCCGCACAACCATGGCGAGGGCTTTGATGCCCCGCCAACCTTATAGCGTAGCGGTTCCGAGCACCGGAGGGCGGTTACATCCCTTGCCCTTTTGGAAAGGGCGAGGGCTTGGGAGTGGGTTAAGGACCCCCTCTTCGCAAGAGAGGGACAGGGGAGTCGAAACAAAACTTACGTTATGAACATAGAAGAAAAAAAGCAGATTTTATACGTCGCTTCAAGGCTTCTAGGGAGCGAAAGGCAGAATACATAGCACAAATGGAAAAGCGAATGCGTGATGACTATCGCCGCAGAACCGGTAAGGAAGCTGAATCATTTTGTGTATTATGATGTTTAGCCCTAAGCCAAGTGTAGGTTAATAAATGCATTTTTTTCTCTTAATTCCTTGGTGTTTACGTCAGAAAGTTGTATCTTTGCAGCATTCTTTAATATAGGAGGTTATACAATGATTGAGATAAAAGAAACATTAGTTATTAAAAGCGATTCCCCAAAGGTAGCAGAGTGGGTGAAACGTATGAAGGCATATAAGGCAGCTCAGCTGCAAGATATGGCAAAACGAGGATGCGAGGTTTGTGAAATAGCTATGTAATGGATGCATTTATCACTTATCTCAAATCAAATTTATAGCTTCTTCAGGTCTCATGACAATGCGATATTGTATTATGTATGCGATGATATAGCCGATGTTCCGATGAATGCTCGTAAAAAGGCAGAAGGCTTTTCGGTACAGTATTATCGTAACAGACTTTTTACAAGTTTGTTTCATAAGCTTCAAGGGTTATTAGATATGAATGTTGTTGATTTACCAATTTGCATTGATGCTTGTGGTAACGATATGTATATTCATATAATGGTTCGCGAAGAACAATTGGATGTTGCTAAGAGAATCAAGCAAGACGTGCTTGATGGTTTTAGCAAATAGGGCAGACTTTCTTACCCGCATGAAAGATGAAGATAAGGAATTTTATTCTATTCTTTCGTGTTACTATGTTGAAAGGACAGATGAGGTGAAGGAATGTGCAAAGTAATCCTTCACCCTGCAAACGATACAAGAATAACTTTTTTCAAAAAACTGATAGATGTAACTACTTGGAATACAGTGGGGACGCTGTATTGGTGATATACGTGTATGTAATGGGCTTTAAAAAACAAATATAAAAATTTGGAGGAATATTATGGTTTCTATATTAGTTAAAATAGTCGTTATAGTTGTGAGTGCTATCGCTGGTGGTTTCTTTGGAGCATGGTTTTCTTACCGATTTCAAAGCCGAAAAATCGTCAAGGTACGTCGTATAGCAATCAAGGCATTGGAAATCTTCTTGAATTATGCAAAGAAAAGACAGACTTATGACTTGGCTGCTTCGGAATTTAACAATAAGATTAACATAGTAGAGAAAAGAGCAATATTAGTTGCTTTATGTAAGCTTGGTATTCCTATTGTAAAACCTGTTGATGATGTGTTTTGTATTGAACATGTTCGGTTTGAGCACGAGGAGATTGACCGAGATACGATCAATTTGATGATAGAACAAATCAATAAGGGTAATTGTGATGAATTATTTTTCTCAGATGTTGAAGCCTATTTCTCTTCCAATTCTCGTTTGTTGGCAGTTAGGGCTGTAGCTAAAAAATATGTAGATATAGACTTTTCTAAATGTGATTATGACAAAACGAAGAATGTCATTAATCATCCTAATTTTCCTATAGAGTTGTTTACCCCAGGTGAGTTTAATGTTATAAGCGTCTTTAGACTACGTACCAATTGGGATACTTATTTCGATGCTAATGGAAAGGCAATTCCAGAGAAAATGACTACTCTAAAGAAAGAGATAGATTTAGGTATTTGGGATACCTATCTATTTTGGGATTTGGAATCTTATCAGAATATGCAAAACCAAAGCAATATGGCAAATGTTTTTGCAAAAGTGATGTTGCAAAACATGGGTATTCAGCTAAATGCAACAGCTTCTAACGAGAAGTTTGATGAAAAGAAATAAGGTGTTTACAATCAAATCTCCATTAGTAAATCTGATAGGCAAAACCTCATATGCTTATCTCAAAGTGAAAGTAAGTAATATTGCTATGCAAGGATGCTACTTCATTTTGCGATATGCAATACGGAATTTATAGAGTAATAATATATTGCATTATGATTAAAAAAGAAGATTTAGGGCATCTAAAGGTTGCTTTTTTTCGACCAAAGTTAAATCAAGAAAAAAATAGTAAGTAATAAATATTAGTTATAAGAAAATATCTCATACATCAATGTTGTTTGTAAAAAAGTTTTATCAAATAGATGGTGATGTATAATGCTGTATAGCTTTTTATTATGAATAAGAATTTGTTGTTTGAATATTTAGTATTCCGTTTGGATGAATGGAAGAAAAAAATAGAGAAAAGGAATGAGAAGGTTCCGACGTTTACAAAGTTGCGTCTTCAGAAAATCCTTTTTCTTGTATGTGCTTGGAATGTTGAGAATACAAATCGAAAGTTGTTGAATATATTCGATCAATTCTATGCTCTACCATATGGACCCGTTGAAATAGATATATATGATGCAATGAAGAGTAATCAAACTTTTCAGCATATCAGTTTTAATGGTAATGAATGCATTTATTGTAAACTAGAATCTGATATGTTTACTTCTATATCCAGAGTACATAGGGAATGGATTGACGAAGCTATGGACGACTTTATAAAAAATGATCGGAAGTATTTGACCATGCCTGTATTTGATTTAGTTGAATTGACGCATAAATGGTCGGTTTGGCAAATTGCAATGCAATATGCAAAGTTGTGCGGTCATAACAGAGAAAAAATGACGTCATTGGAAATTATAGAGAGTAAAAAATGTTATGACTAAAAAACGTGCTATTTCTTTAATAGAAAAGGTTAATGAACTTTTTAAAAGTTTATTTCCTGATGGTTGGATAGACTCATTAGAATGGTCAGATGAAGAAAAAAGTAGAAAAAGCTTTTTCTTAGGCAAGGGTAAAATATCGGATGCAGAGAGTAAATTGTTTGTCCTTTTTAGTAATTTGGTAATGCAAGGAGATCATTTACGTTTCCCTACAGATGGCATAGATAGCTTATTGGATAAATGTACATATGAAATAGTTGAAACTGGTGATAATAAGCAAAAAAAATCTTTGCAGAATGATTTTCAGCAATTGCTGATAGAACTAAAGTCTGCAATCATGTTGACAAAGTTCTATATCTATATCACTTCTGAGATATATGAAAAAAAAGTTTCTCGAAAAAGAATATTGAATTTTATAGAAGTTGAAAAACCCTCTTCTAAAAGGGATTCATGGTTAACATTACTCGATACTATAATAGATATTTGGTTATTTGAATATCGTTTTTCATACGATCAAAGAGAAATCAGAAAGCTTCTTATTTGCAAAGAGCATCTGGAAAAAGCAAAAGGTAATATTGTAGATAGTGATGCAAAGAAAAATGTTGATTTAGCAATTTCAGAGATAGACATTTTACTTTTAAAACTTTCTCATTTTGCAAAAAATATGCGAATTGAGTATCAGTTTAATTTTAAAAATTCAGTAGTTGCTCCAAAAGGGATAGATACGTCTGCTAATGACGTGTATTCAAATTTTCTAAAATTTATTAATCCCGAAAAATATATATTAGAAGAAGACGTTTATCAGTGGCAAAGTCATCCTAATAAGCGATGGGCTAAATTAGGTCAGATGGTCCTGCTGATGAGATATTATACAAAAGTGACAAAGAATGTAACGCAGGCAGAAAATTTATTAAAAGAATATGAACTTTTTTATGAAGATAAAGAAAAAACTATGTTCTATGAATTTAATAAATATGCTCTACGGTCAGTTAGAGTTTATATGTATAATTGTCTATTTTCTTTAAAGTGTAAATATCCAAAGATATTTTCTTTCAAGGACATAAGAATATGTTTGGATAAAATTATTACCATTCAAAATATGTGTATGATATATAATTATCATCCATATCAAAAGGCTATAGAATATACCATCAAATCTATAAAAGAAGATATAGTCAATAGGGTTGACAAGAGTATCTTGATAGAGAAAATGGATTGCGTTAAACAATGGAATGAATTTTTCCACGACAAAATTGAATGGAGTAAACAAAATCAATGTTATGCTTTTCAGCTAACATTTAATGAATGTACTGAAATTAACAATGAATATAGATTATTTCATCCCTCATCGTTTAGTCGTCCATTGAAATTCGATGAGATTTATAAGAAAAGAGACCAATTAGATTGGGAATGTTCAATGCTGGAAAGCGAAATTGAACGATATGAAGATATTTTGTCTATACAAGAAGCACAAGAGAAAATTAGCAATATGGAGCGTAAGAACATGGAGCAGATGGGACTGTTTATTACAATAACCACATTCCTTGTTGGTTTGTTATCTATATTTATAGGAAATAATGCAAAAGTTTCTATTGCAGACAAAATGGAGTATGTTGTTGCATTGGGCTGTATATTGATAGTCTTTGTCTGTTTGGGCTATTTTGCTGTTAGAGGAAAGCATGATAATATAAAATTTTGGTTCTTTGGCATCTTAATGATATTATCATCATTCTGTATATATATATTTGCAACCAGACATTGAAAGAGAATGATAGCAATCAATAAGTTGCGAGAAGCTAATAATGTATACTAATGTAGAACATCATGTAGTATAGGTTGGGGCATCGCTTCCCATGCGGTCCCATCCCGCACAATATGTCGAAAACCTTTGATGGTCCGACAACCTTAGAGCGTAGCGGTTCTGAGCACCGAGTAGGGCGGTTACATCCCCGCTTCCTGGGGAGGGCACTGAAAAAGGTGCCCTCATAAAGAGGGAGAGACCGTCCGAAAACTTAATTAGGGAAGCAAACAACTGAATTGAGCATTTTTCT